>JAEDFU010000032.1 GCA_016297915.1 Clostridia bacterium | reverse complement strand
AAAACTCTAATTATTTGTTCTCATTGTTGTCGTTTTCTATAAAAAAGTCAAACGCCTTCATGATTTCGTCCAAATCTTCCTTTGGATTAAGAACATCGTCTAGGTTAAAGCCACTTTCGCTTGGCTTTGACTCCGGTCTTGTTCGCATCAAGTTTTTGGCAAATACAGAGTTTTCGTCAGCGTCGCCACTATTAAGATAATTCTCCGCCATATTGCCAGAACCTTTGACTTTGATTTTGTCCAACTTGCCACTAAGGTCGATAATTCGATTGTTTTCTTTTTCGGTCTCTTTGGACATTGATGCAAGTGTGTTTTGAGGATCAGCTGGCTTGTTTTTGGAATTGAACGCATAATCCATTTTGTTAAGAAGATTTCGAATGTAATTATCCGAATTGTTGTGCAAATCCTTACGAATAACACCACCAGAAATCCTGTTATTTTGCTCCAAAACTTCCTTGACAGTATTATTAAATTCGGCAACTTCACGCTTAAGAGTAGCCGGAACATCAAGCATAAATAATTTTGTAACCAAACTCTCCCAATTTTTGTAGAGCAGTCTAATACGCTTGATTTCCAAATCATACAGTTTGCTTGCATTATTCTCAATTTGCTCAGCTTTTTCTACTGCAAAAATAAGTGCTTGAGATATCTGCTTGTCCTTGTCTTTGTAATTTTCGAGTCTATCCTCAAGTCTACTGAGTTCATTTTTGAGTGCAAAAACCCTATCCTTTTGCTCGGATAGTTTTTCCTCGTATTTTACACTGAGTTTGTTTATAAAGGTGTCTACCTGTTCGGTATCATAACCTTTTTTGGAGATATCAAACTTTGCCACTGCGACCTCGCTTTAGACCAATAAATCTACAAATTACAATAGACACCCCTACGCTAGCGGTTGCAATAAGAACTAGCCACCACCAACTCAAAGTCAAAAATTGCATAAGTAATATTGGTACTATAATAGATATATTAATTATTATTACTTTTAAATAAATGGAGTTTTTGAACACAATCATGTTAAGTGCACTTGGAATTAAAGGAATACTTGCAAAAACAAAAATGTATTCTTGAATATTTTGATTGTATAATTTGAGGATGAGGATTAGTATTGCCCATAGTATCAAACAAATTGCAAACCAAAGTGTAGACGAACTCTTGAGCAAAACACCTTTCCAGATAAGGTCAAAACCTATTGCAACTAGCAAAATCGAAAATATAAATGTATCAAGCGCACCCAAGTATCCAAATATTACATTTGAAACAAATAGCCCCAAATACACAAATACTAGCAAACTACCTATAATTTGAATGATTTTGACTCTTTTAAACATCTAAAATTTTACTCTTTTTGCAATAAATTACTCGGTTTTGGTTGTTGCACCTTTATTTGCCGATTTTTTATTATTAACCAAAAGTAAAACACATATTCCAACAACGCCTGCAACTACACATAGTATACTTAAAAGCTGGGATACAGGGAACGAACCCCAATATAGTGTTTGTGCCTGATCCCTAAAGAATTCAAGAATAAACCTTATAATACCATAACCAAACAAGTATGCAAAAGTCACAATGCCATTGATTTTGACTTTACGCAAAAGTATTGTAAGACCCATAAACAAAAGCAAATCCAAAATACTCTCATAAAAATTAGTTGCATAATGATAATCGCCATGAACATAAAGTGCAATTGGAAACCATTGCAACGCCCTATTTGTAACCTTGACACCATAACAACATTTGCCAAAGATACAACCAATTCGTCCAAAAGCCTGCCCCAAAGCCAAAACTGGGGCTACACCATCAGTAGTCTTGATAATATTTACTTTGTGAATAAGGCAAGAGATAACAAGTCCTGCAAAGCCACCCATAACACCACCATAAATTGCAAGACCGCCGTCCCAAACTCGTACTATATCCAAAAAGGTATTAAGACTGCCGTCAAAAATCAAAAAGTATATTCTAGCACCGACTATAGACAAAGGGAAAATCCACCAAATAAGAGTATATGGATAATCGCTACTCAAATCTCTCTCTTTGAACAATTGTTGAGATAGAGCAAGTGCGGACAAAAATCCAAGTCCTATCATCACTCCATACCAACTAATATCCACTCCAAGCAGTGTTAGTGCAACAAGTGCAATTAGCACTCCCAAAGCAATTCCCATTGTCAAAAAGAATTTTTTGGTCTCCCAACTAAATCCAAAAATTTTGACATTGGATTTTTTGTATTCTTCAAATTTTTTCCCCATTTAAACCTCTAAATAATATTTATTAAAAAAATCAATAATATGTTAGCAACTAAATTTACATTTGTCAAATACAAACTTGTCGTAATTTGGAAATACCAAAAAAAAGGAATTAGATATTCTCTAATTCCTAAAAAGTTTTTGATTATCTTTGAGACTCAGCATCTGCACTTTGTTTGACACTTGCTTGTTGATTTCCTTGAGCCTTTTGTGCAGTTGGTTGTGGCATTGTTTGAGTTTTTGACTCTGTCTCTTCCTCTTTGCTACCATTATAACGACTGTTCATAATTTCGTCATATTCGGCTTGAGAAATTTTGCCTTGTTTTAGCAAATAATCAAGTGTTGATTGGCTAGCATCTTCCAAAGTGCTAATCATTCTTTTTTCTGGTCCACGATATTCTTCAAAGAATTGTTTTCTTTTTTTGCTGACATCCTCAATTCTTTGTCTAATAGCTTCGGCTGTCTTTTTGCCCTCTTCGGTATTGGAAGCAATCGCTTCGTTGTACTCTTTCACATCTTCTGATGTAACAACAGGAACTTCCTCAACAGACACTTCTCTTGGTCCAGAATTTCTATCAAAGATATCATTGTTGGATTTTTCCATAAGTTTGGTCTTTTTGCCCTTGACACTTGCAATCAAGTCAGCAGTTTCTTTGTCATAAGTCTTGTATGTACCACTCAAAATTGAGATGTCTTCGCCGTCAGCGTTGATAGTGTGTCTAGCACGCTTAACTTCAAGTCTAGTTTTGATATCGTCGATTAATTGTTCTTTGGTATCAGGATCCATGTTGCTTGCTTCGATTTGCTGAATCTTAGCTTGATACTTAGCAGTAATCTTTCTGTACTTTTGCAATTCGCCATTTTGAGCAAGTGTTTTGCCTGCATCGTCTTCCATATCATTTAGTCTAGTTTTGGTCTTAACGGCGTCCTGAACTTTTGCCTTATACTCGCTATTTTGACGCATTTGTTTTGCTCTCAAAATACCAAGTTTACGCTTACTTTTAGCCACTTTTCTTACATATCTTGATTTGTGTTTCAAAGCTCCTGCAAGTTGTTCTTGACTATCAGCCAAATTTTGCTCTGCTTGAGATACTTTTTGATTGTGTCTTTCCATTTTGTCTTGATAATCATGACACTTATCATATTGGCGTCTAAACTTATTATATAGTCTATCTCTCTTGGAGCCTTTGCCAAATATCTTAAGTCCAATTGTTGCAAGTCCTGATGCACCAAGTCCCGCAGCAGCACC
>JAEDFU010000031.1 GCA_016297915.1 Clostridia bacterium | reverse complement strand
AATTTTATAAGATTAGTCATAATATTTGACAAAAAAAGATATATTTGTTTAAATAGTGACATGTAATTAAGGAGATTATTATGGCAATATCTGATAAACAAAGAGAATTGGATAAAATTAAATGGGAAAAGAGTGTGATGCTTGGCATAGATGCTTGTGGAACTTTTGATTATTGCGTGATGTGTGACAAATCCAAAGAGAATCCTTGCGAATGTGCATTTAATAGATTTTATAATGTTGATTTGGGCGACCACGAATTGGTTATGGGTGCTCCTGAAGAAAAATTTGAAGTTGTTGAAGAAATTGTTGCAAAAAAGCCAACTAAGGCTGCTACGATAAGGTCATCAAAAACTGCAAAAAAAGACGAAATTAAGGTAGTAAAATCTACTAAAAAGGCACCAACAAAAAAGTCAACATCCAAACCTGTTGCAAAAAAAGCAACAACTAAAAAATCGGTTGCAAAAAAGTCTACAGCAAAATCTGCTGTGTCCAAAAAATCCACAAAAGCAACCAAGAAAGTTACAAAGTAATTTGTTGACTATCAAAATAGATTAAACAAAATAAAAAGCACATATTCCACGATACTTATTTGCTGAATATGTGTTTTTTTTGTGTGTTTTGTTATTTGGTCGCATCGCCGAAAACAAAAAAGCACCAAAAGGTGGATTGGATTTGGTATAAGGCGGTGGAGACTCGTCAATGTAACAATGTTGTATTTGCCGGAACGAGGAGTGTGGAACACTCAAGGAAAGTGACGGCTACCCAGGTTCGAAAGACGACCAAAAGTCGTCTGGGGTGCGGAAAGCACCCAAGTCACACCGCCGAGAACAAAAAAAGCACCAAAAGGTGGATTGGATTTGGTAAAAAGGCGGTGGAGACTCGTCAATGCAACAAGGTTGTATTTGCCGGAACGAGGAGTGTGGAACACTCAGTGGGAGTGACGGCTACCCAGGTTCGAAAGACGACTAAAAGTCGTCTGGGGTGCGGAAAGCACCCAAGTCACACCGCCGAGAACAAAAAAAGCACCAAAAGGTGCTTGATTTTTGGTAGCGGCGGTGGGACTCGAACCTACGACCTTTCGGGTATGAACCGAATGCTATAGCCAACTAAGCTACGCCGCCACGCAAATTGTACGAGAGTATAGTATCACAAAAAGTGACACCATGTCAAGGGTTTTTTGAATGTTTAAAAAAATTTTAAAAGGGTATTGAAATCACTATCTTTATTTGGTATAATATAGTAAGTTTAAACAAACTGGTGGGAGTTTTATGAGAAAAATAAAAAGCGATAGGGTTGCAAAAAAATTGACACCACAAGCTTCCAAACTTTTGATTGGGACACTTGTGTCGGCTGGGCTTTGTGTTGGCTCAATTTTTGTTGCTAAAAACAATTTGAAACAACTAAATGATATTGTAGATGATTACACAAATGACAATAGTCAAATTATTGAGTATGAAATAAAAAAATATGAAAATGAATTATCCGAAAAATTGGATAGTGGAGAGTTAACTTATTCGGAGTATTTAAAGCGTAAATGCCAAATGGACAAGTCGGATATTGTTATGGGTTATTTTGAAAACAATGCAGATGCTGAGTCTGTTAAAAAGGCAAATACTGCGGCAAATACTGCCTTTGGATCAATACTTACAGCAATTGCAAGTGGCTGTACTACTGTTGCTTGTGGTTTATCTTTTGGGATTGGTGCTGTATCTGGTGAGAACATCCAGACGGTTGATGAAAAAGAAAAAGAATTATAATAAAAGGTGGAATAATTATGAGTAACAAAAAATTAGTAAAACAAAATGACGAATGTAGAGTTGTAAAAAGACCAAGAGTACAAGCATTACTTGGACTAGGTTCTGTAGCGCTAACAACTACAATGGTTGCATCTGGTGTTGTGGCTGCAATAAGGGCAGATAACAAACTAGACAATTTGAGAAGTGACTTTATAAACAACAACATGGAATTTAGAGAGTACATTGCAAGAAAAAATGATGAGATTGAATATAATTATCCTTTTGGTGAAATGACTTTTGAAGAATACATGAACAAAAAAGCTCAAGTAAATAACACAAAAAATGCAGCTGAAGCAATCAAAGTATTTGGCGATGAAAAGATAAACGAGGAATACGACAAAACAAGTATGCAAGGTCAACTTGGTGGGATTGCTTTATCTGTTGGAACACTTCTTGGTTTGGCATCAATTGGTATAACATCTGCTGATTTGTCGTTGAATGGTTTTATGAAAAAGAGTGTAATTTCCAAAGACGAAGAAGATGAAGACGAGATGATAAAGTAATCATCAAATATTGAAATAATTAAAATTAATTTTTAGGTGGAAAAATCATGAGTAAAAAGAATTATGTGTATGAAACACAAATAAAAAAAGTAAAAAGAATTAAACCTGCAAACACAGTGCTTTTGTGTGGATTTGCAGTTCTAACAAGTTTAGGCATTGTTAATGGATCTTTTATGAGAAAAGCAAATTTGAAAATAAATGAAATTTATACTGACTTTGTTAATAACAATCAATCTTATCATGAGTACATATTGGAAAGAGATCAAAAGTTGGAAGACAAGTATACTACTGGAGATATAACTTTTGCTGAATACTTAAAGCAGAGGAATGAAAATTCCAAAAATGACGATATAGGATCTGCTATAGATCTTATGGCTGACACTGAACAAAAACAGGAATACAAGGATGCTGTGGAAGATCAAAAAGCGGCTGCTATACCAACAGCGTTTGGAATTATTGGTGCAGCTACTCTTGCTTCGGTTGCAGCTTTTAACATTTTTAATTCTGGTTTGATAGAAGAGCATATAAAATTTGTTAAAAAGAAAAAACACGAAGAGGAAATGGAAAGATAACAAATACCATATAAATGTCAAATAATTAAATATTATTGACAATATATATGGTGTTTGTGACAAATAAATATTAATTGGTTGTATGCATTTTTGGTGCGTATAATGGAGAATATTATGAAAAAAATAATAAAAGGCAAGGTTGTAAAACCTCTGTCAACAGTCCTGATTGCTGGTGCTGTAGCGATGTTTGGAAGCACGCTATTTTGTACTAGTAGAATGTTAATTGATTCTATTGAATACAAAAAAATCGAATCAGATTTTGCTGAAAGCGATATTCTAAAAAAGTCGAAGGCTGAAGATAAATTGCTTTATTATAACCAATATACAAGTGGTATAATTAATGCAAGAGAATTTGAGCAAAAGTGTAATCATTTGGAAACTACTGATTACAAAAATTCGGTATATAAGGAATATGATTCTGAAAAATATGCTAAGCTCGAAGATGCCGACAATGGCAGAAAGGCAAATGGGCTGGGCGCTGTAATTTCTATTTTGAGCACTTCAATTTTGGGATATGCTGGGCTTAGTGAAATTAATCGTGACACCGAAGAACAAGACTCAGATAGTGATACAAAAGAGAGATACTAAAACATTGTCTTTGCTTAAATGATTAAAACGGAAACTTAATATTGAAATCAAAAAAAATTCGACATCACTGTTGAATTTTTTTT
>JAEDFU010000018.1 GCA_016297915.1 Clostridia bacterium | reverse complement strand
TCCGACAAATATTCGCCTCGCTCATATTGACGAGTCTTCCGTCTGCACCAAAAAATTGCAAGTCCTTGTGACTTGCTTTTTTGTTTCACCCTAAGAGACAAAAGCCTTTCAGCTTTTAGATAGCGCATGCTATCTTTCGAACTCAGTAGTCGTCGCTTTTTTTGGAGTGCTAGCACTCCAGCTCCGACAAATATTCGCCTCGCTCATATTGACGAGTCTTCCGTCTGCACCAAAAAACTTCCGAATTTGCCCAAATTTGTTCTTTTTTGAATAAGTGTACTGTGTTAATTGTACACTAATCATATTAATCTTTATATTTATCAAAAATATGCCAACCCTATTTGCCCTATTATACAAAATATGTTATTATAGTGCCGTAACATGAAAAAGTATTGTAACCAGTCAAAAGCAAAAATATTAGCATTTTTAATAGTCTTAATGTTATGTGTATCATGTTTTACAGGGTTTGTTAAATATGATGATATTTTTGCTGACGCCATCTCCGATTTGACCACACTCAACTCTATGAGTGTTGATGAGATTGCGAGGCAAGAAAGATATAATAGTTGCAATTATGACATTGTAACCCCAAATCTAGACCAAGGAAGCACTCAAATTTGCTGGGCTTATGCAACTGCAAGTGCATCTGAAACATCGGTTTTAAAGGACAGATTAGACAATAACACAAAAGATACTTTGCGTTTTTCACCACAACAAATTGCATATCGAATGCATAACAGAGACAAAGATCCACTTAATAATACAGATGGGGTTTATGCAAATGATAAATGGAATGTAACTGGAAGTTCGGATAATACATTTTTAATTCTTTCCCAATGGTGTGCTCCTGTTGCTGGAGGTGTGGCTCACAATGCTAACGCTTATGAAAACAATTTGTATAGGCTTCTTGATGCCGAAAAAATGGATCTCTACAACACTGGTACTCATAGAATAAATGAAATCAAGCGAGCCATTGCAAAATATGGTGCTGTAACAGGGTCTTATTATAATGCACGAGAAGTTAAATATTACAATACCTTGGGCGAAACTCGCGACGGAATTTCACACGCAATGACAATTGTGGGTTGGGACGATACAATCTCCGCAAACAAATTTCAGCCAAAAACTGCGAGCCAAAATGGTGGTTGGATAATCAAAAATAGTTATAATACTCTTCCATACTTTTATCTCTCGTACGATAGTAGTGTTGGCAATATTTGTGGGTTTAAATATGCAAATAAATCTGAATTTGATTTCAATTATTTTTATGACAATGTTTTAGAATCTCCTATGCGTAGCGAAACAAATTCCAAATGCGTTGCAAATGTTTTTGTGGCAAAAAAGGGTGATGACAAGCATAATGAATATGTTAAGGCCATTAATGTTGGGACTTATGGGTACAATTTGACTTGCAAAGTTCAAGTTTATACTAACTTAACCGACCCCAAAAACCCAGAGAGCGGAACTCTCTCTGCAACTGGCGAGCGAGTTTTGGAATATGGCGGTTATCACACAATTATGTTGGATAAGTTGGCAAAAATTGATAAAAGCTCTTATTATTCGGTTGTTGTAAGCATTAGCAGTCATAATGGTGGGAGTGCATATATTTTGTACTCACTAAACTCGAGCAATAATACACATTATAAGTTCTCAGGTGATTGGAATAGTTATGTTTATGCCGGCAGAATAAAAGCATATACTGTTTTGCAAGAAATACAAGAAGTGGAACAAAAAATTGATATTGCATCAGCAAATCACAGCAATATTGACGCTTTGTCTTTTACTGGTCAGCCACTTTGTCCACTAGTAGAAGTATCTCTTAATTCGCAGACCTTAATTAGTAATATAGACTACACTATTTCATATAGACATAACACAAATGTTGGGATTGCCGAAATTACAATAACCGGAATTGGAAAATACACTGGAAGTTTTGATTTGCAATTTGAAATTTTGCCAATTGATACTCCAACAAGACCCAATAAAGAAATTAAGTATTCAAGCGAAGCTATAACACTTGCTGATATTCCCTTACCTAGCGGTTGGCAGTGGGAAACCCCCAATTTGTCACTAGTCAATTTGACAAGTGCAACCGCAATTTATGTGGACGAAAACAAAGAAAATTACAAAGAAACAACCATGATAATAACATTAAAAAAAGAAGCGTCACCTAACCCTAGCCCTGATACTCCTGGTGGTGACAATTCAACTAATGACAGTCCAAACGAAAATGACGATCATCAAGATGGCAGGCTTTCACACAAAACAAAAGTTTATCTTACAATAATTTTAACTGGTGTTGGGATTATTGCAATTTCACTTGTAGTGATTATACTCAAAATAAAGCACAAAAGAAAATAAAATGAAATTTTATTAATACACATTAAAAAAAATATGCTATAATTATTTTAAGATTGCAAGAAACTCTTGAGTTACTCAACTTCGCAATCAAATAAATCAAAGGAGAAAAGAAAATGGAACAAAATTTTTATTATTGCAAACACTGCGGAAATATCGTTGTCAAGGTTAACGACAGCGGAGTGCCACTAATTTGTTGTGGCGAAAAGTTGGAGGTGCTGAGTCCAAATACTAATGATGGAGCAAAAGAAAAACACCTCCCTGTCTATTCGGTAAAATGTGGAAAAGTAACCGTAAATATTGGTGAAATCCCACACCCAATGACTACAGATCATTATATTGAATGGGTTAAGCTACAGACAAGCACAGGAAATCAATTCAAAAGACTTTCCCCAAACACCGCCCCAACAGTTACATTTAATATTAACAAAGATGAAATAATTGAAGCAGTTTTTGCATATTGCAATTTGCATAGTTTGTGGAAAAAATAATTGTTTTTGAAAAATCACTCATACAACTGTAAGAAATAATGTTTGCTTTGAAAATAATTGACACCAATATTTAATTTTAGATATAATCGTATTATAAAAAAAGTTTAGGAGAGAAATATGAAAGATAGTAAATACAAAGGTACACAAACCGAAAAGAATTTGCAAACAGCTTTTGCTGGTGAAAGCCAAGCAAGAAATAAGTACACATACTTTGCTTCTGTAGCAAAAAAAGAAGGCATGGAACAGATTGCCGAAATGTTTTTGAAAACTGCAGATAACGAAAAAGAACATGCAAAAATGTGGTTCAAAGAATTAAACGGACTTGGAAACACCGAAGAAAACTTGACTGCTGCAGCAGAGGGCGAAAATTACGAATGGACAGATATGTACGAGGAATTTGCAAGGGTTGCCAAAGCTGAGGGTTTTGATGACCTAGCTCAAAAGTTCTTGGGAGTAGCACAAATCGAAAAACACCATGAGGAAAGATACAGAGCACTACTTAAAAATGTAGAAACTAATTCTGTATTTGAAAAATCCGAAGTAAAAGTTTGGGAATGTCGCAATTGTGGTCATATTTGCGTTGGAGTCAAAGCCCCTACTGTTTGCCCAGTTTGCTCACATCCTCAAAGTTATTTTGAGATTGCAAATACCAATTATTAAAAGGTTTTTTCAAAAATTTAATTTCATTTTTTAAATTTTTGGAGTATAATTATTGTATGAAAAATAATAAATTAAAAAACAAATCCGTAATACTACTAATTTTGGCAATTTTTGGACTTCTCTGCTTTATCGGCGGAATTCCTACAATTATTATTGGTGCAAAAGCAAGTGGACTACTGCTTGCACTTGGGATAATAATGGTTGTATTTGGTTTTTATGGTAGCCCAATGCTATTTATTGCATATGGAAATTGTATTACACTTAATAGAATTTATAACGCAATAGTATCCGAAAAACTCGAAACAACTGCGGACATTGCTTTACAATTAAGCACACCGGAAGATCAGGTCAAAGGTCATGTTCAAACACTTATAACCAAACAATATCTGCAAGGATATCTATTTGACGGTCAAAAGTTGACTACAAACAAAAAAGCTATTAATTCGTCAGCCTCATCATCCAAATGTCCTAACTGTGGCGGTAAGATGACAAAGACTTCTGACGGCTGGCATTGTGATTATTGCGGACACAAAGTAGAAACAAACAAATAACAAAAAAGCTCTTACATCAAAATTGTAAGAGTTTTTTTGTTATTTTTTAACAACATAAATATAATCTGTCAAAAGCGAATATATTGTATCTTGTTTGACTACTCGAATGTAATAAGGGACATCATGAACATATATCTTTCGACGCTCGCCGGTTATATCTTTGAGTTCCTTAGACTTAGATATGCAAGTACTTGGATCATTTGGATCTAGCCTCATTTCGATGTCAAAATCCTCCTCATCACATTTGACAAAGTAGTATAGGTCTTGTGCCGAACTGAATTTTAAATTGCCATTATCTTTGTACAAAGTCTTGTTTGCTGGAGTAACCGAAAAGAAATCGTTAAAATCACTAAATTCGCTCTTGCTTGTCATGTACACCGAACTGCCAATTTCGTTGCTTGGAAATTCAAGATACGAAAAATCCAAGTTTGTAAGCTTTTGATAAGCTCCAACTACATTAATATCCACTCTTAGAGTGTATTCGCTCAAAGTCTCTTTTGTGAGTTTGACAGCAAAATCTTTGAGCCCATTGTAGTCATTTGGCTTACTTGGTCTTGTAATCGCAATTGGTGTAAAGTTTAGTACATTATTACTCCCCAAAACAAATTGAACATCCATAAGCATCAAAGTTCTAAAGTCTTGATAAGCACTCCCCCTAATCTCAGCATAAAGAGTATTTTTGTAAGTGTTGCCGTCAAACAAATCTTCGGTCAAAAAGTAAATACAATCTCTAGGAGTTATGCTTCGTGACTCGCTATGGTAATCAATTAGTCCGTATTTGACTTGATTGCCTTTTTTTATGTACAAATTAAAGTGAAAATCCTCGTCTGTAGCTGTTGTCTGAGTACTAATAACTCTCTCTGTCAACCAGATTCTTGTGTATTTATACTCCCTATTTATCCTATCCTGCTGAAAAAAGTCATAGCTAAACTCGGGGTACAAAATAGCGCTACCTGTCTTGTACGGATACACACTATCGCCAGATATTTGGTCTCTATCTTGGCAATACTTTTGTAGAACATCTGATGATAATTTAATAAAGTATCTGCCCTTGGTCGAGGTCTTGGTACTCACCTCGAGTTTGGTTGCATACTGCTTGTCCTCTCGTTCGTAAGCAAGCAAATAAAAGTTTATGTTGCTTATTCCCAAACAAGACGATACTTCCAAGTACAAATCTGTATTTACATTTTCTCTGTCTGTCAAGACAGGGTCTGAGTTCATATCGTGCCCAAGATAAATCTTATGAATTTCGTATCTATCGTTATAAATCTGTGCAGGAGAAACCTTTTGGATAGAAACCCCGTCAATTGAGTCCAAATCATTGCCATTGTAATTATTGCCAACTGGACTATATGCATTCATAGTAAGGATATCCGAATTATATGCAGTCAAATTTGTAAACAAGTAAAAAATATTTGGTGTTCTATCTATACTAAAGCCCTTTTCGTATTGAAAGTTTGGAATGGTTGGTTGCACATCTATACTTTCTCTAATCTCACCCAAATAGTACAAGCATTGATTTGAGTCATAATTAAAGTTATAAAGCGTATTACCCTTTTGAGCAACAGGATACTCGCTGTATCTTAGAGTGCCTTGATTTTGAATATTCTTGATTGCTGTAAATCTACCTAATTCGGAATAAATAGCGGAGTATGATTGGTTAGATGTTTTGCGATTGTGCAAAAGTATTGCAATTTTGCCATATTCAACTGTTGCAACATTATTATTAAATTCGATAGTCTCTTTGACATCTTTTGAGAGTAATTTTACAAGACCCTCAGTCTGATCTTTGGAGATAATAAGCACCTTAAAGCCACTCATACCAGTATCTAGCGAAATATTAAAAGTCTTTTTGGTCATTTCGGTCATATCTATATTGACTCTGCAACTACGCTTAACCATAGCAACTTTGTATGTTACAGTTTTGTTCAAATCATATAGATAGTCAAGTCCATAAGTCTCCTCTGCATTAGGAATCTCATAATCCACCGAATACTCTAAGTCATATCCCTCAGCAGTTCCCTTGATTTTGGTGTGATCGTAGCCCTTGGGTACATCAAAAGTGATATATGCCGCCGTTCCAAATTCGTTTTTGAATTTGTAGTCTTTGAGCCCCAATCTTGAGTCTGCATTTTGAAAATGAACACTAATAACTATTTCCTTAGGAGAACAACAGGACTCAAATAAAAGTGCTACAAAACACAGCAAAAAACACATAAAGATAAATGTGCAAATACGATATTTCTTTCCCATTTTTCCCTCTTTTTTGAATTATTCTTTTGTTGATTTTAGTATATAGTAGCCTCTATCTCTACACAAAATTTCACAATTGCCAAAGATGTCTTTGAGATATTTTTTGGTTGAATCAGCACCTAGATTTTTTTTGATTACAATTGTAACCGAGCCATGGTCATTTAGGTGGTCTTTTATACCTCTCAAAAAGTCTAACAAAACTTTTTTGCCAACCTTGATAGGAGGGTTTGAAACTACTGCATCATATGTGGCATCAACATTTTGCCACATATCGCTCACAAAAATTTTGTCGGTTTTTGCGTTGTTATTTTGGGCATTTATTTTGCAAAGTTCCAAAGCTAAAGTGTTGATATCGCACATGTCAAAAGTTGCATCCAAAAACGCACTTAGTATTACACCGATTGCACCATATCCACAAGACATGTCCAAAATTTTGCCACTATAGAGCTCTTGGTGTTTCAAAATAGTTTTGATTAACACCAAACTGCCTTCATCAATGTTGTTTTTTGAAAAAACATCACTGCAACTAGTAAACTCAAAGTTTTTGCCATCTAGTTCAAATTTAAACTTAAAAAACTCACTTGCGTCGTGCTTGGTGCTAACAAAATAATGCTTAAAGTTGTTTGATTGTGTATCCATCTTTTGTATCCAAAATTTGATAACCTTTTTGGGTTACCTCTGCTCTTAGTTTATCTGCAAGAGCCCAATCTTTGTCTTGTTTTGCTTGCCAGCGTTTGCCTGCAAGATCCTTGATTTCATCAGGAATTGACTGCGACTCTGATTTGATTTCTTCGTCTAATTTTAGCCCAAATACTCTATCAAAGTCGATTGCCAAATCATAGATTTGTTTGCTCTTTGGCTCAGATCTAAGCATGCTAAACAATACGCCAAGTGCTAGCGGTGTATTGAGGTTATCGTTTACGGCGTTCAAAAAGTTTTCTTTGTATTTTTTCAACTTATCTGGGTCAATGGTGTTACTGCCATTCTTATGCTCTGCAACAATTTTTTTCAAGTTTTCTAGAGTGCTTTGAGATGCCTTGAGTCCATCAAAAGTAAAGTTAATCGTCTTGCCATAGTTAGTGTTTAAGCAAAACAACTTGAAAGCCAGCGGATCGAAGCCTTTTTCTTTTAGTTGCTCAAGAGTATAACAATTGCCCAAACTCTTGCCCATTTTTCCGCCATCAACCAGTACAAACTCATTGTGCATCCAAATTTCTACAACTCTGTGACCTAGCGCACAGTTACTTTGTGCAATCTCATTCTCGTGGTGAATAGGCAAGTGGTCTATGCCCCCTGTGTGGATATCAAAATGATCACCAAGCACATCATAACCCATAGCCGAACATTCAATATGCCAGCCAGGGCATCCAACTCCCCATGGACTATCCCATTTCATTATGTGGTTCTCAGGTACAAATTTCCATAATGCAAAGTCAAAAGGGTGTTTCTTTTGAGAGTTTTCCTCTACTCTAGCGACACCTATTTCATCCATGTTTTTGTTGCTAAGTTTGCCATAATCTTTGAACTTAGATACATCAAAGTACACACCATCATCAATAATATAAGTATAACCCTTTTCTTCCAACTTTTTGATAAACTCTATCATTTGTGGAACATATTCTGTAGCTTTGGTTATATGCTCAGGAATATCAATATTTAGCATCTTAAGGTTATCAAGAAAAATATCAGTGTAGTACTTAGCAATCTCGTATGGAGATTTGTTTTCTCTCTTGGCTGACTTTTCCATTTTGTCCTCACCATCGTCAGCATCATCGGTCAAATGTCCAACATCGGTTATGTTCATGCATCCCAAAACTCTGTAACCATTGTACTTGATAACTCGTCTTAGAGTATCCATAAAGATATAAGCACGCATGTTGCCGATATGTGGATGCATATAAACAGTAGGTCCGCAAGAATACATTTTAACCAAATCACCATTTATGGGCTTAAGTTCTTCGTTGGTTCTTGTAAGTGAATTATATAATCTAATCATTTTTTGCACTCCTTAATAATTTGTATGATTTGGTCCAGTTTGTCTGATACATTTGTAAGTGAACTACACTTATCCAGTGCATTTTGAGTGATTTTTTCTTTGTACTCTTTTAGCACAGCTCGACCTTTGTCAGTGATTTGATAATAAACATTCTTGGTGCTATTTAGATTTTTGTAACTAACAACCAAGTTCTCTTGAGTCATTGACTTAAGCGTATTTGCTAGATTGCTCTTAGCAATACTAAGTTCGCTTGTCAAATCGCAAGGAATAGCATCTTTGTTTTCAAGAGCAAAAAGAATCTTAATCTTGGTTGAAAGAATAGTATCTTTGCTCCCATCGTCTTTGGAGAAACCGTCACATAGATATTCAAGTAATATTCTTAGGTCAATTAAGTTATCTGGTAAATTCATGTCTCGGGTCTCCGGTCTTTGGTATTTATTTGGCAAATCCGCCATATTTGATCAAAAATATTTTAGCACAAGTAAATTTTTTAGGCAATTAAGTTTTGGATATAATTTGGGAGTATTAACAAAAACTAATTAAAAACGATTTGGAATTTTGAAAAAATATTATATAATGTACAAAAAATGTATTGTGGAGAAAAAATGAGAAAAACAAAAATTGTTGCAACAATCGGCCCTGCCACAAATTCTTTTAAGGGCATAAAAGGTCTTATACTTAGCGGAGCTAATGTTCTTAGAGTAAATTTTAGTCATGGCAAAATTGAGGATCACGAAAACACCATAAATCTTATCAAATCTGTAAGAGCCGAGCTAAAACTCCCTGTTGCTATAATGACTGACACAAGAGGCCCTGAGGTTAGAGTCAAAACATTCGAGGGCGGAAGCGGAATTCTTAAAAAAGGCAAAACATTTACGCTATGTGGATACGCAAGGACTGGCGACAATTCGGGCGTTAGTGTATCCGAGCCAAAATGCCTAAAATATCTAAAAAAGGGTGATATTATCCTTGCAAATGACGGACTTATCAAACTGGGCGTTATTGAAAACAAAGGTTTTGAAGTTGTATGCAAGATAATGTCAAGCGGAATTTTGAGCGACAACAAAGGTCTTAGTTTTGGCAAAGTTCCTCTAAACTTGCCATATGTTAGTGCCAAGGACAAAGAAGATTTGGAGACTGCATTCAAGTGTGGAATAGATATGATTTCGGCTAGTTTTGTAAATTCCAAAGAAGATATCTTAGAACTAAAAAAACTCCTAAAGGATAATAACTACAACTGCAAAATAATTGCTAAAATTGAGAGTGCACAAGGAATCAGGAACATAAACGAAATTTTGCAAGAGGCCGACGGAATCATGGTTGCTAGAGGTGATTTGGGGGTTGAAATTGCTCAAACCAAACTTCCAAAAATTCAAATGGATTTGATAAGCCGTGCTGTTTCACTTGGCAAAACTGTAATAGTTGCGACCGAAATGCTTGAGAGCATGATTAACAATCCAAGACCAACAAGAGCCGAGACTGTCGATGTTGCAAATGCCGTTTATAATGGTGCGAGCGCTGTAATGCTTAGTGCCGAAACTGCTGTTGGACATTTTCCAGAAAGAGCAGTCAAGTTTATGTCGGAGATTTGTTTGCAAGCCGAAAAGGATATCTCTTACAAAAGGATGTTCTTTGAAACAATCTTTGACAGCTATGACTTAACAGATGTCTTGGGACACAGTGCAACTAGTTGTTCGTTTAAACTAAACGCCAAAGCAATTGTCCTCTACACCGACACAGGTAAAACCGCTAGCATGATTGCTAGATACAAACCAGAGTGTCCAATAATTGCAATAACAGATAATGAGCAAACTTACAACTACTTGAGTATGGAATGGAATGTCATGCCAGTATATACAAAGATTGCAAACATTGATATATTTGAACTAGCTTGCATAATTGCTAAGCAAGAAAAATTAGCCAAGACTAACGACACAATAATTGTCACAACAGGAACAACCGACAAACTTAACAATGTGCTCAAAGTCTGCACTATTGACTAAAAAAAATCCTAATATCTTAAATGTCAAATTTTGACCTAAGATGTTAGGATATTTTTTTTACTCAAGCAGTTCGCCATTGTCTGTGTCGATTACTCTTAGGATATTTGCCTCTGCACCAGTGTTGCTATTGATATAGATATAGTAAGTGTAGTTTTTCCAGGAGCAAATAAATTCATACGCTGACACTTCGCCCACATACTTGTCTGGAATAATTGTATAGTTTCGCTCTTCAACCTTAAGAATAGAACTCAAGTTTTGTTCTGCCTCCCTAAAGGTTATGCTTGAGGTAAACACTCTTGACTTATGATTTGTGGCATAGTTAGTAGCCTCCCAGCCAACCACTCTAGATGAAACTAGGTCGACTTTGACCTTAACCAAATCACTATAGTATATACATGAGTTTACAATTGGTGCAAGATTTACATACAAAATATTTCCACACGCCTGAGTCCACACACTATACATATTATCCAACCCTACAGTTCTAGCAAAGTTCTCAGCAACCTTGACTCCCTCGTTTGCATCAATAGTATTCTGTCCACTAGAGCCGTAGGAAGTAACGCTAAGAAGCAGTCCTCCTTTTTTGGTGATAGCAACATTTAACCCATCACGATTTACATAAAAATTGTATGTCGTAAACTTGCCACTCACCAATCCTTGATACGAAACATCTTCCGTCTCAAAAAGTTTTTTGGCCAAGTCCAAAGCTTGACCTTGACTTATATCTTCACCACTAAGACCTACGACCTCCTTATTTAAAACACTCTCAGAAAATGGACCGTCATAGATAAGTGAAGGCACTTTGGAATTTGCACTTTCGGTGTTCAGAAGCGATGAGCTAAAGTCACTAGCGCCCTTTGAATCTGCATTTGCCAAAATCTCAAAGTCACTGTGGACTTTGACATAATAATTGTTTATATCATATTTCAAAGATAGTACGCTTGTGTGAATATTATTTATTTGTGTATAATCTTCGTCCGAAAGAGCATCCCCATCAAAAACTTTTTCTATAAGACTTTGCGAAAAACCACCGATTTTGTTCAACAACATATTAATATTTGTCAATTTGTCATATGTTATTGGCAATTGGTTAACATTTGCCAAAGTTAAATTAACATTTGAGTGCAACGAATTAAGTAGCGTACTAACAACTCCTCTATCCTTGGTTGCAACTATTTTGCTTATATCTATTTCCATATCGTTTATGTTGGAAGCCACTTCGTAAAAGTTCTTTTTGTAATTATTCTCAAGAGTTTGTCTGTATTTATTCGATGCCACACTAAAACTCAAAAACAAGCACAAAAAAACAATTGTCGAAGCACTCAAAATTGATACTAAAATATATAGCCAATTATTATTATTTTTTTTCATACAATCTCCTAAATTGCAAAAATATGGTCACCATAGGTTACAACCGTTTGTCTATTAAAAATCCAACTGCTACTTGCCGTGGCAGGATTGTAATAGTACAAGCATCCATAAGTTGGATCCCAGCCATTCAAAGCATCAGTGGCCGCCTGATAACTAGCACCGTCTGGCTCTAAGTCTATCTGTCCGTCGTGCACTGCAGTAAACGCCCATGGCTGATAGATTACTCCATAAATTGTGTTGGGGAAATCGGGACTCGCAACCCTATTAAGAATAACAGCTCCAACTGCAACTTTGCCAATATAAGGCTCGCCTCTTGCCTCTGCATGAATGCATTTTGCAAGAAGATACAAGTCGTAACTCTCTTGCTGTGTCATATTGATGCCAAGAGCGTTTGCCGTTACTCCACCAACTGCACCACTCACATAAATGCCGTGGTCTTTTTGGAAGTTTTTGATTGCAACTACAGTTGCATCATCATAGACACCGTTTATTGCTCCGCCATAGTAGCCTAAGTCTTTGAGCCTAGACTGGATTTCGTACATATGAGTATCATACGAATATACACTAGTGTTTTTTAGTCCCCAAAATCCAACTAAAAATAACACAACACAAACACTCAAACACACACTACATAAAGTCCAAAATTTTTTCATATTATCTCCCAAAGTATTTATTTATAAGCTCCAAAAGTTTACTCTTGTAAACAACATTTCCGCCAGTTTCTTCTCCTACAAAACAAAGTGGAGGATATGCAACGCACCACCAATTATTACCCTCGCCACTGCCCAAGTTTACAATCAAGGCATCATAATAATCCGCCTCAAAAATTGTTCCATTATAATTTCTGCTTGGAAAATACTCACAAGAAACTCTTGAATTTGCAATATAATCAAAGCCATTTTCTATTAGAACATTATCAGCAATTTGATTGATACTCTGCGTATTTGATGCAAGTATATTTTTGACTTCATCAGAATCTTTGCATCCAGCAATTAGCGGTGTAACAAAAGCAAGTACATCATCTCTAACTTTTAGTTTAATCTGTTGGTCAGCCTCGCTATTTGAATTTGCTCTAATATGTATTCTTACAACATTTTGATTAGTCTTATTCTCATTACATCCAAACATCGGAAGCACTCCAAGCATAACAACAAGTACTGCCATTAAAATTTTTTTTAACAAAACACTTTCCTCACTCTCAACCTTATTCAATAACAAATAGTTGACCAAGACGAAAAATCAATAATATAAATTTTTGTGGTTTTTTGTCGAATATTGTATATTATTTGTCAATTACATATAGATTGGTGTCAAATAATATATGGGTGTGCATTAATCAATCACTAATATTATTTAAAACATATATTGCCAGTTAGCTTGCTACTTTGTTAGAAAACCAACAAACAATCCAACCGCACAAAAAAAAACAAAGCACAAATATGCGCTTTGCTTTTTTGAAAAAACCATAGGGTACAATTATTTAAAATTAGCTAGACAAGGATTATAGATGACCAACTTTTCACCACCGACAAGAGGAAGTGTTACATCCGGATTTTGCTCCATGATTAGGTCTACAGAAACACTCATATCCTTGGCAACATCCCAAATTGTCTCACCTGGTTTGACAATGTAAATATACAATGCACAATCGTCATGTGGTTTTTGGTCACCCACTGTCACATCAGATATTACAGACATCATAGTCTGACCATACATATCACTATATACACCAAGCTCTGCAGATACTTCGATTTCTTTGCCACGCTTGCTTCTAGCTGTCACATCAGATAGACATAGGGTTACAACCGACGACTCACTGCCTTCAACTTTTTCTTCAACAGAGAACGGCATCTCAACTTGAACGGATGTTACAGCGTTGGTCTCTTTGGTAAAGTATACAACTGTTGCATTTGCAACACCCTCAATGATTAATTTGTTTGCATCAACTCTACTGCTAGCAAGTACAATATTATTTGTACACACACCCAATATGTCATCAATAAATGGAGAGGTCTCATTTATACTAGCGACGCCACTAATTGTATCTTTGAACCAAACACATGGATAACCCTGTATTGAATCAAAGTTTTCGTTTGTGATTGATAGATAGTTAGTTTTGCTATAAACATCGTCTACAGTTTGCATTGTGGTTTTGTTAAATATATAGCCAGTATAAGCAAGTGGAACATTTAGGTTAACTGTAGCCTTGCCGTCATCCAACATTGTAGAGACTTTGATTTCATTAAATATAATAGATAGCATGCTTTGAACATATGACATATCTGTAATGCCAGTTAATGCAACATCCCAATCAAAATCAAACGAATGGAAGTCAGATTTGATATCACTATTGTTATCTCCAGTTTGGTAGCAAACATCAACATTTACAAGTCCTGAGACGCTAACATAATTATCCTTAGGAGTAATATTAGATATACACGCACTAGGTGTAACCATCAAGACCTTGGTAGCACCACCGATTTCAAATTCACCAGTTACATCAAACTTCTCGTATGCTTTGCCAAGATATGTATTAAACTCAATATCCTTATAAGACAAATATGCATTGTCGGAATTTACACCTGTCAAAACATTTAGGTCTCTGCTCTCAATTTGGTCAATAGAGATTTCGACAATTGCAACAACCTTGATGCCACTCGATACAATTGAACTTGTTACATCGACAACATTTGAGGTTAGCACAACTTCTCCATTAATCTCTGCATCTGCTGTAAACTTGTCTTTGAACTCAGCACTATAGTCAAGAGCAGACATACCAAGACTCTCATACATTGCCTGAAAATCTATAAGACCTACAAAGTTAATATCGTTTCCTGCAACTTCCGCTGACACAATAGTTGACTTGGCACTTACAGAATAAATAGCGTCAATAACTTCTTCATTGGTTGGCAACTTTAATTCAATTATAGATTGTGTAATGCCAATATTTTTTCTAACACTACTCACAACCTTTGTAAAATTTGGCTCAAACACCATTTCAACCCCCTGATTTTTTAATTCTGATATAGTATACTAGCCAGCAATTTCAAATATGACAAAATAAACAATTTTTGCAAAAAAACAAATTTTATTTTTGTAAATCCATTTATTATGTTACAATTTAGATGTATTAATTTGTATCCGCTCCAAATCGGAAATAACAAAAGTAAAAATTTACTATTTGGATATACCAAAATAAGTTTACTAATCAGTGATTGTAAGATCACAAATTTGGAGATTAATAATAGTATAGATATACATGGAGATAATATGAAAGTAGAACTAATTGTAATAGATAGTTTTGGAATAGGCGAGATGCCTGATGCCAACCAATTTGGCGACGAGGGCAGTAATACTTATCTAAATACTTACAAAAAAACTGGTGTAAAGCTAAACAATCTAGCAAGACTTGGTCTTAATAGTATTGACGGAGTAAATCTTGAACATGAGCAAGTTGTAGGCAGTTTTGCTAGACTTCAAGAAAAGACTTTTGCCAAAGACACAACAGCAGGACATTATGAAATGTGTGGATTAGTACTAAAAAATCCATATCCAACATTCCCAAACGGCTTTGACCAAGGACTACTTGACTTGCTCAAGGAAAAACTTGGGGTAGAGTTTTTGGGCAACAAAGTAGCATCTGGCACTGAGATTATCAAAGAACTAGGCGACGAACATCTAAGAACGCACAAGCCTATAGCATATACATCTGCTGACTCAGTATTCCAAATTGCAACACATATAGATGTGTATCCGCTAGAAAAATTATACGAACTTTGCCAAAAAGTAAGAGACATCTTTGGCCCTGATAGCAAATATAATTTTGGAAGAGTTATCGCTAGACCATTTGCAACCAACGACAAAGGCGAGTTTTATAGACTAGAGGCTCGAAAAGACTATGCTCTAAATCCTCCAGCACTAACACTTATTGACAAACTAAATGCAAACAAGTTTGACACAGTTTGCATTGGCAAGATTGAGGATATATTTAACTTTAGAGGAATATCCGAGAGCAATCATACCAAGAATAACCATGATGGCTTACACGCAATTATTGAGACTACCAAACGCCGTGATATAAATGGTCTGGTATTTGCAAACCTCAATGATACAGACATGCTCTATGGTCACCGAAACAATTATGTAGGATATGCCGACGCACTCAAAGAAATTGACGAGCACATTCCAGAGATTGTAGAAAATTTGGACGATGACGATATACTACTTATCACAGGAGACCACGGCTGTGACCCAACTACACCAAGTACAGACCATAGTCGTGAATATGTTCCGCTTGTAATCTATGGCAAAAAACTCAAAAACAATATTAATTTTGGCACAATACTAGGTTTTGATATCATCAACAAATCTATTTTGGATTTGTTTGGAATAGAAACCCACGAAGATAGTATATTTAGAAAACTCAAATAATCAGGAGAATATATGACAGCACATAATTCAGCAAATATAAATGAAATTGCAAAGACAGTTATAATGCCTGGAGACCCACTCCGAAGCAAATTAATAGCCGAAAAGTTCCTCACAGACTACAAACTTGTCAACAATGTCCGAGGAGTACAAGGCTACACAGGCTACTACAATGGCAAATTAGTCACCGTTATGGCAAGTGGCATGGGCAACCCCTCAATGGGAATATATAGTTATGAACTATTTAAGTTCTATGATGTAGACAGAATAATTAGAGTCGGATCTATTGGTGCTATGAACAAAAATATCCCACTCAAGAGTTTAATTTTGGCAGATAGAACCTACACCAAGACAAACTACAATAATTTTTATATAGATTTTGGAGCAGACTACATAAATGGCTCAAAGGAACTCTTGTCTCGTGCAGTTTCTATAGCAGATACACTAGGATACAAATATAACATTGGAGATGTTTTGTGCTCAGACACATTTTATACAGACGAGGACGAAATCAAATTATCTCTAGAAAAAAATCTCCTCGGTGTCGAAATGGAGAGTGCCGCACTGTATCTCAATGCCGAAAGACTACACAAAGACGCTCTTTGCATTTGCACTGTTTCAAATAACCTAATAACTGACGAGGAAACCACCAGCGAAGAGAGACAAAATTCATTCCTGGACATGATTAAACTAAGTCTTGAAATTGCAGTGAGTTATTGATATTTTGATGTCTCAACCTCAAGCAATTTTGCATATAAAAAATTAATTATATACTAATTTGCATTATTAAAACTTATAAATTTATTAAAATTATACAGCAAAAAAAAAAGTCATGGATACTCCATGACTTTTTTTATTTTATAGATAAAATTTAGTAAGTAATAGACAAGCAATCCAAAGGGATATTTGTAAGAATTGCCAACAAATAATAATTATAATATCAAACCACCTTTGTGAGAAGCAGGAAGAGGTGTGTTATCTTTTTTTCCACACACTGTACAAGTTTTTGTAAATACCCCCCCCTGTGTGCAGGTTGGTTCTACCGAAACTAAGCCGTTATCAAAGCTATGCTCAGCATACTCACCATAAGACTCATTACAGCGAGTACAAACCGCAAGAACATTGCAACTAGCAGTCCCTCCAATATGGCCTAGCGCATCGCCATAATCAAATGTTTGGTCACTCTTTTCTCCACAAGAGTAATAGTATTTGGATTTTTGTGTGCAAGTAGCACTAGACGCAAGATATGCATCAGTAGAAACTTCGCACACATAGCTATGTACATGTCCTTTGGTATTTCCGCCTTTGTCATCGCCACCACATGCCGAAAGCAAAAAAATTGCAGGAACAAATAGGCAGATAGCCAAAACAAATGACATTATAGTTCTTTTCTTAGTCATTTTTTATCCTCCTAGGCAACAAAAAAATTACACTTTAATTTATCTATGTAATAACCTTATGTTTATGTTATCAAAATAGACAAAAAAGTAAAGTGTAACTTAGTTCTTTTTTCTAAGAAAATTTAAGTTTCTATTCGAAACGCAAAGTTCGTACTTTTGTTTGGAGATATCTAGCGTGCCCTTAAAGAAAATTCTCAATTGTGTGGGCTCATCACTTCCATCAGTGTATTCGATGTCATAAAAGCTATAACCCAATATATTGAGAAGTGGGTTGACATAAAAGATATTATTTTTTATATACACAATTCCAATAAAAATAAGAATTACTACAAACACGCTTACAAAGCATAGTTTGGACAAATCAAATGTTAGTGCTAAGAGCACAAACAACGAAAAATAGTTTAAAAAATGCTGGTCGGTTATATTTTTTTTGCTCAAAACTTTTATGGTTTTGTAGGTTTTTTGGTTGAATTTGAGAATAACCAAAAGTCCAATTGTACCAATAAGCGTCAGAATAATAAGAGCCACAAGCACACATGTATTTGTAACATTCCAAGTTAGATTGTTATTCATAATCTCTACTATTAAATTTATTAAAAACAATATATACATTGGCACAAATGCAGATACAAAGAGAATAATTTTTGACATAGCATATTCTTGAACATTTTTATATTTTTTATTCATCTTTTTAGTGTTAATCCAAGATAATTACATGCATTTTTTACAAATTTTGGAAATTTTACATAAAAAATTGAATTTGGCACAATATAAGAAAAAATTTTTGGAGCGAATTATGTCAAAATACAAGTCTAAAATATTAATAACAATCTGCGTTCTTCTTGTGGTTAGTTTGTTTAGTTCAAATCCTCATTGTTTGGTTTTGGCAAAAGGCGAACTTGCCAGCAATTCTTTTGAATTAGAATTAGTAAGCACCGGACAAGTTGAAGTTTTGCCAGACCAAGCCGAGGTGTCTATCAGTATTGAATTTGTAGATTTAAACAAAGAACAAAGCCAAAAAAATTGTGTTCAACTTGGCAAAAATGTCAAAGAACATCTGGTCAGTCTTGGGATTAATGAGTTGGACATCAAAAATAATAATAGTTACACATATCCAATCGACAATTATGGCGAAAATGCATTCAAAACTTATGCAAATATATCTTTTGTAGCACATGATTTAGAGAGCCTAAATGACATTTTGGGAACTTTTCAGAGTGTTTATATCAAGGTTACAAACATTTGTTATTCAAGCACAAACTATGACACTTACTACGAGCAAGCAATGTTACTTGCACAAAAAAATGCCTTAGAGAGGGCACATAGGCTGTATCCAACAAGTAATGTAAAACTTTGCAAAATTGAGGAGATTGAGAACTACTACCCTGTTACACTATATAGAGAATACAACCCAGAATTTTTGGAAACAGACAATCTCACCCCTCTCGAGATTTCCGCAAGGGTCAATGTTGAATTTGTAATTGGATAATTATCTACCGCTTCCCAAGCTATTATTGTTTTTTACTCTTTTTGAGTATTTTTCTAATGCTTTTTCCAAAGCAGTATGAGCATTCAAACCGCATTCGTTAGCAAGGCACATAAGAGAGTACAAAACATCTCCAAATTCCATTTCAAAATCCGAATTATTTTTAAATTCTTTTGTTCCATAAGATGAGGCCTTAAGATATTCTTTTTGAAGTTCCCCTAGTTCGCTTGAAATATCTAGTAATCTTGCACAAACTGGCATTGGCTTTTTGCAACATGTAAGCTTACTATTAAATTCTTTAACTTTATTTTGCATATAGTCACCTCCGTAGATTATTTGATATTGTATCAGATAAAACGAAATTATCATAACAAAATATTTAAATTTATCACTCAAATTTGGAAAAATGTGGAGATGAATTACAACTCAAATTATTGTCAGTATTTTTGATAAAATAAACTTTACAAACAGCAATTTTCGTGTTAAACTATGTGTGTTTTGGAGATGTACCGAAGTGGTCTTACCGGGACGCACTCGAAATGCGTTTGTCGAGTAATCGGCACGAGAGTTCGAATCTCTCCGTCTCCGCCATTCCAATTTTAGCCCCATTTTTGGGGCTTTTTTGTACTTGGCTCGACGGAGAGATTTGCAGACTTTGTCTGCTCTATGACTTTGTCATAGCGAACTCTCGCACCGAGTGTAGTCGGGTCCCCGTCAGTTTTCACTGCCACCCGACAATTTCGCTTCGCTTTAATACGAATCTCCGTCTCCGCCATTCCAAATTAAGCCCTATTTTT
>JAEDFU010000030.1 GCA_016297915.1 Clostridia bacterium | reverse complement strand
AACAACGATTTGGCAAACAACGATACAACAATTGTTAATCCAAATAACACACCTCAAATGGTTGATAACAATAATATTGTAGCTGACGGAACAACAAACAACACCGGTATAGTTGATAATAACTACAATACTGGACTAAATAACGGCTTTGACAACACAATCATCAGCCAAAACAATTTAGATAATAATGATTTAGGAAATAACAGTTATAGATATGATGGAAATGGAACATTATATAACAACACAAACGGGTATAACAACGGCGGAATTAATAATGTTAACGAAAGAAATAATAATGTCAACACCTACAAATACAACACTCTAATTGACAGTATTAATCGTGGCACTGTAAATAACGGAATCAACACACTCAAAGTTTCAGCTTAAAGTTATTTATCAAAAAACAAAATAAAAAAACTATATAATAATCTTTGCGATTTTTTATATAGTTTTTTTTGTTACATTAATTTTTCTTTTAATTTAGCCAAAATTTTTGTTTCAATTCTACTTACTTGAACTTGTGAAACCCCTAATTCTTGTGCAATATCCTTTTGAGTTTTGTCTCTAAAATATCTTAGAATTATAATTTTTTTTTCACGAGGTGGAAGGTCTTTGATTATTTTGTACAAAAGTTCATTGTCCATTTGCTTATCTATTGGCTTATCATCCTCGATTTTGTCTATCAAATATTGTTCTTTGCCTGTGTCGTCACCAACAAGCGTATATAGAGATATCGGTTTGGATGCACTATCCATAGCATAAACAACCTCAGCATCTGTTATTTCAAACTCCTTGGCAATCACATCAATGGTTGGAGACTGAGAATACTTGGATATATACTCTTCAATAAATCTATTAATATGAAGATTAAGCTGTTTGGTGCTTCGTGAGACCTTGATTATTCCATTGTCTCTTATAAATCTTTTGATTTCTCCAGCAATCATAGGAACAGCATATGTCGAAAATTTTACACCGAAGCTTTCATCAAAATTACTTATAGCTTTCAAAAATCCCAGACTGCCCAATTGATACAAATCGTCAAACTCAATTCCTTTGCCGACATATTTTTTTATAACACTCTTAATCAATGGAGAATTTTCGGTGACAAGTTTCTCTTTGGCACTTTCATCACCGTTTTTTGCAAGAATTATAAGACTATTAGTCGTATTAATATCCAGCATACTATCTCCTTTTTATATTTTTTGTAAGCACCACAGTTGTACCCTTGTTTATTTGCGAAAAAACCTCCATTTTATCCATAAATCCTTCCATTACCGTAAACCCCATTCCGCTTCGCTCTTTGTCTGGTTTGGTTGTAAAAAATGGTGTTAATGCTTTTTCGATATTGTCAATTCCCTTGCCATAATCAATTATTTTGATTTGGACATAGTTCTCAAATATGCAACATTCAATTTCAATTTCTCCAGTATTTCCATCATAGCCATGAACAATAGCATTTGTAACCCCCTCACTTACAGCTGTCTTAATATCCGAAAGCTCTTCGACATCAAAACCGACATTCGAACAAAAACTAGCCACTGCCAGCCTTGCAAAGCTTTCGTTTTCACCCAAAGATAAAAATTTTAAATTCATTTTATTTTTGTATTCCATATCAACTCTCCATTAAGATATTTTTGGCATTATCTCAAAAATGCCAGACATTCTAAAAATTTTGTCAACTGTGCTTGACGGATTGGATATATAAGTATTTTTATTTTTGTTTTTGAGATACTTATATCTGCCAATCAAGACACCAATTCCGGTACTATCCATAAAATCCAGTTCGGACATATCAAAAACCACATCATTGTAGGTGTATTTTTTGAGTGCGTCATCCAATACTTGCCTAACATAACCAGCACTACAATCATCCAATTCACCTACAAGTTTTACTATGAGAGTATCATCTAACAAATTAAATTTTACATCCATTTAGTTTCCTCCAAATATAACTAATTTTTCGATTTAACATTCGAATTTTATAATTTACAAATATAAATCAAAAAATTCAAACATCAAATATAATTAATTGAATGTCGCAAAATAACAAACAAATAATTGTTTTTTTACACAATTAATTGTAACAAATATATTTACAATTTTTTTGAGAACAATAATCACAAAGACGGTTTTTTTGTCGAAAATATATTGTGCAAAATTATTTAATTTTTTTGGATAAAATTCTTGACAACCCTATTATTTTATAGTAGAATTAGTTTGTTAATCGTTTGAGAATGAGTAACGGGGTGTAGCGCAGTTTGGTAGCGCACTTGATTTGGGATCAAGGGGCCGGGAGTTCGAGTCTCTTCACCCCGACCATTATTTATAATGGGCCTTTAGCTCAGTTGGTTAGAGCAACCGGCTCATAACCGGTTTGTCCGGGGTTCAAGTCCCTGAAGGCCCACCACTTTTCTCTCCCTTAACAAGTTTATTTATATTTGGCCTGGTAGTTCAGCTGGTTAGAACGCTAGCCTGTCACGCTAGAGGTCGTGGGTTCGAGTCCCATCCAGGTCGCCATTATATGTATGCCTCGGTAGCTCAGTCGGTAGAGCAGAGGACTGAAAATCCTCGTGTCGGTGGTTCGATTCCGCCCCAAGGCACCATATATAACTATATGTTGCTAACCACTACTAACCGAGGTTTTGGTTTCAACATTTATGCTGGTGTGGCTCAACGGTAGAGCAGCTGACTTGTAATCAGCAGGTTGTAGGTTCGATTCCTATCACCAGCTCCATCTTGGGAGGGTTGCAGAGCGGTCAAATGCAACGGACTGTAAATCCGTCGTCTCAGACTTCGATGGTTCGAATCCATCCCCTCCCACCAAAAATAAGACCAATTCCTTGGTCTTTTTTTGTTGTTCTGGTATGTATTCTGCATGTTCCACATGCCATGGCTTTGCCATGTGAACCATCTTTGGTAGTCGGATCCCCGTCAGTTTCACTGCCACCCGACAAATATGGCTACTTGCTTTTGGTCATATTATTTGAGATAATTCTTGCCATATTGACGCATCTCACCCCTCCCACCAAGTAAACAAAAAGAAAAGCCTTATTGACTCTTCTTTTTGTTTACAATGAAATTGAACCTAACGGTTCAATGATATTACTTCGTAATGATATTTGCTAAAGCAAATGATATTATCTGAAGTTTTGTCTGAAAGCGACGAAGTCATTTTCAAGCAAAACTGATGTTTATTCAAACAAGGAAGTGCAAAATTTTAATTTTGCGAGTGCAATAGCACAAATTTTGAACTCGCTTCAAAATTTACTTCCGATAGTTTATATTCAATTTTTTAAACTAGAAAAAGGAACAGTACAATTTGATGCAAAGTTCCTTAAATATGGCGCAAATAAAAAAGAGGTTTTGACAAGCATTATTCTGATGCTTTACAATTAATTAATAACTAAAAATACTTTATGATTTGAAACTAATTAAAAAATACAAAAAGCAGAGCATAACGCTCTGCTTTTTTGTGATTTATATGATTTTAGAATGAGGTGAGCAGGGAAGATTTGCTAGTCCTCAAGTCCAAGTAGATAATCGGTTGTGACTCCGAAAATTTGGGCTATGTTTGCTAGTTGCTCTAGGTTACACTCTCTTTGTC
>JAEDFU010000017.1 GCA_016297915.1 Clostridia bacterium | reverse complement strand
GCATTTCAAAAACAATTGAGTGTTATTTTGATTTGTTAATTTCAAAAACAAAGCCGTTTTATGTTTGCGGCCAGCGTACTCGTGAAAAATTTTGCTAAGGCTTTCGACCTGACTGTCTGCAGAAATCGCAAAATTTTCCTCTGCGTCTTCCCACAAACCACCAAATTTGCATAAGTCTGTTTTTGAAATAAAATTTGTAAATGAATGCAATAATGTTTTTGAAATTTTGTTAGTAAAAGAAAAATTGTTTCAAATATTTTTTTGTATATAATGTAACATTTTTTGAAAATTGTTAGTACTATGAAGTAGAAAGCAAAAAAACTTATATATACATATAAAATTGCTTTCTAAATTTAGGAGGAAAACATTATGTTTGGAACAAATTGTGGATGCAATCGTGGAATGGGCGGTGCGCCTGTTGGCAAGGGAAACAACTGCTGCTGCTTACTACTTCTTTTGATGCTTTGTGGATGTAACGGATTTGGTGGCGAGGACAATTGCTGCTGGAATATTATCTTATTGTTACTTATCCTCAATTGCTGTGGCTGTGGCACTGGTTTTGGTTGCTAATTTAATTAATTTTTCTTAAAGTCTAAAATGTAACTCTTGGATTAATTTCCAAGGGTTTTTATTTTTTGGAAAAAATTTCTAATTAATTTACATATTTTGGAAAATCCTACTCATACTACAAGTAACGAATAGGGATACGAAAAGAAATTAAAATATTTGTATATTATAGTTGACAAAACCACAAAAAAATAATAAACTAAATTCGTTATAATTAAGTTATTAGGGAGAATTTTTACAATTATGAAAGACAAGAAAAAATTTATTGTACCATTACTACTTGCCGGTGTTACTGCCACTGGTGTTGTTGCAAATGTCGTTGATATCAAACAACAACAAATGCAAGTTAAGGCTAGCGAGTCTTTGACTGATGTAAAAGGTGCTGAACTTATAGTTGGAGCATTTGGTGAGACTAGTTATAATGTTAATACCAAAGTCGAATTGCCAAGCGTTTCAAACAAAACTGCTTTGGAGACTGATGGTTTTACATTGGTTTACAAAGTAAAAAAGGACAAAAAAGTATATACAGTAACTGCTGACACTGACGGCAAATACTACTTTACACCTAAATACCAAGGCTATTACAACTTGACTATTTCGGCTGAGAAAGAGGGTTTTGTTACAACCGAAATCAAAAACATGAGTTTTTATGTTGAGAGACAAGACGCTACTATCAAGTTGCCAGTAAATAGTGAGTATGTTATTCCTGCCAAAGTTCCTACCAAACTTGAAGGTCTAAAAGTTCCTGCTCCTACTGTTACTTACGAGGTAAATGGAGAGGATGTTAACAAAAAGGCTAGTGAACTTGGTCGTGACTTGACTGTTTATTTGTGCACACCTAGTGAGACCGTAGCTCTTACTCTTGATAGCACAAACTCTTTTTATGAGATTAACAAAGAAAAACTATCTGAGACTGGTACTTACCAAATAGTTTATGAATATCGTAACTATGATGCAGTTGACTCAGATAATTACTCAGTAATTAGCAGACTTGAGTCTAATTTCCAAGTAGTAAGTGCAGACACTTACAAGACTGAAGATATCAAACTTAAGATGTCTTTGCAAAGCAGTATGCCAACTAGCGGAAATGTTAATACGGATATTTCGCTTCCAAAAGTAAAAGTTGTTGATACAAATACTTCTTCTACTGATGCTGTTAATGCATATGTTGAAATTATTGTAAAGAAGAACGGCACAGTTGTTGATGCCGATATTGATTACGACAAATACACATTCAAGCCTACAGAAATGGGTTCTTACTCAATCACTTATGTGGCATCGATTCCTGTATTTGGAACAAAATGCAAATGTGAGTTTACTCCAGCTGATCCTATTGAAGTTGCAGACAAACAAGCGCCTACAGTTATACCTACTTACGCTTATGATCTTGACCAAGACGGCGAGATTACAACTGTATACAATGTAACTGCTGGAACAACTGTTACACCTGAGGAAGATGAGACCAAGAGAGAAGCTGCCGAGAAATTGCTTGTAAATAGGCGTGTGGACATCCCATCTGTTGCAAAACTTGTTAAGGGTGCTGACGACAAAAAATCTGTAAAGGTTACAATTCCTGCAGCATACGCTACAGACAACTTCTATACCTTTAAGGGCAAAGATAATGACGAAATCAAGATTGTAAGAAGTTATCGTAGTTCTACAGGTGCTGTTACAACTGTTGATGTCGATCCTAACAAAGCTGCTGAAATCGAGTTTAGAACCAAAGGCAATGCTGAGATTAGATACCAAGCAACTGACAAAGCTGGCAACACACTTGGCGAAATTGTTTATGATATCGTTATCTACGATACTGACGAAGATTTGACCAAAGGAACAACCAAGATTAATCTAAATCTTGGAACAAGCCAAATCAGTGACAAAGAAAAATCTCTAACTTTTGCAAAACCTACTGCAACTGACACATATGACAAAAATATCGAAGTTAAGACTTTCTACAAAGTAGGAACTAATGACGCAGTTGAATTAACTGAGACGAACGACGACGGCAAATACGAAATCAAGATGGCTGACATCAATGCAATTGATGCTGGAGCTACCGAATTTGTAGTTTACGCAGAGGCTTATCTTGATAGTACACTCAAAGGTACTCGTACAAGCCTTACTGATACAACTATGGTTAAATCTCAAGAGCATACAATCAAAATTTTGAGAACATCTCTTGATACTGCAAATCCAGAATTTGCAACAATTGACTTTAACGATGCACTTTATAACGCAAACAAAGCAACAGTTAATGCAGTTGCAGGTATTGCAGAAACCGCAACTACAACGATAGATGACCAAGGATATATCACCAAAGGTGGCAACAAAATTGCCCCATTTGATCAAGGCTCAACTATTCTTACTTTGCCTGCACTCAAAGTAACTGACGACAAAGATACAAATCTATCTATATCTATCAAGATTACTGATAGAAAGGGTAACGAAGTATCCAAAGTTAATCCAGAAAAAGTTTCTTATGACAAGACTTCTCGTGAGTACACAATTTCGGATGCATCTTTTAAGCTAAGTGGATATGGTGTTTACACTGTAACATATACAGCCAAAGATTTCTCTGGTAAGACTACAAGCAAATCTTATGGAATTAGAGTTAATGACAAGACAGCTCCTACAATTACTCTTGTTGATCAAGACAAATTCAACAAAACTATTGAAGTAGGTGAGTACTTTGAAGTTCCTCAAGCACAACTTATCAAAGACGGTGAGGTATTTGCAGGAACTACAAGTTGGGAAATTTACAACACAAGTAACGGTGCCGAATACACTCCATACAGCAATGGATTTATTCCAACAACTGAGGGAACATTCTTCATTAGATACACTGGTGTTGATGAGTTTGGTAACGAGGCAAGTTTGGAAGATAGTTTGTTTACAGTTACAGCCAAAGATACAACTGCTCCAACAATCAATCTTGATTTGACTTATAGATTCCCAGCGTCAACCAAGTTTAATAAGGTTTCTGGCGAAGATTATATGATTATTGATCTTCCAGTTGCATTTGCAACAGACAAAAACCGTGGTCAAGTAGAAGTAACATATACAGTAACTGGTCCAAATGGAACAAAACCTTCTGTATTGGAATACGAAGAGAGCGAAAATAAGGATTATGTAAGATACTTTAAGGCTACTGCCGAGGGTACTTATACTATCAAATATAGCGCAGTTGACTTGGCTGGTAACGAATCTACAATTACTAAGACAATCGCTGTTGGTGACTGCGAAAAACCTACACTTACTTGGAAGAACAAAGACAAGGATCTTCCAACAGAAATTAAGCTAAACGACACTTATGTTCTAAATCTAAATAATATGATTACTCTATCAGATAATGAGTCAACAGTTGATTACTTGAGAGAAAAGATTTCTATCTCAGTTACAGCTCCTGATGGAACAACAGTTACAAACCTAGTTTCTAATAACGAAGGTTACGAGTGGAAATTTACTCAGACTGGTAATCATACTCTTAAGATTGTTGTTAAGGATAAGGTTGGTAATACAAACACATATTCTTACACAATTAATGTTCCAAGTGAAAAGGCAGAAACTAAGAAGGTTAGCCCAGTTTTGGGAACAGTTCTAGTAGTTTTGTCTGTAGTAGTACTTGGTGGTGTTATCGTGTACTTTGTTGCTTCAAGCAAAAAGAAAACAGGTAAAAAATCTCCTAAAAAATCTAAATAATTAGCATTTTTGATACTCGGTAATGCAGTAAATTGCCGAGTATTTTTTGTGCAAATAAATTTGTCCCCAAAAGCGTATTAATTTGTTTTTAAAAATTGCAGGCTTGTGCTAAAATACTAAATATGGATAAACGAAAAATATTACTCCTTAAATACTTGTCCAAAGAATGTGGAGAGTCATACAAAGTGATGGATTGTGCCAAGATTTTGAAAGCAATCAAACTCTACAAAAATAATTTTGATGGCCTAAAAAAAGATATTGAATTTTTGGCTCATCGCAACTTTGTTGACCTAAAGTATTTGGACAAAGACAATGTCTGTTTGGCTATAAAAGATAATTCAAGGGTGCTTCAGGAAAACCTAAAAATCGAAAAAGGTTTTAACAAAAAAATAACCCTTATGTTTGTAGTTTTTTCGCTAGTGTCGGGAGTCTTTGCATTCTTGGGTGCGATGCTTGCAATTATTTTGTTTGGGTGATTTATGCTATCTAAAAAAGAAAAAATTATCATGCACTATATTTTGAATGAAAGTGGAGGCAAATCTACTTGTCTTTTGACACCTTTAGATTTGCAACATGCTTTGCAACCTAAATACTCACCAAATAATATTGAAATCCAAGGAATACTTGAGGGGCTTGCTCAAGAAGAATATATCAATCTTGTCAACTCTGACAAAAACGGCGAACTTATTTATTGCATAACTATTCTGCAAAAGGGCAAAGCCTTTGTGCGAGAGCAAAAAAACATAAAAAAAACATGGTCTACAGCAATTGTTAGAACTGTACTTCTTGCGGTATTATCGTTTGTTGTGGGACTTATTTTAAAAGCTATTTTTTCAAAATAAAAAAATGCGTTGCAAAAATTTAAAATTGCAATGCTTTTTTTGTATTTTCAAACATTGTTCGAACTTATGTTCTAAAATTTGTTTATTTTACTTGAAAAAAGTAGCATTATATAGTAAAATATGTTTGATATAATTGCAATCTTATAATTACATAAATTATGGGGAAAATATACTATGGAAGAATTTGAATTAGTAAGTAAATTTGAGCCGACAGGTGACCAACCACAAGCGATTGACAAATTGGTGGAAGGATTAAATGATGGGCTTAGATATCAAACGCTACTTGGAGTCACTGGTTCTGGCAAAACTTTTACAATGGCAAATATTATCAAAAAAACCAATAGACCTACGCTAGTTATTGCTCATAACAAGACCTTGGCTGCTCAACTTTGCAACGAGTTTAGGGAGTTTTTTCCAAATAATAGAGTGGAGTACTTTGTATCTTATTATGATTATTACCAGCCTGAGGCGTATATTGTTTCGTCTGATACATATATCGAAAAAGATATGAGCATAAACGACGAAATTGACAAACTCCGTCACTCGGCAACTTGTTCGCTATTTGAAAGAAGAGATGTAATCGTTGTAGCATCGGTTTCTTGTATATATAGCTTGGGTGCTCCAGAGGCGTACTCAAGTTCTTGTTTGTCACTTAGACCACATGAGATTTATGACAAAAGGGCTATTACAAAAAGGCTAATTGAACTGCAGTATCAACGAAACGATATAGACTTTAAGCGTGGGACTTTTAGATCAAAGGGTGATGTGCTAGATATTATTCCTCCAAACAAGAGTGATGTGGGTATTAGAATTAGTTTTTTTGATGATGAAATTGAGGAAATTTCGGAGTTTGAGGTGTTGACTGGTAGAAGGCTAAATACACTTGAACACTTGTATTTGCTACCAGCTACGCACTATATTATTAACAACTCACAAATGGACGAAGTGTTTGAGAATATCAAACACGACTGTTTGGTTAGAGTCAAAGAATTTGAAGAGCAAGGCAAACTTATTGAGGCTCAACGAATCAAAGAAAGAGTTTTTTATGACCTTGAAATGATGAAAGAAGTTGGATATTGTAACGGAATAGAAAACTATTCTAGATACTTTGACGGCAGAAAACCCGGACAAGCTCCTTATACTTTGCTTGATTACTTTCCAGATGATTTTTTGCTCTTTGTGGATGAAAGTCACATAACCTTGCCACAAATTAGAGGCATGTTTGCAGGTGATTTGGCACGCAAAAAAAATCTAGTAGATTACGGTTTTAGATTGCCGTCGGCATACGATAATAGACCGCTTAATTTTGATGAATTTGAACATAAGATTGGACAGGCTATATTTGTTTCGGCAACTCCTGCCAAGTTTGAATTAGATAATTCTGACCAAGTTGTTGAGCAAATCATAAGACCTACAGGACTTCTTGAGCCACTTATTGAAATCAAGCCTGTCAAAAATCAAGTTGATGATTTGATAGGACAAATTAATCAAACTATTCAAAATGACGGAAGAGTGCTGGTCACAACTTTAACCAAAAAAATGGCGGAGAGTTTGACTAATTATCTAAACGAAAAGAAATTTAAAGTTAAATATTTGCACTCTGATATTGACACTTTGGATAGAGTTGATATAATAAATGGACTAAGGCGAAAGGATTTTGATGTGCTTATTGGCATTAATCTACTTAGAGAAGGTCTTGATATTCCTGAGGTCAAACTTGTTGCAATTCTTGATGCGGACAAAGAGGGATTTTTGCGAAGCGAGTGGGCACTTATTCAAACGATTGGGCGTGCAGCACGAAACGCAGAAAGTAGAGTAATACTATATGCTGATGTGATGACTGATTCAATCAAAAAAGCAGTCAGTGAAACCACAAGGCGTAGACAAATTCAGATGTTATATAATAGTGAACACGGAATTGTTCCAAAGACAATACTAAAACCAATCAAAAATACACTTGAAATCACCAAAAAAGCAAGCAAAGAGAAGAAAAAATTAAGCAGACTTGAGAGAGAAAAAGAAATATCTAGACTTGAAAATATGATGAGAGAAGCATCAAGTATTTTGGATTTTGAAAAAGCGATTTTGATAAGAGATCAAATAAAAGAATTGAAGGAAAAATAAAATGCTAGAAGATATAGTAATCAAAGGGGCAAGAGAGAATAATCTAAAAAATATCAATCTCACAATCCCTCGAAACAAACTTATTGTCTTTACTGGAGTTAGTGGAAGTGGCAAAAGTACTCTTGCTTTTGACACAATTTTTGCTGAGGGTCAAAGGCGATATATTGAGAGCTTGTCGTCATATGCACGACAATTTTTGGGACAGATGTCCAAGCCTGATGTAGACAGTATTGAGGGTCTCTCTCCTAGTATATCTATTGACCAAAAGACAACATCAAATAATCCTCGTAGTACAGTTGGAACTGTTACTGAGATATATGATTATTTGAGACTGCTTTTTGCACACATTGGCAAAGCATATTGTCCAAACTGCAAAAAGGAAATTTCAACGCAATCAATAGATGTAATTATAGATAAAATCATGGAGTTGGACGGCAAGAAAATTCAAATAATGGCATCTATAGTCAAAGGTAAAAAAGGTACTTTTGCAAAAGAACTTGATGATTTGCGAAAAGACGGATATGTTAGAGTTAATATTGACGGCAATAACTATACTCTTGACGAAGAAATTAAACTAGAAAAAAACATAAGACACACTATATATGTTGTAATAGATAGATTGGTTGTTAAAGCAGAAAATCTAAGTCGAATTACGGATAGCGTTGAGAGTGCAATCAAATTGTCCAAAGGTACAGTTAATATTGATGTCGAAGGTGAAATGTTACTATTTAGTACAACACACTTTTGCGACGAATGTGGCTATTCGCTAGATGAGATTGCTCCAAGACTATTTAGTTTCAATAGTCCATTTGGAGCGTGCGATGATTGCAAGGGGCTTGGATTCAAACAGATTATTGATGTCCAAAAAATTATAACTAACTGGGATGCTCCAATAAGTAAATGTGGGATTGCCAATGTATCTGGTTGGTCATATGATTCGGGAATGGCAAAAATGTTCTATAGAGCCGTTGCGAGAAAATTTGGTGTGAGTGTCGATATCCCTGTCAAAGATATGCCAGACGGCATGCTTGATATGATTTTGTATGGAACTAAAAAAGAAAAGATTGATATTGACTATGTTCGTATGGGAAATCAAGTTGTTGGCAAAATGGCTTTTGAGGGGATTATCCCAAATATTGAGAGAAGATTTAGAGAGACAACCAGCGACTATGCCAAGGAAGAAATCGGCAAGCTTATGAAGGAAGAGACCTGTCCTACTTGTCATGGCAAAAGACTAAAACTCGAGGCGCTTAATATATTTATAAATCGCAAAAATATAATTGATGTGTGCGATATGTCAGTCAAAAATATTTTGGATTTTGTAGAAAATCTAAAACTAACAAAAATGAATGAGACAATAGCTGAACCTATACTCAAAGAGATTAAATCTAGACTCAAATTTTTGATTGATGTCGGACTTGACTATCTAACTCTTTCTCGAATGGCAGGCACTCTTAGTGGCGGTGAATCTCAGCGTATTAGACTAGCAACTCAGATAGGCAGTGGACTCACCGGAGTTATATATATATTGGATGAGCCTAGTATAGGACTTCATCAAAGAGATAACGATAGATTGCTCGATACCCTTAAACATTTGCGAGATTTGGGCAATACTGTTATAGTTGTCGAACATGATGAGGATACTATGCGAATTGCTGATTATATAGTGGATATTGGCAAATACGCTGGGGTTAATGGCGGAAATGTGGTAGTTGCTGGCAGTTTGGACGATGTTATCAAGTGTGAGGAAAGTATAACTGGACAATATTTGAGTGGCAAGAGAGAAATAAAAGTTCCCAAGGTTCGAAGGGAAATCAAAAAAGGGTTTATTGAAATTAAGGGTTGCTCACATAACAATCTAAAAAATGTTGACCTCAAAATTCCGCTTGGAGTGACAACGGTTGTGACTGGAGTTAGTGGAAGTGGTAAGAGTAGCCTTATTAATGAAACTCTATATCCAGTTGCTTATAATTATGTAAATAAATCAGGCTTGGTTTGTGGTAAGTACAAAAAAGCTCTTGGGCTTGAAAATATAGACAAGGTAATTAATATTGATCAAAGTCCAATTGGCAAGACACCTCGAAGTAATCCTGCAACTTATACAAATGTGTTTACAGATATTCGTAACTTATTTGCAGGAACTAACAGTGCAAAAGAAAGAGGATACACAGCTGGTAGATTTAGTTTTAATATAAGTGGTGGTAGATGCGAGAGTTGTGGCGGAGCTGGTATCAAAAAAATCGAGATGTTCTTTTTGCCAGATGTATATGTTACATGTGATGTTTGTCATGGTAAAAGATACAACCGTGAAACTTTGGAAGTTAAGTTTAAGGGCAAATCTATTTATGATGTGCTTGATATGACAATTTCGGAGGCGAACGAATTTTTTGAGAATATTCCAAGAATAAAAAACAAAATTCAAACCCTGGTTGATGTTGGTCTTGGATATGTTAAATTGGGTCAACCTGCAACTGAACTTAGTGGTGGCGAGGCTCAACGAGTTAAGCTTGCAACAGAACTTAGTAAGCGAAGTACTGGCAAATCTCTATATATTTTGGATGAACCAACAACTGGTCTACATCTATATGATATAGACAAATTAATGCATATAATTGATAGGCTTGTTGATAATGGAAATTCGGTTGTTATAATTGAACATAACTTGGATGTTATCAAGTGTGCGGATTATATTATTGATGTAGGAATGGAAGGAGGAGATTTGGGTGGCCAAATTATATCCACTGGTACTCCAGAGCAAATCGTTAAGGCTGGAATAGGATATACGGCTAAGTATCTCAAAGACTACTTAAAATAAACAAAAAAGATGTATTGATATTACTAAACTTCAAAAGTGTGTAATTAATACATCTTTTTTTGAACCTATTAAAATATGTTGTGCATATTAAAGCCCATTATATGATAACTTTTGGTGGAGTATTCTTTGAGAAGTGATAGTTCGCTTATGGCGTTGTCGTAATCATTATTTTTTGTGTATGGTATTAGTCGGTTTATGCTATCTGTAATTGTGCTCAAATCTCTATGATTAAATATATAACATAGCCAGTCCTCTTGATTTTCCCAATACTCTTTGAGGTCTCCTAATTCGTCATAAAAGATTGTGATGTCATCTTTGTTTTGCTCGTATCGTATCGAAAAGTCGGCTATGATGTCTTCTAGTGATGTAAGGGTTGTGCGGACGCTGACAAGTTCTAAAATTCCAAGAGTTATTGTTACTGCAAAAATTGCTATAAAAGTAATCGCTTTTTTCACCAGTTGCCTCCTTGGTATTCGGTCTGAATCGTTTGAAACTTGCCTTTGCATGGTTGAACATAAATTTTGCCATTATTATCAAAGGTCAAAATCAAAATGTCTTTGAGTGACTTGATGCCAACCTTTTCAATATTTTTCAACAAAAATTTTTCGTCGATATTTGCTAGTTTCAAATTTTCGTTCATAATTTTGCCTTTGGAGACTATTATCATAGGCAGGGTTGCTTGTTCTTTTTTTATCTGTAAATCATCGGCAGTGAGTGGTGCATAAGGCGCTCTATTTATAACTGTCATTGTGCCGTTGGTCTGCAATATAACATAGAGTAATTCTTCTAAGTTAAAGTATCCTGCGGAGTGTAATCCCTCAAGCAAATCGTTGAAGTTCATATTGACTTTTCGCATGTTCTCGTAATTAATGCCGTCGTTGTCAAGAAGTATTACTGGTTTTCCGCTAAACAATCTTCGAAATTTTACACTTTTTCTTGAGAGCAAACATATTAAATAATGTATACATACAAGTGTGAAAAGTGGGATAACACCTTGAATCAGAGGGAGTGCTGTTTCTGCCATTGGAATGGTGGCAAGATCGGCTATAACAAGAGTTATTACAAGTTCAAATGGTTGCATCTCTCCTATTTGGCGTTTACCCATTATTCTTATTAAAAACAAAATTAGCACATACAAAATTATGCTACGACAAATCAATGTAAATATCATGTGTTAATTGTGGTCAAATATAATATTTTTATACTATGGAGTTTGTTTTGAAGAATAAAATAAAAAATTCAGATATATCTTGTTTGAAATCAATAGGTGCTAATAATGTCATTATTGACTGTGTTTTTGTCGGTGAAAACATAGTTATTGACAATAACTGCACTTTGCGAAATTGCATAATAAAAGAGGGAACTTATATTACTGATAGTTATTTGGACAACTGTGTGGTTGGGAAAGATACTAAGATAGGCCCTTTTTCGAGGATTAGACCTTTTACTCAGATAGGTGATAATTGCAAAATTGGAAACTTTGTAGAAATTAAAAATAGCAAAATTGGAAGTGGGACTAAGGTTAGTCACTTGGCTTATATTGGTGATGCGATAGTTGGCAATAATGTTAATATTGGTTGTGGCGTGGTTGTCTGTAATTATGACGGCATAGACAAAAATGTCACCTTGATTGGAGATAATAGTTTTGTTGGGTCTAATGTAAATTTGATAGCTCCGCTTAAAATTGCTAATGACTCGTACATATGTGCTGGCTCTACTGTTACCAAAAACACATCAAATGGAGATTTTGTAATTGGTCGTGTAAAGTCGCAATCAAATCCTAATCATTTATATTATCTAAAAAACAAGATTAAAAAATAGATTTTTTGTCGAATATGTGATATCATATTCATGTATGAGAGTTGATGTTGTAAGGCTTGGAGTTAATGGTGAGGGAATATTTTATGTCCCTGTTGGAAAAAACAAAGACAAAATTGGCTTTGTTGATTTTGTCTTGCCTGGAGAGTCTGCAGATATTGAGATTGCTCAAGACAAATCAAAATTTTGTAGAGCAAAGCTAATTGATTTGTGTTCAAAAAGTGCAAATAGGGTTGTTCCTAAGTGTAAATATTTTGGAGTTTGTGGTGGTTGCGATTTGCAACATATGGACAAGCTTTTGCAAACTGAATTTAAGAAAAAACTAATACTGGATGTTGTGCAAAAATTTGGATATAGCAGTGATATAGAAATTGTTTGTGGAGAGCCATTTGGGTACAGAAACAAAATGGTTTTTCCGTTTGACTGCTCAAAGGATAAGATAACGCTCGGGATGTTTAAAAAGAATTCTCATGAGGTTGTTGATATTGATGAGTGCTTGATTGCAAAAAGTGGAATTAACAAAGTTCTTGATTTTTGTAAAAAATATTTTGATACAAACAATAAGTTATTTGAAAAATGCAAAAATGAATTAAAGTATTTGGTTGTAAGAGAAGTTGAACACAAATTTTTGATAACACTGGTGTGTGGTCGCAAAATTGATTTATCTGATTTTTGTGATAGTATTTGTAATGCCTTTGATGTATTGGGCGTGTATATGAATATAAGTGATAATAGTGACGATATACTGAGTGGAGATAATACTTTGATTGCTGGCGTTGGTCAAATTGACTTATGCGAGTTTGGGATTGATTATAGCATAGACAATTTGTCTTTTTTGCAAGTAAACGATGAAATGAAAACTAAACTATATGATACCGTTATTAATTACGCTAGTGGTGATATCGTTGATGCTTATAGTGGAGCAGGGCTATTGTCTGGGATTATGGCAAGGAGTAATCGCAAAGTCGTGGGCATTGAGATAAACAATAATGCTAGCCATTGTGCAGATATATTAAAAGAAAAAAATAATTTGAAGTCGCTTAAAAACATTTGCGGTGATACAGGTGTTTACTTGCCAAAAGTGTCAAAAGACTTTGATTGGTATACACTTATACTTGATCCAGCACGCAGTGGCTGTGGCAAGGCTGTACTTGATTTTTTGAAAGATAAGTCTGCAAATCTTCCAGCTAGTATCGTGTATGTCTCGTGCAATCTTGCAACACTAAAAAGAGATCTTGCTCAGATTTGTCAAAATTACAAAATTACTTATGTTCGTGGGGTGGATATGTTTCCAAATACAAAACATATCGAAACGATAGTTTGCTTGCAAAAGCAAGTGTGAAGATTTGTGATAGCATTCAAGAAGTGAGATGAGTGTGGCAAACATTCGGAGTGTTTTGAAAATATAAATAAAATAACCGTTATAAAAAACTAAAAGAGGGGAAAAAATGAGAAAAATTAATTTTGCTGTTGAATTAGGTAGTAACATGACATCAATTTTCAAAGCGGAAGTTGGTGTTGTATTGCACGACAGATCGGTTGTTGTGACTGGAATAAAAGGCAAGAGGGAAGTTGCTATATCTGTTGGAGAGGATGCCTATACAAGTGGCTTTGATTATCGAAAAGTTGTTGATAATGGAAGAATAGACTTTAGTCTTGCAGAGATTTTGCTTGGCGAATATTTCAAAAGAGCAGAAATTTCAAAAAAAGATGGAGTGTTGTTTTTGGTCTCGATGGACAATATGAAATATGCGTCAGAGTTCAAAAATTTGGCATATGCTTTGGGTGTAAATTATGTTCAAGTCATGCCGTCAATTATTGCTACGGCATATGGATTTGAGATAGATAATTTCCGCAAATCATTTTTGCTTGTTGACATTGGTGTTAATACTGAGATTGCTGTTATTAATAATGGCAGAATTTTGACTGGCGCAACAGTTTATCATGGTGGCAACAATATAGACGACAAAATTGCAAAATATATCTATGATAATAAGTGTATTGAACTTAGCAAAGAGAGTGCCGAAAAAGTCAAAAATGAACTAGCATCGCTATATCCTAATGATATTAGAACTATAAGTGTCGAGGGGTTTATAAAAGATACTACAGAGTATAGCAAAGTTGATATTTCAAGTACTGATATTTTTGGTCTTGTTGTAGAGGAATATACGGCTATATCTCAGGCTATTTTGCAGATTATTTCTGGACTTGATAGCGAGGTTAATCAGGATATAAAGAGGCATGGCATTTATTTGTGTGGAGCGTCGTCTAAGATTGCTGGGCTTGAAAAATTTTTGAGTGTAAAATTGGATTTAAAAAGCTATATATACAAGCCTGATATTGTTACTATGATAGGAGCAGGACAGATTCTTGATGATCAAGAAAATATAGAAAAGATTGTTTTGCAAAATCAATAAATATGAATTATTGTTTTGAAATTTGAAAATTATTGTCGTATGAATATAAGCTTTGGAGTAAAGATAATTATTTATCTTTACTTTTTTTTGTAAAACTAAGAAAATAATTTTATAAGTTTTTTATGAGGTTTTGTATGGCAAGAAGAATTTGTGTAACTAGTGGAAAAGGTGGAGTTGGCAAGACCACAATTGTTTCGTCACTAGGTGTGACACTAGCAAAAATGGGTTATAAGACATTGCTAGTTGATATGGATTTTGGGCTTAATAATCTTGATGTGATTATGGGGATTGAAAACAAAATTGTGTATGATATTATTGATGTTTTGGAGGGAAAATGTTTGCCCAAGCAAGCACTAGTACAAGACTTTTTGATAAGTGATTTGTATGTCTTTCCAAGTACGCATGGATTTTCGAAAGTTAGATTTGGAGCAAAGGAATTGAGTTTTATTATAAGCCAACTCGATAGTTTTTTTGATTATATTCTTATAGACTGTCCTGCTGGAATTGATGGTGGCTTTAGGAGGGCTGTGGATAGTGCTTGTGAGCATATTGTAGTCACGACCCCTCATGTGTCGGCAATTAGGGATGCTGACAAAATTATTAATACGCTAAAATCCAAACAAATTTATATTATAATCAATCGAGTTAGGGGGGACTTGATTTTGGATTACAAAATGCTGAGTGTCAAATCTATCTGCGACTTGCTAAGTGGGGAGCTACTGGGTGTTGTTCCTGATGACGATAATGTGACCCTGCAAACTCTCACACTAGACCGATTTGACAAAAATTGTCCAATCCAAGTTTCTCTTGATATGATGGCAAAAAAACTTACAACAGGTAGTGGAGATGTGTTTGATTGTACTAAGAAATATCAAGGACTGCTTGGGACAATAAGAAAAAAATTAAGGAGTAAAGTATGAGAGAAATTGTGGGTCTAGAAAATAGACTAAAAAATATGATTGCGTTAGACAAAAACGAAGAGCCAGAAAAAATTATAAAAGTGTTGAAAGCGGAAGTTGTTAATCTTTTGAAAAATTACTTTGAAATTACAAGTGAAGATGTCGAAACAAGCATACTTGTAAATAGTGATGGCAAGTACGATTTACAAATTAATGCTGTGTCTAACACAATAAAAATTGCAAATACTTTTTCAAACTAGAATAAAGTAAACAAAAATTTAGAATAAATACGCTTGGACAAGCATACATTTTAATATGAAAAAAAATGTAATGATTTTGTCTATAACAAAAAATGAAATAACTATTTTAAAAAAGAAGAAGAGGAGCACTAGAGTTTTTTTGCCTGCAATTTTTATATCTTTTTTTGTTTTGTGTTTTGCTACCAACATAAATTTTTTGGCCGAGTTCAAAGAGAATATTTTGAGAGTGTATAGTCCAGTAAGCTCGCTCTATAACGACAATAGTGGAGTGGTGTTTACAAATGGTGGCGTGCTCGAAAAAGATACTGTAAATTTAATTCTGCCAATCAAAGGCGCAGCTTACGAAATTTTGGAAGATGGAACTGTGGAATTTGTTGTACAAAAATCAATTATGGTGTCGTCTTGTGATAGTGGTGTGGTAATAGATGCTGGTGTGAGTTTGGACGGTGTTAAGTTTGTAACAATTAAGCACAATGCGAGTGTCACAACCAAAATTGAGAATATAGAAATTTTGGGTGTGGAAGTTGGTGAGACTGTTAAGTCTGGGCAAGATATTGCAACTGCCAAAGTTGACAGAATAGTAAGGCTTAGAATATTTCAAAATGATGTTCAAGTATCAAATCTAAAAATTAGCAAAAGCAAAATATTATGGGAAAATTAAAAATAAAATTTCATCCACTATTTGCGCTATATGTATTTTTGTGTATTTACTTTAGTTGGTTTAACAAAATATTTTACTATGTCGTAGTTGTAACGCTCCATGAGTTTGGACACTACTTTGCTGCTAAGCATTATGGTTATCAAATGGAGTCAATTATATTTTCGCTAAGCGGTGCTGGAATTACGACTAACAATAAGTTTGCAGAAAAACACGATATTGTAATATCTATTTGTGGACCTTTGATCAACTTGATTCTTATTACTATAACTATTTGCTTGTGGTGGATTTTCCCTTTGTCTTATCTTTATACATATGATTTTTTGATTACAAATTTGGTTGTAATGCTGTTTAATCTTGTGCCTATTTATCCGCTAGACGGAGGGCGTATAATAATTGATGTTCTATCTCTTAGAGGCAAAGACATGGGTAAGTGTTTGAAGATAAATAAATACTTTTGTCTTGTGATATCTATAGTTTTTGCAATTTTGTTTATTGTATCTATATTTTTCAAAACGAACTATAATTTGCTAATAACTAGTATGTTTTTGGCAATAAACTCTATAACATCTGACAAAAACAAGTATTATGATAAAATTAAAAGTCTAAACAAAAAAAGTGATAAACCATTGGAGGTAAAAATATTTAAGGTTCAAACTGATAACGAAAAAGAGCTTTTGAAATACTTAAGTCCTAGATATTATTCTATATTCAAAAACATAAAAAATGGCAAAAGCAATACTATTACAGAAGACGATTTGTTAAGATAATTTGCCGTCTTTGACTTGAAAATTTTTTAACTTAAACTCTTGGAAAAAGCCCTAATATAATATATAATATTTGTATAGGATACTTAGGGGCAAATGACAAACAAAAGAATTGTAAATGTAAGGGTCACATGTGTAGCTTTTATCGGGCTTATGCTCGGTATCCTTTTTGCGTACAATTGGGTTTTGAGTAGACTTAAGACTTGGCATATTGTTGTTATTATTTTGTTTGTACTTGCTTTTTGCATTGCGGTATTTGTTTATGCTAGTCTTACTAAGCAATACAATTCCAAACACGAGTATCGAAAAAATGTAAGTAGCGTACTAAAAATCAGTTCGATATGTTTTTTGTTTGCGTTTATTTTTGGCTCGGTATTGATTTTGAAACCAGTATATGATGCATTGAAACTAAAAGACTTTGATGATAAAGTGACAGTTTCTGGAGTTGTGTGCGACTATGTCCATGAGGACAAAACTTACAAAAAATTTATAATAACAAATTGTAGCGTTATCGAGGATGAAAAGTTAAACAAACTTGACTGCAAGATTGTCATTTTTACAAGTAAAGCAACAAGTGTAAAACTTGGTGACAAAGTCATCTTTGATGGAACACTAAATAGATATGGTTTTGCAAACTTTGGTGCAACCAAACTCTATCAAAACATTGGCTATCAGTGTTTTGTAAATGTTGATAGTCTTGAGATGATTAATGGAAAACAAAGTCTCAAAGATCAAATCAAAAATGTCACCTATCAAAGACTGATTGAAAACATGAATTATGATAATGCCACTATTTCGTATGCTGTTTTGTTTGGTGAAAAACAAGGGCTTGACCAAGAGATATCTGACATGTTTAATAGCGCTGGGATATCTCATATTCTTGCTGTCTCTGGTTTGCATATAGGGATACTTGTGGCAGCGCTTTATTTTATTTTTAAAAAACTTAAACTTAACAAATATTTAAGAGTAATACTTCTATCTCTCATTTTGTTATTTTACTGTTATTTGTGTTCTTTTACACCGTCGGTTTGCAGGGCTAGCATAATGGCGGTGATTTTGGCTCTTTGTGATATTTATAAGATTGAATATGATAGTTTGAGTAGCCTTAGTATTGCTGGAGTTATAATTCTTTTGATATCTCCACTCTCGCTATTCACAATATCATTTCAACTATCTTTTTTGTGTATATTTGCAATAATATCTCTTGCTCCGTCAATTACAAGATTGCTCCAAAAAATAAAAACACCCAAAATTCTTGCAAGTTCCCTTGCCATTAGTATTTCTACGAGTTTGGCTATAATTCCGGTGCTTTGTAATTCTTTTTGCAAAGTAGGGTTGCTTGGGGTAATTGCAAATGTTTTTGTACTCCCTTTGTTTAGCGTAACATATGTATTGACTTTTGTATTGATTGTGTTAAGTTTGATTTTGCCGTTTATGGGATTTTTGCTTTGCATCCCAGAACTATTTTTGCATTTAATCAAAGTCGTTGCGGATTATTGTAGTCAACTGGATTTTGCAATGTTCAAAGTATTTTCGGTTAGTTATTGGATACTGGCATTAATTATATTGTTTGCTATAGTATTGCACTTTTTTATGATAAAAAAATACTTTAAATTTGCAATCCTTGCGATAGTTCTTGTATCGGTTGTCTCGCTGTTTGCTAATTGCTTGATTGAGAACAAGTACTCTGGCGAAAATTTGATATTTTGCCAAAACTATAAGACGAATACTTTTTATTATGTCAAAGATAACAAAGTCACAATGATTGGTTCGGACTTAGATATTGATTATCTATATTCGCAACTAAAAACTTTGAAACTCAAAACAATAGACAATATTATTGCATATGATTTGCAACTTAATGACTTATCTAACCTAACTGAAATTTGTAGTGAGTTTGAGGTCAAAAAAATTTATTTGCCAAAACGATTTGAATACGACTCGATTGCAAATAGATTTGATAATGTAGAGATTTACAATGAAGAAATTACTGTAGGGGATGTAACTTACAAAGAAATAATTTATAATGACGCAGTAATTGCTGTGTATGTCAAAACTCTAGACTTGGGAAATTTGTTAGTTCCAGAACTTTCTCCAACCCAAAATGAATCAAAGTATTTGATTGATAATTTTGGTGCACTTGATATAATATATTTGAATAAAACTGGTCTCAATGTGGACAAACAAGACATTGAGTCAAAATTATATATTTATAACGATGCAGGCAAAGATACTGGTGGGATAGGTCTTAAGGACATTAAGTATCTTGTTATTAACGAAATGACAAAAGGAGAGTTTGGACTATGAAATTTGAAGAACTAAAAAACAATTTGAAAGTGGGCATAAGCAGTGCATACATGCTAGCTGGCAATGATGAATTTTTGCTCTCGTCGGCATATAATTTGATTGTTAAATATTCTGGAATGACTTTGGAGGATCTTAACTTAATTAAGTTTGCGGAAGGAGTAATTGACTGCGAACAAGTTGTTCGTGCACTAGATACTATGCCAGTCTTTTGCGACAAAAAGATAGTTTATTTGGATATTAGGATGTCCAAACTAGCTGATATCAAAAATCTAAAAATGCTATATGATTATTTGGAAAAACCAAATTCGTCTAGTGTTCTTATTGTAAACATGGGCAGTAACGATATAAAAATTGAGGACAAAAATTTTTGCGTTGTTGATTGTTCTAGGCTTGGTTACAATATTGTATCGCTTAAGATTAAACAAATAACCAAAAATGCAGGTGTTTCTATTTTGGAAGATTCATGTAAGTTGCTTTTTGATTATTGTTTGGGAGACTTGTCAAAAATTAGTGTGGAGCTAGATAAATTAATTGCTTATGTTGGTGACAAAAAAGCAATTGAAATTAGTGATATTCAAACGCTAGTAACTCCGTCACTTGAGTATCAGGTATTTGAACTTACTGATGCTCTTGCCAAAAAGAATAGTACAAAAGTTTATGCAATAATAAATGATATGAGGGCTAAGAAAGACGAGTTTAGAACACTGCCAGCAATAATTTTTTCACACTTTAGAAGGCTGTTTATGATAGCACTCAATTCAGATAGAAATAGGCTTGAATTATCTAAACTGCTTGGCATCAAAGAGTATGCTGTCAAGATGAGTATGCAACAAGTTGGTCTTTTTTCCAAATCTCAACTCAAAAAAATTAATACAATGCTTGGTCAAATAGATTATGATATAAAACAAAGTAACATAAGCATTGATAATGCAATAAATCTGATAGTTCTCAAAATTTTGAATATTTAATTTGGCTAATATAGTATAATATAGTATAGTATAAGAGGCTTAAATTTACTTGACAAAATACTGTATATTTGATAACTTCTAAAAAATAGGGAGGGTAAATGAAATCAAAGGAAAGAAACGATGATAATTTGATTAACTCAAATGCTAAGTCTAATAGTGTCACCGAAAGTCATGACAAAGCTCCTAAAAATTTGGTGACTAACGAGAGTCAAAATTCTGTTCAGCAAACAACCAGTTCCGAAGCAACTGGGAATGCATCAACACCTTTTATTTCAACTCCAGCTAGAGTACTTACATCAATGTATACTACAAGACTTGGGATAATACTTTCGAATGTTGCTGTTATTTGTGTATTGTTTTGTTTGAGTT
>JAEDFU010000006.1 GCA_016297915.1 Clostridia bacterium | reverse complement strand
GATTGTATATACTGCGGTGCTACAGGAACAATGACTGTAGATGAAATGGATTGTCCAGAATGTAGTGATTCTACACCTGGTGGTGGCGGCGGTCCTATCCTTTCAAGAGAATACTGTACGGAGTGTGGAGATCATTCAACCGAACCAGTAGCCGAGACCACAAACACAGTCTCTGGAGCTACCAAGTCCGGTACATTTGCTTTTCCAAGTGCATCAGTTACTGGTAACGATAATTTATTTGACGGTGGCTACACAATTAATAGCCTAAATTCAAATTCTAGTCCTGTCGTTGCTACTTCAGTTAATTCTAGCCTTACTGGCAACAATCAACTACGCTCTGTAGTTGGCAGTAATCCAAACATTACTAGTATCACACTTGTACTATATGAGTGCGAACCTAATGCTGTATTCTACAATGTGTTTGAATATAACACTAGTCCAGATACATCTGTAAATCTTAAGGATAATGGTGTATTTGCCAAGAGTGCTTATAGAGTACCAAGTAGGATTACATCTAGTACAACAACATCCAGCGGAATTACAACCACATCATATGTTGGAGCAGACTATTTGCCAAGGACGGTCAATGGTACTGATTATTACTACGAGGGCTACTTATCTGATAAATTCGGCTGTTTTGCAGGCGAGACAATATATTTTGTTAATAATCCAAGAAATGGGTATGAAACATTGCATGATGTATGGTACATGGGTTTATCTTATGCGGATGACACAATTGGGTGGGGCAATAGTGACGATACCGATCAAAATAATTTATACTTGGCGTCACCAACTAGATATTCAACTGCTACCTCATCAGACCCTAATGTAAGCGGATATAAGATTTATAAGTACACAGTTCCTGAAACTTATACAAATATGAATGATGAGACCTATAATCTTAAAGGTGGATTTAGGAATATTTCCGATAGTTATAGTGATGTTTCAGGAATAATTCCAGATATTCTTTGTCACACCACCGTATCTGCTAGGGACTTGTACTTTTGGGTAACGGTTGATGCTAATGCTTACAAGATTACAGGTAACAATGTTCCTACTGTTAGCGTAAGTGGCAATGGAACAGTCAAAACTATTACATCCAAGTATAATATCGGATATGGTACAACCAATGGTTCGTATTATTCTTGGCTATTCTGCGTAGAGGGTGCAAATGCTTCTACCCAAGTTACAGTATCCTACAATGATATTATCTCCGGAAGTTACTATTACGCAGTCAATACATCAAATACAAGTCTAAATTACCTCAAGTCTTATAGTCAGACATATAGGCGAGCAACAAATACTGGAGCAAATACACCTCTTACTGCAAGCAAATCTGGCACTACTAAAAGTATTTCATTTACAGGTTCAGACACTGATTACTTTGTAACAACTGCACCAACTTCAAGTAGTTACGCAAGTGTCCCACAAGTAATCATGGCATGTGCGGATATTCATGCATCCGATAGGATAGTTACAAGATTGACAAGCGTATCGACTGATTACTACTCCAATGGAACTGGCACAACTGCATCCGTTACACCAAAATTCAAATACTACTACAATGGCTCAAATTATTCTGATGAAGTCACAGACTTGTTTGTGTTCCTAGGAGACAAAGGTACAAGTAATTCATGGTTAAACCTCAATAATACAAATAATAATAAGACAGGAAATACTGTTCAATTTAACCTAAGATACAATAGCGCTACAGGTACATCGGTTGCAAGTAGTTCGTCAGTTTCGACCAACCTTGATGTGCATCCATACACAACAGCAAGTAGCACTACAACATCTAATAATACTAATCGAAGATATTTGACCGCTACATACACAAGGATATCTAATACGAGTACAAATGTTAAATGGGTCAATTCGTATGTTCCAGACTCCGAAGCTAGTGGTTCAAAGGTTACATTTAATGGTGTTACTCGAAATTACTCAACAACAAATCAATCACTTACAACTTACTATGCAGGCAATAGTGACTTTGTAATCACTTTCCCAACAACTGACCCAAAAACTTATTATGCTCAGGTTGTAATTGACGGAACAGGCGGATCGACATATTATGTTGTAAACTCTGACGGCATTGTCCTTCAAGCTTCAAATACAACTGGTTCTACTCCAACTACAGCTAATTTTAAGATGTTGTGGAGTTCTATTGCTAGTTCGGTATTTAGCACTACCAAAAATATTAAGCAAATAACAATCACTCTCCACAGATTTAATTGGAGTCAGATTGCTCTTGCTAGAGAGACTAGTATTTCTGCCGTTAATTCTAGCAATCCTATATCCAATGCTCTTGAGTGGGGTAAATTTGTAAATACCTATGCTAGTAGCGTCACTTCAACATTTACAGTCGATACTGACATCAACTTCTGCCCAAGTTCTCTTACAATTGGTGGCACAACCTATGCTTATTCGCATAATTACGACTTTGTAGGATTGACAAAAACCTTTACTGGCACATTTGATGGAGGTTTCCATTCATTTACAAATATAAGAGCAGTCAATTCGACCGATGTAAGCTCATTTACTCGTTCATTATTTGAGTCCAATTCTGGCACTATTCAACAAGTTGTACTTCTTGCTGTCAATAGTTCATATACAAATTCAGCTGCAGGTGTTTCAATATTGTGTAATAGCAATACTGGAACAATCCAAAATTGTTACTGGTACTCCAGTGCTGATGTTGGTGGGTATTCTCAATTGGTTGGCAGTAATGATGGAACTATGAAGCAAGTTGCTATAGATATCTATACATCAGTTAATTTTAATGGATTTGTCCTTTCTAGTAATATATCTTTGACTGATAGTTATTGTATTGTTAAGCGTGCAAGTTCTTCTGTGCAAGTGTATGGAGTATGTGGTACAGCTAGCAGTACAGCAAAATTTGAAAGACTATATTTTGCAATCAGTGATACTATAACTTCTGGTACTGTTACACCGTTCTGGCATAGCAACAATGGTGCAACATTTACAAATTGTTATTATTATAGACCATCAGGTATATATTCATCAACTTTTGGTACTTCGCTTGCATCAGGTGTTTTGGGTCAACAATCCTCATACGAAGGATTTACTTTTGGCAAAGATGCTTGGCTTATTGATAATAATTCTATAGGCTCATGGAATAACACTTATCACCAATACAACCGTGGCTGGCCACTTATAGCAACAGGAGCTGATTTCCGAACAGTTACTAACTTTGAGTTCTATTTGGACGGAACAAAGGTTGCTGCAACTACAGCTTCGGATACTGGCAAGGTTTATGTAGATAGCTCTACATCTGGGGAGATTTCACTCAAGTTTGAGGAAACTGCTGGATCATCTACTAATGCTAGTATAATTGGTAGTTTTTCGACAAACATATCTTCGCTTGTTACTGGTACTACTGCTGAGGCTATAGATATTTCAATCAGTCGTGACGCCAAGGCTAGAGCGATGATTAGCAAAGTTTTGTTTAATAGTACAGATATTACAAACGGCGCTACTTATGGCACTTGGGGAACTGCCAAAACAATCAAAACAAAAACTTTTACCCCAACAGGCAATTCGAGCGATGTAATCAAGGTGTATTACAAGACGCCAACTATTAATTTTGATTGTTCTCTTGGAACAGATGAGCCATTCTCACATGATATTACATCAACTAGTTTGGGGGGTTCTGGCAAATATTATAGTTCTGGCAATAATGTCACTGGTTATCATTTCTTTTTGGCAACTGCTTCAGAGATGAGATTTTATGTGAATAACACATATAATGCATATAGGATTAATCAGCTTTCGTTTAAAAACGGCTCTACGGTAATGGCTACACTTGCCAACTTATTTAACGCTAATTCGGGTGGTTATACACAAGCGTCAAATAATGGTTATGAGTTTACAACTGGTATGTTAGTTAAATTCCCATTCACTAATGGCAAAGATTTGATTATCTCATATGATCAAGCATATGTTAAGACAAGTATTGATACCACAGATGCAGGCGGAATTACTGCTACTATAACCGGCGGAACTGTTGTAAACAATTGGGTACTATATACCGCCACCAATACACCTGCATATAGTATTGTTGTAAGAGATGCTGTAGATACATACAGGATTGCTAGTTTAACAATAGGTGGGCAAAATTACTACTTAAATTCTACTGATACTGCAGGTGGTTACAAAAACGGCTCAACTACCGTACATTTGACCGACGGTAGGAGTAGCAGTGCGTCTACGCTTACAGTAACATATGCAGGTCAATCGTCTGCTGCCACACGAAAATTTGGTACAACTCCTGTTGCTACCCCAACTGTTCCTTCTGGAAACTTCTATTCTTTGGCGTTGTTGTCTGCAAACCGCGATTCACAAGTCGAAATCAAGGTTACTTCAGAAATTGCCGGCGTTGATGTCAATGTAAACTTAGGCGTAGTTGGTAGTTTAGATAGCAGTCAAATTGTAACATCAAGCATCTCAACTGGTATGACTGCAGTACTTGGCTCGGACAATGCAAACTTTGTAAGCTCACCAAATTCTACTTTTGGTACAGCATACAAAGCTACATTCGCATCAAGACCATTTGGTACTCCATATACAACTAGTCTTAAATTTGGTGACACAATCATATCAACAACTGCTAGCGATACTACTGGTTATGGTGCTTACATAATAAATGTTAGTGGTACAAATTACTACTATCGTATGTACTGGACTACTGGAGCAAAAAATTCTAATCCAAGTTCAATTACAAGTACTGGTAGCCTCACAACTCCAAGTTCGTCGTCAACTGCATCAAATATCAATGTTTGGCTTATTGAGCAAGTACAATTAACAGTTGATTTGACCAAAGATAGTATATACAATAATTCTTTCTACTCGTCATTATACGAAATGGGTGCTAGAGTCGGACATCGTATCTCTACAACTGCACTTGATGGCTACTCATCAAACGGCGCAAATACATTTAGTGTTACAACCGGCTATACTAGTACTGCTCATGCAACTATTTCTGGCGATAGACAATTCAAACAAGATTTCAAAAACATCATCTTTGTAGACAAGGGTGGATCTTATACTTACGAACAACTAGACGGCACAGATGTAACAATTGGTGGAGTTTCATATAATTTAGGTTATTTATTTAACAGAAACCAATCAACAGTTAGTAAAACTATATCCAATACAATGACTTTGAGCATTGCCAAAGTAACACAGATTTCTAACAAAACAGGTGTATACATTGTAAATAAAGGCTTGCAATATAACAAAGATAATTCTTCGCTATACACATATGTTCCATATATTTCGTTCTATTCGTGTAGTGCAAATGCAATTGATCATACACATTCAACCAAAATGAACTTGTCGACAACACTACAAGACAATGCATGTAATGACATAAAAGACAATACAGGTACTGTAATGCAAGGCGATACAGGTACTGACATAAAACTAGCTCAACAATATTCAAGTCAATCATCAGGACTAGTCGGCAAGAAGATCTATCCATCGGGTAGTTCGATAAAAATAGCCAGTATCACTCTCAAAGGTTCTGACCAAACCACAGATGGGGGATATGCAGGCTCTGCAAACAAAGTTACATACATTATAGAGACCGTATATGGCAACTATATCGAAGTTACAAGAGGTGATAACCTAGACGACGCCGCTTATGATAATATCCTTATAAGCATTGAAGCAACCGGCGACACATCACTTGATGCCAAAGATATTACATTCAACAATAGACCAGTTATTGGCACAGCTCAGCCTCTATCTAAATATGGACACAAGTCAAGCAATGCAATTTCTACAATGCAATTTACTTATGCTCCATACATCACACTTAATTTTGAGGGAAATACTACGGCATATTCTGCTCAAGCAAATGCTCTCAAATTAACTACACTAAATCCAATTGAGAATATATCTATAAATGCCTTGCTTGACGGTGATACTTCAACCAAAGCTCCTCAAAATCACTCTGGTTATTCCTGGACATATGATTTGGCTGATACTGATACCAACAAAAACCTAGTGGTTACAGTAACTATCACTATGCGTGCTGGTTACAAGTACAATGGTGTCAAGATTGGTACTACAACTTATACAGATAGTGGCACAACACTTGCTACTATTCCTCCAGTAAAACCAACTATAAGTGGAAATACAATAACATTTGAAGTAACCCTCAACAAAGCTCAGTATTTGAATACAAATAGCATCAAGGTTCAGTCTAAAATTGAACCACAATTTGAGGAAATCCAAACTTTTGGAACGGGTTCTACTAATAGTTCATCTGTCAAAATTACAGGCAGAGGACAGATTACTATTGGTGATAAATACGGCTCAAATACAAGTAACAGTTCTAATCTTACTCTCAATACCAGGGGTACAAACAATACTGTTTATACTTCGACTAGTACTGCTCTCAAAGTTTACTACTACTCAATCCTTGAGGCACAATTCACGCCAGATACAAACTTTGTAAGACAGCTTGCCAAGATTAATGGGGTATCCAATACAGAATATGTTGCTGGTAATGTAGCATTCTATAATGCAAGCAATATTAATTACAAGGGAACTTATACAGGCAGTTCGTTTGTGATAGAGGGTGAGTTTGTAAGTTATGTCAAACTTGCAACTGCATCTTCCAATGCTCAACTTGTATCTAGGGGACTTGCTTTGCCTAGCAACCATGGATTTAGCAGTCATACGCTAGACAAAACATCTGCATATGACAAAATTACTAGCACAGTTAGTCCTGCTACTGGATACGAGGTTAAGTATTATAAGTTGTATGTATATAAGACTTCGGACTTTAATACAATAACAAAAGATTCGGCAAACTACACTGTATACGAAATTTATAGCGACGGAATTTCAACTAGGGTTGTTCCTAAGGCTTACACATTTACAGCGGAGGCTCTTGAGCAAATATTTACAGCAAATCTTAGTGCTGACAAAAATACTATTGAGTTTAATTTCAAGGCAGTAGACGGCAAGAGCAATTTCTTTGGCTCTACATCATATATGGAAATAGAACCAATTATGACCGAAACTGTCAAAACAGCAGTAGTCAAGACGAATACAAACAATCCTGTTAAGTGGGCTACAAATACTCTTAATGCTCGATATATTAGAGTCGTTGCTCCAACTGTTCCTGCATTTAGCGTTTATACAGCCGACGGCGCAGTTATAAGCAATGGAACAAGCACACATAGCAAAACAGTGGACCTAGGTGAGCTTAAGGACATTGTTAAGATTGTTGTAAACAATACAAGTTCGGCTTATATCAAGGGCTTGTATGTATCTCAAGACGGCACAACTTGGTATACAATTACTGATGATTTTGTAGAAAACATCGACAAAAGCACAGTTACTTACACATTTGTTGCGGATTATCATCTAAATTATATAAGTACTGCAAATAATTCGTTCTTGACATACAAGGCTACATCTACAAAACTAATTGCGCCTACTTTGGACGATTATCTACCAATTGTGGGCGGACTTACTTACAGAATTATAAGCAATATGACCAATTACTCAGTTTTGGTCAAGGCTTATGACAAGAATATGAATGTGCTTTCGGGCGCTAATACTACATATGCTAAGTCTCAAACGATTTCAACCCCAGACACCGCCAAATACTTGGGATTGTTCTTTGAGAGAAGTTCCGCTAGCTCTGGCGTTGTGGAAAATCTAAGTGACTTCAAGGCTAAATACAATATTCATATTCAAATAAGTGCATCGAGTACTCTAAACAGCACAGCTGACGCATACATTCTCAAAGGAACAAATCTTCCGGCTATCACCGGCACCGGAATCCTTAGCGATAATGGTGTAGGCGTAAGACTAGTAACCGAGAGTGGCAGTTATGTAGCCAAGCTAAATTCTAGTGACTACACAAGTCTTAGTGCAATTATATCGTCTAGTTCTAGCGATGCAACTGCTACATCTCAAAAATATTATGCGTTTGAAGATACCTATAGAGTAATTGTCAACGCTATATCCAATAACGCAGATTTCACAGCTGACCAAGTTCAAAGAGTAGTTTCTAACATCACAGAGACAACTCGTTCATCTTCGAATATAAATACTCCGGACGAAAATACTTATCCTAAGTATAGATACTTTTCATCAGCAAATACAAGCAACTCCACAACTGCAATAGAAAATGCACACAAATTTGGATTTAAGTTTGTAACTGGTGCATTGAATGCCGACAACAATCTATACGGTTGGCAGTTTGTTCAGTTTGAGATTTTGGATGGAGAGAGTCTTGCAACTCAATATACTCAGTTTTTCACTTCTCCTGATAGCAATTTTACAGATAATAAATTCATTAAGACTGGTGCTAATGAGAACAAACTATTTACAATAAGAATTACACTCAAAGAAAAAGTGTTTACTCACACATTTGGTCATGGTTGTGGTGATACGCTTTGCACAGACTGCTACACTGGACTTTTGAACCTAAGCACAACACTTGCTTATGATTCATCAACCACATCTATATCAGGTACAACTGGGGCAAAATCTGCTACATTAAATTATCGAAGTGTAAGTAATGCTAATAGTTATGCATCATACATTAACGGAACACTTGGATATCGTACAACCAAAAGTGCAACCAAGATTACCACTAACACTCCATCGAGTGATTACAATGGCGGATCTATGTTTGCTGGATTAGACGATACAGCATATACAACACTTGATTGTGGATTCTTTACTAAACTATATATCAAGGCTGATACAGATAACTATGATGAATTATCTGCAAATAACTGGATTATTGTCGAAAAACTCAATGCAACTGAGACTAATTCTACAGGAATATCTACAATATCTCAGTTTAGCTATCAAAATATTACTACCGGAGCAGTTACAACCGGATCAGATAATTTTGACAAACCATACAGCGAATGGGTTGAGTTTAATATCAAGGCAAATGTAAGCTATATTGATAGCAATTATTCAGTTAACTTTAGACATAGGTTCGCAAAACTATTTACAATTTCACTATCAAGTTTTGTTAATCGTCATGATGGTTACTCAGCTAGTACCGAAACTCTTACAATTTCAAGAATCACCCTAGAGGCACTCAAACTAAAGGGATATGAGACATATGAAATTAGAAAAGGTTCTACATTAGTAGGAAAGATTTATGCAAATATTGCTGGCAAGTATTCGTATGGCACATATGAATATGAAATCCAAGCCATTGCAGGCAACGAACATACAATTACATTTGAAACAAACTCCATATATTATGCCATATCCGAAGCTAGAATGGCTGGTGCCACTTTACGCTCTGGCAGTGAAACAGTTGGACCATTTAGTAATGGAGCATATGACAACTGTATGATTTCTGGAACACCATGGATTACTACAAATAACAACCAAGTTCGTCCAAATGTTGGCTCTCAGGCTCAATTTGTTATCTCTGCTAATGACTTAAGCAATGTTACTACAAGTCCAAACTTTAACCTTAGTGTCAATTTTGATTATTATCACTTGGTTTACTTGGATAGAGTAAATATTACAAGTCCGGGTTCCAACCAAGAGGGCAGACGAACAGCAGGAAGCATCAATATATCTTCAGGAAATAATAATCAAGCCTCTGCAGGATTTTCTGATTCCGAAAACTATTTGAATTTTGTGGCAATCTTTGTCAAAGAGGGTGGGACAATTAACCTTATTGCATTTGATCAAACTGCAACTGCTAATGCAAATGCACCATATGGTATGGACAAATTCTATGCATTTGGACAACTTAAAGGCAATAATCGTTATTCAAGCGCTAGTTACAATTCAGAAAATGGCCTAGTACACTCGCCTTATAATACTAATGGTGATTGGTATCTAAGGTCCAAATATTCTACTTATTACTCACTCTTTACTCCTCAAGCTGCTTATGATAATGCTTATTACGATACTCCTCAGGTGAATTATGCTACAGCTGAAACAGTTTTTGAAATAGAAACCAAAATAACCTCTAGCAACAATGATGATGTTTACTATACTGCGTTCTTCTCAACAGCCAAACCAGTTGTATTGAACTTAGCCAAATTAGACGGAACAGAGTCTAGTCTACTTACTGTATCTACTCTTGACCAATCAGGACTAGTAAAATCTACTAGTGAGGTTACATTTACACTAGGTACAAACGGCTGTTATGGCAAAGTGAGTTTGTATAGTGATGCTGAATGTACCAAAGTTATTCCAATTAGAACTGATGGATATCTATATGTTGGTTGTGGTTCAGCAGAAAACTCCAACTTTATTGATAGCCCAACAATTTATCTCAAGTACGATGGAAGTGCAAGCACTATAACCGAATACTCTCTAGAGGGTATATATCCTCACAAAACACATAATATAGGAACTTGCACATTTGGTAACAAACTTGTGACAACTGCTTCTAACAAAGTTTATACTACAACTACTGGCATATTATTTGATTATAACTTTGCTCAAAATCTAGATTCTAACAATCAAAATCATATTGCAGCTAAGATAAAATTAAATCAACTATATGCTGTAGAGATTGTATATAGACTTCGTACATCCGCTCAGAACTTGTACACAAGTATCAACGATTTCAACTCTCAAGTTTTCCTATCTTTGTATAATGCAGATGTGGCAAATCCAACATTTGTACATCTAAACAAGACAAAGCAGAGCGAGAACGGCAAATTCTCTTACTCGTACTATACCACTCAATTTGTAAGTGGCACTAGAGTCACACTCAATGCATATGTGCCATTTGGTGGGGTTAAGTATGGTGAGAGTCAATCCATTGCATCCGCTCCATTCCGAATTGTACGAATGGCTCGTTGGATGAATGAAACCGAGAGTACTATTTCAGGCGTTACACTCAATACATTCCAAAATGTTACTTATACATTTAATGTAAATAGTGATACAGCAGGAATATACTATGTTGATTTGGTACAAATGCTAAAGCTTAGTAGCAAAGCTACCGAAAAGAACTATATATCTCAAGCTGGATATGATAATGACGCAAGTCATACTGGTGGCTGGTTAACTCTTAGCAATGCTGACTCAAGTAAGTCAATTTACAATGGCATTACTGGACGCCAAAATCACTCTGGCACAGCTCAGGCTGACTTGACTGGCAATTATGTTGATATGTATGATACTGTCAAGATGCAACTAAGACTTGAGAATGGTTTTGAGCCATATTCAACTATAACTAGTACAGAGTGCTTTAATGGATTTACTGCTAACGAAACAGTTTCGTCACTTGGTTACAATCAAACTACCGATGAATCTGGCAATACTTACTGGCACGCTGATTACAAGTTTGTCATCCTTGAAAATCATACAACTGACTTGACATATTGCATTCAAGCCAAAGTTATTGAGAAAAAGACACCATATAGTTTCTACTATGGTATCTGCAAAGAAAATGGTGAATTGTATACTCCTAGTGAATTCCCATTAACTGGATTAACTGAGGGACAAGACCTTATGACCCTTGTTACTACAGATAATCGTTCAAACAAATATACAAACAAAAATTACACCGAAATTGCTGACGCAGACAGATTTATTGGTTACTTTGGTTCTGTTTCATTTGTAACATCTGTCAAGGTTAGCAGTCCATACAAGTTCAAGACTCACAAAGTAGACGGCGAAAACACTTATTATCCACTTGCTGGCAATACAAACATTGTCAATACTATATACGGTTATAGCCACAATGGATTGAATAATGGCTATGATGCAAATAAGCTTGCTAATGGAACTGGATGTAACTCAGGTAACATCGCTCTTACAAACAAGTCAATTGAGCATCCAGCAATTAACACTGATAGTAATTACGGGACGGTTGGTGTTCAAAAGAACAAAGATATCAAGGTATCTGCATACTTTACATATACAATATCCATTACTATCAATGTTCAATCTGCCGATAACCAAGCATTTGAGCTGAATGGTGAGACATTCCAAGCAAGATTTGCAACCAAAGCAGGTTATACTTTGAACTCAAGTGGTTTTACTTATAGTAAGACAATGATTGTTGGATATGGCACAACTGTTTCTGAGACATTTGATACTGTTATTGAACCTAAATTTAATACAGCAAATGATGTAAACAGTTACAAGCGTGGCTATGTATTCGAAAATCTAATAAGAAAGAGTGGCAATAGTCCAATCACTACATCCAAGAGTGGTGATGTACTTACATTTGAATTTTCTAATATTAGAGTTGCAGAAACTGTAACACTTCTATACAATCCAATTTTGCTTATAACTCTCAACAAGCCAACATCAGGCAAGGGAACAGCTACTACTGTATTTACAAGCAATCAACTAAATACAAATAATATCCCTTACTACAATGAGGCTGGCTATAGCAGTTGGGTAAATTCCTCTACAGGAACAGTAAACAACACTGAATTCTCTAGACTATACAATGCATTTACATCCATAACTACAGATACTATTGGCAGGGGATCAAATATTTCCGCCACCTATGAGTTAGATAATAATTCAACAGGCCCAACATATGTTCTTGGTGTGTATGGCACTGATAGTGCAACTGGTCTTAAGTTTACAACTACACTTACACCATATATCTATTCTATTAATTCACCAGATTATTCTCTAGAAAGTAGTGAGAGATATATTCCTCACGAGGTGACATTCACATCTGGAAGCAAAGCAGAATTGGTTACAACGCACTTTACTGTAAAAGGTGTAAATTACGAAAATTATTCTAAGGGTGTTTACGATGGCTCGTTAATCAACAAAGATTCGCGTGAATCTTATTATAAGAACAACACACTTGTTTCTACTGATACTAGCAACGCTACAGAGTTTCAAACCAAGATTGCAGTAACCCAGGATGCAACAATTACTCCTTCGTTTGTAAGAGAGTATACTATTGAATTCCGTACTTACTTATCTAATGCTAGTACAGGCCATGCTGCAACAATCAAACTTGTAGTTGATGATACCGAATATGCACTAGATACATCAAGTATTGATGCTAAGGGTGATTATTATTATCGCAATGTCCATGTACTTGCTGGTGAGACCACATCAATCAAGATTACTTGGGATGACGATCAATATGACAACCTATACAACAATATCACAACATTTACAAATTTGAATGTAGATGCAACTTCTAACTCTTTGGGATACATCAATGGTAGTGCAACCAATCCAGATAACTATACAGTTGCAGGGGGTAATATAGTAACTTTTGCCAAAACAATATCTACAGCCAAAGATCTTTGGAGAGAGACGCTATATTTCATGGAAAAACGAAATGTTAAGCTCACAGTTAGTCCAGGTTATTTGGACGCGTCTACTCAACCAACCATTGAGATTGAGCAAGACACTATCGACCCAGTTGGTGTCAATACATCAGATAACTTCAAGGGTGTTGTTAATACAACTTATCAAGGTAACAAAATCTATGTAACTAATGCAACAACTAAGTCAAATAATATTACTGCTACAGTTCAATCAACAAGTGCTGATTACAAGACAGTTAAGTTGCATGCTGAGGATATCCGAAGCAGGAGTGCTTATCAGTTCAAGGGCTTTAAGTTAGTAGGTGCTACTGACTACTTGCCAGGCTCTACAAGTCTTACAGCTCAAAATGGTTTGTTCGAATACGCAATGACTATTCCATCAGATCATAATGGCACTACTTATGAGATTATTGCCGATTACGAATTGAATACAACCAACAAGGATATCGTCAAAATTCTTGGTAATGGTAGTTTCCAAATCGGATATTCCAAAGCACAAACTGCCGAAGCTGCGGCAAATAATTATACTCTTGGTGATACAATTTATTCTAATGACACCAACGAGATAACAAGAGATACAGCAGGACTACTTGCTCAATCTGCTAATTATATAGTAATTAAGGCAACCAGTGGATATAATACAACATTTACATCTGCTAGTGCTAAGTACACTAATGCAGACTCGATGTATTTCTCCAAAAAAGGTGTAAACTCCGCATCTGCCGAAGATGATTTATACTTTAAATCCTCAAATAACGATAATATATTTGTATTCTCAATCAAAAACTGGGAAGAAACAAATCTAAATTACATGCAATACAATACAGAGATTACTCTTGTATTTACAACAGAGACTTGGAGACAACATACCGAGGTAATTACTCCTTCGACAGTTACTCGCAATGGTGTATCTAAGACTGGATATCATGTAACCAAGGCAGAACAACTTGCTTATATTGCAAATACTCCAAGTATTGCTCAGAGTGCTGATACAGTTATCTATATTGATTCTGATATTGATTTGAATTCTTATGTTTGGATTCCATTTGATAACTTCCAAGGCAAGATTATTTCCGAAAAATACTCAATTAGTGGTATTAAAACAGCTGGTCAAAAGAATATTATGCTAAATAGCAGTATTCCATTGACAGCTAGCACAAATACTCCTTCGTTTAAAAATATTTATACTGACGGAAGCGAAAAAGATCCTTATACCTATGCATCAGACCTAACTGGTGAGACTTTCAACTTCAATCGAGATCTTTCAATGTCATTTATTGGTACAAGTAATGGTGCAACAATTGAGGGTGTCAAATTCGACGGATTAGATTACAATTATTTCAACTCGGCTAATCAATATCATGGTGGAATAATTGGTATTGCCAATAATACTACTTTGCTAGATATTGATTTGGGGTATATCTCTTATAATGTTGAATCATCAACATCAAGATCTGTAAACTACTACTTTGCTAGAGCAATTGGTCAAACAACTGGATATAATGTTATCAAAAATGCTTTGATTAATGGAGACATATATGTAAATGGTGCATCAAACATCTATGCTTCGTACTTAATCGGTCATAGCAATTGTACAGATTTAGGCAAACCAATTGTAACAAGTTCAGGTAGTGCAACATCACAATATCTATCCAATATTAATTTTGATGATGGCGGATTATCTTCTGTAATGACTGGTTATTCTGCTGCATTGATAAGCTCAAATTCATCTGCTAGTGTTTATATCGAAGATATTTACATGTATATCAGTGGCTCTAACACATCTTCAAATAGTCATCCAATTAGCAACGAAATTGGTAATGGCGAGTTTATCTACAAAAATGTATATGTAAATGAGTTCTTTAGCAGTTCTAACAACCGCTCAGTTATGGAGAGCACTGCAGGAATTAGCAGTTTTGGAAATCGTTGGGTTAATCCAAATTCAAACAACAGAACACTAAGACTTGCAAGTACTACACCTTATATCTCGGGTAGTGTATCTGTTGCTGACCACACTGGTGGCACTGAGGAAATTCCAGTAATTGTTGCAATTTCGTCTAAGGAAGAGCTTGTCGCAAGCCTAAACAAAATTGATGCAAGCAATCAGTATGTAGAACTTAGACTTACATCTAATATCAACTTTGGTGGTGATGTTTGGAAGACTGTTAACTTGCCAAGCGGATATACATTCAATGGTGCAGGTTATACAATTTCTAATATCACATTGCACGAATATGATTCTAGTTTTAATAGCTCTGGAGCAAACCGCTCAAATTCATTGTTTGGCGAAAATTCTGGGGTTGTCAAAAACTTAAATCTTGCAAATGTTTATATGTTAGTAGGTGCAACTGCAACTTACAGACCAAGTAGTTATGGCGTTATTGCTAGTATCAATAATGGTGACATTTATTCTTGTAGTGTAAATGGAACAATTGATATCAACATCAACGACTCAGATTTGAATGAAGTTTATGTTGGTGGATTGATTGGTACTAATAATAGGGATGTATACGAACTTGAATTTGTAGGCGACATAAATGTTGGTGCATTTGGCAAAAATACTCAATCACCAAAATTCGTTGGTGGTATAGTTGGATTGCAAAATGGTACAAGTCTAAACAAAGTTCATTCATCGGCTACAATCAATACTTATGGCAATACAAATTACATCAATAATTCTTCATACTTTGGTGGAATTATTGGTAAGCACACAACAACAGTTGTAAACGATGCTTACTTTGGTGGAAACAATGCTGGAATCAATTATAGCGCTGGTATCAATGAATTTGAAAAATCTACAAGTTCATCGTCCAAAGCTTATGCATTATCTGGCAGTGGTGCTAATCTTACTGTTAATAACTTCTACTCAAGTGCGACATTCCGAATTACTTCGACCAATGGTCTAAGCAGTGGAACGGTAACAAAAACTAATGCATATATGCTAAGTGGCACATGTAATTTGCCTCTAGCCAATGCAGAAGTTATTTCTAGTGACAATCTCAAAGAAACTGGTTCTAAGCCAAGCGGATTTGATTTTGAAAATGTTTGGTATTATCAAACAATAAATAATGCGGATACAGATTATCCATATCCAATGTTAATTGGAAACAAAAATTCACACAATGTCAAGGTTCAAATTGTGGTTGAGGGTATTGACTTTGTTACAAGCGAAGATGTAGCAAATACATTTACTCTTACAAACAATCAAGGCTTTGACCAAATAATCTATGGAACAAAAAACGAAAGTAAACATACTTCAAATTCCATGGACTATTACATCAAGACATTGCACGACTTTACGACGAATACTTCCAACAAATATCAAATAACCATAGCTCCTCTTACTAACTTCCACATAGTAGAAATTTCGGTTGATGGCAAGTCTAGAAGATACCAATACAATTATCGAACTAATGATAATGCAACTACTTCAAAGGATATTGATGTGTTGTCTTACATTTCGACTACTAATGGTTTTGCTGAGAGTGATATTACATATGCTCGTACAAACGAACATGTAATAAGAGTTATTTTGTCCAAAAACTTCAATTACTTTGGAACAGGTATCAACGGAGTATCTGGAGAAAGTGGTCGTAGCAACGCTATGGGAACAGTTACAGCAACAGGTACAATTGTTGATGTAAATGGCACAAACAAGACAAATATCTTGTCTGGCAACTCCCAAAGATACAATAATAATAGTGATACTCAAGATACTTGGTACTTGACTAAATCTACCAAAGAATATTACTACACAAATACCAACGCTTCTACCCCAAATAGCAAGATTTCATTCACATTTGAGGCAACTCCTTATGTTGGAAGTGCAAATTCTTATGTTGCTACAAGGTTACTTGGTTGGGTATTTAGACCAAATAGCGATACATCATCTACATTTGAGTCGCTCAAATCTACTTCTTACATCAAGTACAATAGTACAAATTCAGGAATTGATTTGATAGGTGATATTCTAAATAGTAATAGTTCACTAATTGAGTCAACATCAATTACTACATCAACTATTACAATGAATAATGGAATTATATCAACTCCATTTATAACCAAGGCAACATTGACAGTTGTATCTGACAAAGCGATAGAGGGTTATTACTATCCAGTAGTTGAATACATCTATACTTCGGCTGTTGCTACTGGGCTACATTATCACGAACATATAAGCAGTTGTTATGATTCAAACGGAAACTTGATATGCAATTATGATACAAATCATCCATTTGATTATGACAGTACAACATGTGTAAGTGGTGGAAATGTTTGCGAATATGGATATATTGAAATTGGAATTTCAACATATCCAGTAGTAGACGGAGCAGTTACTTACAACAATACAAGTTATCCTGCAAACTTGACTGCAAAAACAGTAACAATCAATGGTACAACTTATCCAATTAAGTATAACGCTGTACTTACTTACACTGATGATAATGGAACTTATGATATAACTCCTGGTAATATTGTTAGCGCTGGCTCGCAAATGACAATTGAGATTAAGGGCGAAAAATCCGGTACACTTATCGGAAAATTTGCTCGAAGATTCTACAATACTGCAACTGGCACACTCCAAACATATTATTACGAGATAGAGAATCAAGCAATAAGTGCTATCTACTATATTGAAAATGGTCAAAAACATTACTTTAACGATGACACAGTTCAATTGTCAAGAGGTATATTTGGTGTAAACAACTCTAGTTTGTTTGTTCAAAACAATACATATGTCACAAACATTATATTTGATTTGAACTATGACTCAACAAGTCCAAGTGATCCACTTAGCACAGTTGGTGAGTATGCCTTCTATATGATAGACAAACTATATGACTTTACATATAATATACATAATGCCGAAAACATGGAAGAGACTCATTTGTCTATCCGAAGAGATACAATCTCTGGTCAGATTATATCTATCAAAAACGATAATGGTACACTCAAGTACGCATTTGGTACAAGCAATACTTATAGCGAAATCACAGCTAATGCAGTAACACAATCTGTTATTGCTATGGGTAGAGCACTTAATGTTTCTATCATGCTCAGTGGTGACAATGTAATTATCTCATCACAAATGCCAGACGGACATACTGCTCAGATTGTTTCTACAACCAAAGAAAATTATCGTTTAACCGACGAAAATGATAGTATTATCGCAAATAGGACAAACAAAGATACCCAAAAGGATTCTAACGGAAACGATATTCCTAGTCCAAAATACACCTCATACTTAGACGAAAGTAGTACTGAGTCAGAAAGTTTGGGTGAGAGAGAAAAGGGCTATTTGTCATACAAATTAAGCCTAAATAGTACTACATATCGTATGACCAAAACTTATACTTATGATTATGGTAAGATTACAGTTATTGACGAAAAAGTCTCAATTGACATTGAGTACAAAAAAGACTACTATTCTTACTTTGATCAATTAGGTATTGATACAAATATTCCTAATTACTACAGTGGTAAACTTAGTGGAAACACAACCGACTCGACTAAGTTTAATAATACAACTCCAACTATTACAAGCGGACAAACCTTGGATGCAATCAAGGCAATGTTCCAGTTTGAAAATACATCTGGCACTGACGGTTTAACCAAAAATACTGCATTTGTAATAGACAATCCTTACAAACTTGGTTGGCTTGCTCACTTACTTAATAATGATACTAATGCATCATATCAAGTGGGTTCAGCTACACATTATTTCAAAGATGCTTACTATCGTATCTCAAATAACTTAGACATGTCCCACAAATTCTGGCTTCCAATTAGTCAGTTTGATGGTGTGATGTTTAGCGGAAACGAAGTTACAAACACTGGTAGCATCAATGGAATTACAATTGAGCTTATGTCTAAAAATCTTACTGGTTCATTTAGCGAGCAAACTAATTCTATTAGTAACTATGTAGGATTTATTGCAAACTCGAGTAATGCAAGATTAATTGGACTAAACTTTGACGCAATGGATATTTCAACTGACTTGGCTTACGCAGTTGGTGCAGTCGTAGGTAATGCAAAGAATATTTATATTGACAACCTACATATTACAAACTCAACTCTCTATAGTATCAAAACAACACATATGGGCGACAAGGTTGCTCTTGGTGGTGTAATTGGTGTAGCAGATTATATGTTTGTAATTAATCAAACTGAGGTAATTAATGTAAACTTTGTTGCAAATCACAATGGTGTGAGTGCAATGATAGGCTTGTCTGATTACTTTGGTGAAATCTATAATTCATATGCCTTTGTAAATAGACAAAGTCAGTATAAGACAAATACAAATGTCACAATCTCTAATCCAACTCTAAGATTTGCAAATGCCAAAGATGCAATTCTTAAGAGCAATGTACATCATGTAAATAGTGGTGTAGCAGATAGTGATATGATGTTTAATATTGGCGACATTAGCAAGTATGGCAAGACTAATTTCTTAGTTGCATCCAAAGTCGTAAATGACGCAACTAGTAAGACAGTTAGTCAACTAAATGTTGATGAGCTTGGTCTTGATTCCCGTATTTGGCAGAATAATTCGACAAATACGAGTATATTGGGATATTTGAAACAAGTATCGGCAATAGTTGATATGAGTACAAGTTCTAGCACTCTTGCTGGAACTGGAACAAAACTTGACCCATACAAGATATCTAGTGCTAGCGACTTTGTATTGTTTATGAACAATATGAATAACAACAGAAACAACGAAAGTACTGTTTACTATAAGTTAACTGCAGATATTGATCTCAAAGGATTGTATCTAAATCCAATTGTATCGTTTAAGGCAAATTTGGACGGAGACAATTACAAGATTTCCAACCTATATCTATATGCTTCAATGGGATTTGTAGTAAGTGGAACAACTTATTATGATTTGGCATTGATTCTTGAAAACCACGGCACTATTGATAGTTTGTTTGTAGATAACTTCCATATCGTTAATTCAAATCTATCGGTAGTAGACAGTAGCGACTATAGTACATCTGCACTAGTTGCAAACAATTTGGGTACTATAAGCAATGTATCAGTTGTAGCAGATATTATTTCCACATCCAAGTTTACTGCCGGTGCAGTAGGTACAAATAGTGCAGTATTACAGACAGTTATATCTGACGGCATCATTGTTGGTACAGATTATGTATCGGCTGTTGTAGCCAAAGTAAATTCATCTGCCAATACTAATAATCTTGGTAGCTCTGCAGATATTTTGGGATACAAGCGAGCATATGGTGTAATTGCTTGTGCAGATACAACCAATACTCTTGCAAATATGTACTTTGTAGGTAATATAATGATGTCTGATGACTCTAGTGGCAACCAAAGCATTGCTGGTGTTATAGGAATCAATAGCACTACTAAGACTACTATATCAAATATTTACAATGCAGGGACCATCTCTGTCAAAGTAACAAATACAGCATCATTTAGCGTTGCCAATCTTGCAAACAATGTTTCTAGTGGCGAAGTACAATTATCTCACGCAGTATGGCTATCATCTAGTGTAAAAAGCATGGGGTTAAGTAACTACAGTACAACAGATGTTGTTGTATCTGGTGGCGCAAGTACTCTTAATGATGTACTTTCAAGATCATCAAGCGAAATTGTTAAGGTAGCCAACTTCCCAACAAGCACATGGGATTATACAAATGTATGGAGTATTTACTCTGATGTAAACAATGGACTTCCTGTATTTAAGCAATTTAACGATTATATCGTAAGATTGCCATACGGTGACGACTATACATTACTAAATTCAAATGACTTGACAGATAGGTACTTTACTTATGATAAAGAGTCAAATGAAAACAAGGATAAACTAGTTCTTATATCTCCAAATTATGTAGTAGATATAGATAATAGCGTAACAAGTATTAGACAAAATGGTGCAACAACTATTTCTAATAACTTTGTAACAATAACCAATGTTGTAATCAATTCAAATGGAACTATATACATTTATAGAGGCGCGCAAGTCAATCTAAGAGTTACATCTATAATCTATAGACATGTAACTTCAATAACACTTGGTCACAAGTCATCCGCTATTGATAATGTAACCAACACTTACACAAGAATTAGCGATGTTCAAGACATCAGTGGCAAGAAACTTGGCGTTCAAATGGAACTTAATCCATCATCTAATGTAAGTAATATATATGACCGCAACAGATTTGATTATTACATAGAGATAAGAGAGGATATTGATACATATGATATCTCTGTTAGCACTATAAATACATCTAATGATTCAAACGAACTTGTAGATGCTATTAAGATTAGCGAAAATACTAATAATGCTACAGTTTCAAGTACAAATCCAACACTTACAAATATTCCACATGGAAGTGTAGTTAATATTGAATTATCTCTAGCATCAGCTGTTATTGCTCAAGAGTTTGCTAATATTAGAGTAGACTATTGGATGCTCAAAGCAGACAAGACTTTGGACGATGGCAATGGACTAAATTATCTAGACAACAACAAGACAATTGTTAATAGTGTTGAGACAAGCACAAATAAGTTTGCACTTAACAATAAGTATAACGAAGCTAAATACACTATGTTTGGTGAAACTGGCGTCCAAAATGAGTTTGCTTACACAATTGCTGACGGTAAGTTAAGCATTCAATTTGTAGCAACAGCTGAGACAAGCGGTGAGTATGTAGTATCTCTTATCAAACAATGGCTTGTTCAAGTTAAGTTTAATGTCAACCCTGACATTGGTTCTGATTATCCAATCGCATATATAAATGGTTATGAGCAGATTACTGATACTCAAAAAGCCGTATTAGAGCTTGGTGACACTCAAACCAAATCTGCATATCAGATTAATCAGAACAATTTGGGAGACAAAGATAATAACGGTACTGTATCTACCCAAAGTTATAATACCCAGTACTATGTATACGAAAACGGCGCTTTGAAGTTAGCTGAGCTCGACGCAGGTGTATATTCACTTGCTGGAACAAATTTGGCATACAACAGCGGTAGTAATCTTACTAATACTGACTATATTGGAACAACATTTACAACTAAGATGTTTGTAGACCACAATGCATATGTAAACTTTAACACTTACACCAAAGAAACATATACATTCACTGGATTTACAGGATTTGATGATCAAACTAAAAACGAGGATATTGTAAGCAATCAAATAATTGTGGGTAGTGAGACTTTGGAACTTATAACCCATAGAGAGATTATTACTCATGCTTACTACTCTGATAGTATGATTGTTGCTAATTATATTCCAAGCAAGCACTATGTCAACACTATAGTTGATAGCGGTGCAGATTTGGAGTATAACACTACAAATGGTGTAGTATCTGCTCCGGATATCATATCTAGCACTGTTAGCACTAATATTTTGCAAGGAACAGATATTACAAGCGAAGTTAGACACGGAAGAAGTATAACTATAACAATCACTCCTACAGCCAAGTATATTCTAGATAAGTGTTGCGTTAAGTATTATGTATACAAAGATACTGACACTGCAAGAATATATTACAACCCAACCACACATAGTTGGACAAGTAACAAGGCGGAGATTACAACTAATTACTTGCCTGTAGTTCAAAAATATTCTGGTGGCGTTCTAATTAATAATGCGACAACACTAAATTATGTAAGAACTGACGAACAAGTATTGTCAAATGGTAATCCAACAGGGGATATGACTTATAGTTATAAGATTGATATTGGCAATGTAGTTGGTAATATCGAACTTCATGTAAACTTTGTAAGACATTACTGGAATGATGCGCCTTCGTCCACAACTTTGCAAGGTGGCGGAACTAAGACAAATCCATATAGAATTTCCAAAGCAAGCGATTGGGGCTATATAGTAAATAACAGCAGTAGTAATAATTACTTTGCTGGAACTTACTTTGTAGTTACAAACGATATAGACTTTGAGAGCAGATTTACTCCAAGTCTAGATAGATTTGCAGGAGTTATATTCGGCAATGGATATGCATTTAATAATGTTCTACTAGATTCTCACTTGTCTTTGGGTATAACAAGTAGACATGCAAATGAAGTATCAAATGCAGATTATATTTATGGTATGTCAAATGTTGATACTACTACAAATACTACTAAGTTTGGCTTGATTAATACTCTTGAAACCCAAGGGATAATCACTGGACTAAAATTTAATGGACTAAATATTGTAGCATCAGAAAGCAATCAAACTGGAATTAACAAATCTATTGTGGCATTAGTTGCCGAAAACAATGGCAGACTAAATAATATCGTTGTCAACAATTCAGACGACAACATATCTAAGTATTTGATTGAGAACAATAATAATTTGATTGCTTCTGCAAACAAATACACCTATGTATTTGGCGGAATTGCTGGTATCAATAATGGTATTATTAGCAATGCTCAAAATAACGCAACTCTAAATTACACATTAGATAATTGTTCAAATAACCAATCAATTGTTGCCTTTGGCGGAATTGCTGGTGAAAATCATGGACAAATTATTAACTCCAAGAATTTAGGAAACCTAAGCTATATCAAAAACGGTCTAAACTTTGTATCAGGCAAGGATAAGTTAATTCAAGGTATTTCTTATAATATAGATACAACTAACAAGGATGTACTTGTATATAATGTTGTAAGTCTAGGAACAATTGAAAATACAACTACAACCAATGCTATTTGTAACGATATTGGAAACATCCTTAATGCTTACTCTTCGACCGACTATCCAGAGTTTAAGTTCGAAAAGACAAGCGGTTTTGCAACTCTTGGTGTAAATGATTATTCAAGTACTAATCCTCTTGTAGACAATGGTCTATGGATTGAAAAATCCGGTATCGAGAGCATTACTCTTGACTCACTCAAGATGACTATTGGCACAGATGATTATTACATCTTGGATAGTGCAGATGATATTGCATGGCTATCTAGAGCATCAATTTATAATAACTCAAGTATACAGGGCAAAACATTTGTAATTGCAAGTAGCACACCAATTGACTTGAGCGGAAGATACTTCACTCCAATCAATAGTGTACATAGTAACTCATTTAATATTATTGGTATTGGCAAGGATGCAAATAATATTGTCGCATCTGATCTTCTTGAAGATGCTGATGTTGACAATGTAGTTATCAAGGGAATGACTATTGATAGTAATGTCAATATTGCAATCGGAAGTGATGAGATTTCTATCAAATCATCATTTGTAAATCAAATTTCTAATTCTATAATTAGAGGTCTTGACTTTGTAGATGTAGATATCTTGACGCTAACTAGCGGTGCTACAATTGTAGGAACAATTGGCGGAACATCAAGTATTGCTAATTGTAACTACATAAGTGGTAATATCTACGGATACAATAACTTTGATATCAATAATTCTAATAATACTATAGTTTCTGGTCTTGCACATGAGATTTCAGATAGCACAATAGTTACTGGTTCATCAGTTACTGGATATGCTTTGCAAGATGACGGAACTTATAGATTACACGAAAGTTATGAGTTTGGTGGCGATTTAGGCGGAAGCATCTGGGCTCTAAATGGTTATGTAAATGCAAGCGGTATGGTTGCAAATGTAAATAATGGCACAAAACTTCAAGAATCATATTTCAATGGTATTATAAATAGTTACAATTATAGTGACGGACATAGCGCTTATGCACTATTTGTTGAGGGTAGTGTTCTTAATAACTATGTCAAAGGTCAAGTAAATAGCTATAATGGTGCTTTGGAAAGTATTGCTGGATTGGTTCTAAGGCTATCTAATAATGGTCAAGTAATTAATAACTATGTAGCGACAGAATTTAATTTGACAAACGGAAATGCAAGAGTTATTAATGCAATTAGTTCTGATGCAACAAATTATTCAGTAACCAAAAACTACTATCTTGTAGATACAACAAGTACTCCAAAAATTGGCGTAGGACTTGTAAATACAACAAGCAATGCATCAAGCGATGTAACAAACAACATTATTCAAATATCAAGTAGTGACTTACGAAGTCAAAATAAATTCAAGAAAGAAAGTACTTGGGACTTTGATGATATTTGGATCTATATTAATCATATCAACTGGGATTATCCAGTACTTAGATCAATCTATGGTGGCGATACAACAGACATTGATGTAATAGTATACAATCCATACAAGTATGGTGATGACACCAATCAGCTTGGTAATTTGAATATGGATAACAATGATATCTTATTTACAAATGCTAGCGGTAAGGTTGAATCATTATATGGTGATATCGTTGATTCTCAAGATTTTGAGTCAACTACAGAACTTAAGTTTACTTATTCGATAATAACAAATGAGGTTGGTAATTTCATTGTTTCCAACACAAGCACTGGACTTATTACTTCTACATTATTTGGCGAATTAACCAAAGCCGGTACTGAAGTTGATGGCGTAACAATTACTGAGGATCAAACTAGATACACCGAATATGCAACAAATGACAATGCAGATATTATAATCTCACAAAACATTGATAGCGTAAATTATGGACTTGTAATTACATTTAATGAAAGAGTATTCAATGTAACCGTCAATGCAACTCTTACTGCTGATGCAGGAACAGACGGCGTTCAAGATAGCGATTATATGACAATACTTCTTGTTCACAAAGATAATTCAGGTGTTGTTGATTATGCATATTCAGTTAATTTGCACAACAATCAATCGTTTAAGTTTGAGAATATTTACAATGGACTTTATGATGTAGCTGGTGAGACTGCAGGCGTTACTACAACAATCGACGCATATGGAACTTACGAGATATATATCTTCTATCCAATGTATTATCTAAATAACACTCAAAACACTTATGTGACACTTAACCAAAATGTTTCACATAATCCAACGCTAAACGATAATTACAAACTTGCAGATTACACTCAATATGATATTATTAGCACAATAAATACAAGTAATTGCAATGTAAATAGTCTAGGCTCATTTACACTTGATACAATTACAAGAGATGTTGAATTTAGTGTAACTATCAACAAACCTTACGAATATTACTTACATCATAGTTCAACAAATATGTAATGCAAAAAAAACTAATGAAGCAGGTAAAATTTACCGCTCCATTAGTTTTTTGCATCTACTATACAAAAATTGTCGCATGTATTTTTGCAATATCTTTTTGAATAAGATATATTAAGTATTTATTGACCCCAAAAGCATACCAACAAGCGTTAATATGCAAAGACAAGCAAAAAAGACCGATTTGTCTTGATGTAAATTACATCAAAATATTCGGTCTTTTTTTATTTAAAAGTCACGCTTATTAAATACTGAGTAAGCAATTGTAAGAGCAATTGCAGAGTAGGCAAGAGTTATCAAGAAACTATACAAAACATTCATAGTACTCTGTATAGGGGTTATCAAGATGTTTTGGATAACTGAGCCCTCGGCAAGTGATACAAATGAATTGCCAAAGTATTTGAACAAATGTAGGTTCATTCCAGGAAGCAGTGAATACCAGAACATTCCTGAGAACAATATATTAAGTGTAAATGTTATAAGTAGTATTACAAAACAGAACGATATTGAACCTGCGTAATTTTTGAATAGTATAGATATCATGAGTGCAATTATTACATAAAATATCACATCGAGTGTCAAGCTTAACAAATTGATTAGCATGAGTAGTAGTGGGGATATTGATACAGCACTAGATGCATTAAATATCATAAGGACATTTGACATATCAAGTCCAAATACAAAGTAACCACCAGCAAAGCAAATAATCGCACTAAATAGCATGAAGCACAATACAAAGAATATTGTTGCAAATAATTTGGCTGTTACAATTTTGGATCTTTTGTATGGTCTTGTAAGGAGTAACTTAATAGTGCCACTCTCAGTCTCTTGAGTGATAAGACTGCAAACCAACATCATGGCAAATATTATAATCAAAACAGTGCAAATCTCCATAGCAAAGTACATAAAGTCAAATGCGTTTGTTGACTTTCCGCTATTTTGATTGAACGAAAAGTTTGTATTAAATGATCTAGAGTATACATTGTTTTGAATGTAATACTTATTAGCAACAATTCTCTCGCTAGTGCTATAATTGTTAAATTCATTTAAGTTATAGTTGTAGAGTTGGACAAAGTCAACTGACCTAAACTGTTTGCTAATAGCAAGTTTAGTCGAATCCAAAAGATAATCATTATATGCGTAAGCAAGCAAGCTATAATCGGTTATTTTGTTTTGGATATTTCTAATAGTTTCATCCGAACGATATTTTTTGATGATATTTATAAGCTCTGCTTTGTTGGTCTCAACTTTAATCTTTACTTTGTCAAATTCTTCGAGATTAGAATATGATAGTCTCACTTGAGTAAGCAAATTTTCTTTGATAGCAAAAGCTTTGGTATAATAATTTGGTAAGTCAACCTCAATCAAGTTATTATTGAGATTTATATAATTTGTAATACTCTTTGGAATTCCGTCAAAGCCAGTTGTAATCTTTTCGATTACATCATCCATGTGCGAGTAAATCTGTGTTTTGGTTTCTTTGTTTATAAGTACAACAGGGTAGCCGTAATCAAGGATTATATCAAGATAATCTTTTAAATTTTGAACACTGACAAGCATTGATCTTCTGGCTATCTCAATTTTATTTAAGTTACTAGAACCAGTTCCTCCAAGGATTGCCGAATTGAAACTATCATAGCTATCCTTGATATCCTGTGCCATAATAAGAGCTGTAGGCGCAACATAATCTAGACCCGAATTCAAATCATCTTTTATTGTTTGAACAAAGTTGTTTGTCTCAACTGTCTCAACAATTTGTGTACTATTTTCGGTCTCAGTTCTTGTCAACAATGTCTTGGTGTTTGCAAAGTATTTTTTGATAAGTTTACTAGAAATATCTGGATTTGTATCAAAAATGTATGCGATATGAGGATATGTTTTGATTTGGTCAAAACTAGTTAGTGTTGTATAAAAAGCGTTTAAACTAGTCTTAAACAAAGTGTATTTTTGCTCTTTTAGTGTAGGTTCTGTTGTGGATTTTAACTCTTCGTATGCAGATACAAAGTCATCATAGTTTTTCTTAAGGTTGGTATCTCTCTCATTACACAACTGATAGTATTTGAGTATTTGGTTGGTTTTTTCAAAGGATTTGTCAATATCGTTTTTGCTTCCGGGCAAATCTGATGAGAAAAAGTTGTTGTAGTAATTTTCAACAGTTAGGTTTTCGCCGTAACTTATAGTATTATCTACTCGTTCAATAGGGCTGAACATGTACATCGAAACAAATATTGCAATGACAAGAAGTAATGCCATTATATATATACTTGCTCGTTTAAAAATCTTTTTGAACTCAGCTCTAGTTAATCTAAATGTACTAGTCATTCTTTTCCTCCTTTTAAACTATACTCGTTTTGCCTTTGGTTTTTAGATTGATGATATCCAAGAAAATCTCTTCCAAAGACTTAGACACAATCTCTATGCCAAATATAGATATTCCATAACCAACCAATTTTTGAGTAATGTCATTAATTCTGCTTTCGTCAGCAAATACTAGTACTTTGTTACCTGCAAGTTCGCATTTTAGTTGCAATTCGTTTACTATAATTTTTCCTGCAAAGTTAGGGTAGTCAACTTTTATTTGAATTCTGCTTGAGCCTTCGGCACTTTCTTTGAGTGAATTCATTGATCTAATTTCGAGCAATTGCCCATTATTAATAATTCCAATAGTGTCGCAAATCTGCTCCATGTCGCTAAGCATATGGCTAGAAATAAGTATTGCAATGTTATACTCTTTGGCAAGAGTTTTGAGAAAATCTCTCATCTCCTTGACACCATTAGGGTCAAGACCACTAAGTGGCTCATCCAAAATAAGAAGTTTAGGCGAGTGTAGCAAGGCTTGTGCAATTCCAAGTCTTTGTTTCATTCCTAGAGAATATGTTTTAACTTTGTCTTTGAGTCTATGTTCAAGACCTACGACTTTGGAGTACTTAAGTATATCTTCGGTCTTAATATTTTTGTATAAACTTGCGTAATACTTAAGATTATCCATTCCAGACATATTAGGGTACATTAGGGGATTTTCAATAAGAGCACCCACATTCGCAAGAGCTTTTTCTTTGTCCTTAGGCATATCAAATCCGCAAATTCTAATAGAGCCTTTTGTAATGCTACAAAGACCACAAATCATTTTCATTGTGGTTGTTTTGCCTGCACCATTAGGGCCCAAAAATCCAAATATTTCGCCTTCGTGCAAAGTAAAAGAAATGTTGTTAACCGCTACTCTATTGCCAAATGCCTTGGTGACATTGGTTACATCTAGTACAACTTTCAATATTTTTCTCCTTTTCCATTCCATTTAGTTATAATCAATTTGCATGAGCAATATACTATTATTAGATTATTTTCAGCAGGTGATTATGACCAAAAAAATATTATTATTTATATTTAATTCATTAATTTTGACAGCTCTTTTTGTATGCTTAACATTTGTAAATATTCCGACCATTCCCAAATTTTTAAAAACTATAATCTTGGTAGGTGCTAATATAATTTACTTTTTGTCTATAGTATTCAAATGGCTTGGCTATCAAAAAACTAGCAAAACCATTTTTGTCTTGTACTTAACTATATCTCTTGGAGTAATTGTATATGCAATTCTCTTTAAGCTCAACATAATAACAACAATTTCTTCGGTTGAAAGTCTTAAGAATTACATATTATCACTCAAGAGCAAGGGAGTATATATTTATATTCTTATTCAAGCAGCTCAAGTGGTAATTTTGCCAGTGCCTGCAGCAATTATTTGCGTTGTAGGTAGTCTAATTTATGGGCCACTGCTTGGCGGGCTATATTGCTCAATTGGTATTCTTATTGGGTCGTTTATCTCATTTATAATTGGCAAAACTTTTGGTTACAAAATAGTTGCTTGGATTGCCGGCAAGGAAAACACCGACAAGTACTCACAAATCATTCGCAAGCGTGGAGCATTCTTTTTGGCAATAGCATTTTTGCTTCCAATGTTTCCTGATGACATCTTGTGTTTGATTGCAGGAATTACCAACATGAAATTCAAAACATTTGCAATTGTTACAGCTATCACTAGACCAATTGGAGTCATATGTATGTCATACTTTGGTAGTGGTTATATAATTCCATTTACAGGTTGGGGGATATATGTTTGGGTAGCACTATTAGTTGTTGTTGTTATAACTGTTTTTTTAACCTATAGATATCAAGAGCGAATGCAAAACTTTGTTTTGAATAAATTATTTAAGCGCAGAGACAAGCACAATAAACAACTAAAATCTCTCTAATCGTAGAATTTTTTGGATTTGATTATTGCTCCATAAATAGGTGGGGCAATAACAAAATTAAATGTAAGAACTAGTGGAAGTATCATTTTGACAGCAAAGTACTTAAAGTTATCTAGCTCAAAACCAACAAGTGAATTAATACAATAAACCAAAACGATTGATACAAGGAATGTCAAAATTCCAAAAATCATTGCATATTTCAGTTTAAAATTATTGATTTTGTGCTCATTTGGATTAAATACTGTCGGTAACATAAAACACAACGAAACTATAGCACTAATTACATAAGCAAGTATAAGAAGTGTCTTGTCATTAGCACCAATCACATCGTATTTTTTGAATACAAATAGACTAATTGTAACCTCTGTAATCATCATAAGCATTAGAACAAATCCAAACAAACATTTTACTTTGTTTATCAAAACATAAGTTTTGTCAGTAAGAATTGCATCGGTTCTGCTTTGGTATTTGCTAATCTTTAGGTTGTCTTGTCGTGGTTGAAAGTTTGAAATCTCTTCGACATACTTACTATCATCTGGTTTTGTTTCGAAATCTACAGGATCAAAGTCTATAAATTTGTCATCTTCATCTTCGATAACATTCGAATTATCAAAAGTAGGAGCCACAGTAGGAGTCACTTGAGGTTCTTGATCGTCCTCAATGTAATTAAACAAATTGTTTTGAGGTTGTGGTTCAGGTGTACTAATTACTTCGGGTTCGTCAAAAGAATTTTGGAATATATCAAGTTTTGATCTATAGTCGATTTCTTTCTGCTCGACTTTTGGTTCAGGTTTTGGTGGCTCAACAGGTTTTAGTCTAGTTTTAGTTAGGGAGTTAAACTTGGCGAGAAAATTTTCGTTTCTAAGACGCCTTTCTTCTTCTGTTAATTCTTGATGTCTTGTTTGGGTCTTGGTGTACTCAGCATATCCCATATTTTTGTTTTCAATACGCTTGCCCACATTATCAATAATTTTTGTGCTACTTGTAGACTTTTTTGGAACATAATCTGCATCACGCAATTTGTATATTCCGTCAACATCAAGGATTACTTTTTGAGATTTTTTTGGTCGAATATAATGTAATCGTCTATTGCTAGAATTAGCACATTTTTTATTGTTAATCTTTGTTAAGTCAGATAGTTTTTGCCAAACCTCATCTCCATTTTGTTTCTCTTGACTTTGAGTATCCAAGATATTTACACTTTCTGCAATATTAGAGGTGGAGTTGTCGCTATTATTTTCTTTTTCCTCAATTTCTTGCTCAATAGGGGTGTTTGCATGAAAGTTATGATCAAACACAATCTCTTGAGGGTTTTCATCTTTCTGTTCAAAATCCACAAAAGCAGGGATATCAACTTCTTCAAGAATTTGCTCGCTCGGAAGATCTGGAGGAGTGGTCTGAGTAACCTCAACTATTGTATCTGTAGTGTTTGTAGGAGACTCCAAAACATCACTCGATTCATTTGTAGTTACTTCCAAAGTAGAAGGGCTTGATTTCAAAATAGCGTTAGATACTGGAACATTCGTAGTTGACTTTAGTTTGTCTACTTCTTTGGACTTGATTTGGCTATCATAGTAGTTTTGTCCCATTTCGGTCAAATGATAATAATGTCTCCTGCCACCAATGTCGCTATCTCCCCAATATGAACTAACATATCCTTTTTCTTCAAAGCGAGTCAAACTGCTATATAGACTTGGTTGTTTTAAGATTATTTTGCCGTCAGAATAATTCTCAACTTCTTTGATAATCTCATAGCCGTATTTATCGCCACCGACCAAAGTTTTCAAAATTATATCGTTTACAGAGCCTCTTGAGGCTATTTTTTTTCTTTTCTTTTTTGCCATAAATTCTCCCTAAACAAATTTAAGACTATAATCATACATTAATATCTTATATTATAATACAATTTTAGTCAAACAAAATACTATGCAATGTACGAAATTCGACAATATTTAGGTGATAATATTTGCTTGAAAAAACTCAATTTGCTATACTATGCATGACATTATTTTGATGCAATTAAGACTAGTTAATTGTCCAAAATTTTATTGGAGGTAAAACATGGTCACGCCAGACCTAATAGTTAGAACTCATAGACGAAGTTTGTGTTTGACAATAACCAAAGACGGCAATCTAGTTGTACATGCCCCAACTAGAATGAATATGAACGATATACTTAAATATATTTCCGAAAAGGAAAAATGGATTGTATCCAAACAACAAGAGATTGAACGAAAACTCAGCATCAACAAAGTTATCCTTGATTACAATCAAATTTTGTTTTTGGGAACTAAGTATAATATACAAAGAGTTAATGGTCTAAAAAAAATTGAGCTATCTCAAAATGCACTCATGGTTCCAGATAGTGATAATGTTTTATTTAAAATCAAAAAGTGGTATATAGCCCAAGCGACCAAAATTTTGAAAGAACGCCTTGAGTACTTTGCTAACATAATGCAAATAGACTATGCAAGTGTAAGTATCTGCAATAGCAAAACAAGGTGGGGCAGTTGCGACAATTATCATAATATCAAACTAAACTTTAGACTTGTAATGCTACCACATAGAGCAATAGATTTTGTACTAATACACGAACTAGCACACATACTCGAATTTAATCACTCCAAAGACTTTTACAAAATTATCCAAACAATTATGCCTACATACAAAGTCCAACAAAAAGTCCTCAAAGACTATGACTATGTCCTCAAACTTTTTAGATAATGACTTTTTACTATCACAAACAAAACATAACCACATCCATTATCAAATAGGGAAGAGCAAAATAACAAAACCTAACGCAAGAATACTCACATATTCTTGCGATTTTTTATTTAAAAATTAATGGCTAAATTTCGTAACTAATGTTACTTCTGTATCTAGAAACTATTCGCAAAAGACAACTTTTGCGAATAGTTTTGGGTATATATGTTGGTTGGTTTGGGGTTGAATTGTAAATGCTAGTAAGTTTGATATTATAATTATCAGACATAATAAATGATTTATTATGCAATTATCAAAAAATCCAGCAGAAAACCGATTTTTTGAGTGTTTATATATTTGCATAGTACCTGTTTGCATAGCACCAAAAAATGCTATACATTAGTTTGCATAGCATTATAAATTTAATTATTTGATGATTTGTTTTTCCAAAACTTTGGTTATGTGTCTAACATATATTGGCGACATTGATCTATACTGAGATGTAAAAGCATAATCTTGTTCATCAATTGTTTTGAATAGTTTGATAGAGTTGTTTCGAATATAGTTTACTATGTTTATCATGGTGCGCTTACTATCATCTACAAACATATCGTTTGGAACATTATAGACAAAGGTCTCAATTATTTCTCGTGGCAGAGTTGTAATATTCTTTTCTTTGAGCAAAAGGTTTTTGTATATCAAAATTGTTTGTCTAAATAAGTCGTCGGTTAAATCATTTTTCTTTTTGAAATTATCTTTGGCAAGGTCAATGTACTCAATTTCGATACCGCCATTCTTTTGATACATTTGCCCTTTGACATTATTTTGGTTGTAATATGTCAAGCATGGAATCATCTTAAAATAATAATCGTATTGGGCGTCGTCTTTGTTGACTGTGGCTTTGAGACATACCGAATACTCATCCATCCAAATGATATTGTTACTGTCTAGATTTGCAACAAACTCAGCATGCAAATCTTTTTTGAACTCATCAAGAGTATAATAAAGTTCTGGAAATATAATTTTATCTTTGTCCTTTGGTATTTTTTTGAGCGGTTTGTAATTACTAGGTTGATTGATACTTATATAAATCGTATTAAAAATATCTTCGTGACAATTGGTTTTTAATTCAAATTCGTCATAATACTCAAGATCAAAATCTGAGATATCAAAGGCCCTTTTTGATGCAATAATGTCGCTAATTAATGTGTACAATATATCTAGAACATTCTCTCTAATATCCGCATCATATTGCTTATTATTAACAACTTTTAGCTCATTTGCTATATACATAAAACCCCTCCATTTCAGACATTTTAGCACATTATTGACTATTTGTCATTTAATTAAAATGCAAATATGAAACTAAATAAATTATTTTGATGCTTATTTGTCACATATTTGCTTTACATAAGTTTTTTTTATTGCTACAATACCTAAAAGTATTCGCAAAATATTTTGTTAGTTGAGGTCAATATGGAAGAAAATTATTTTACTAAAAGAGACGAAGATAATATATTAAAAATAAGAGAAATTCGAAAAGGCTTACCAGCATTTTGTGGAGAATTCTTTAGAGGAATAGAACAGTATACAACCCCTCTTACAAGGCTCGGATATGCACGAGATATCAAGCTTTTTTTTGATTTTTTGGTCAATGAAACAGAAGAATTTTATCAAAAACCAATACTTCAATTTGACGCCGAGGACTTAAACAAAGTAACCTCTACGCATGTAGAAATGTTCTTGGAATACATATCTTTGTACAAAGTTAATGGAAAAACCTACAAAAATGGCGAAAAAGCGAGATGCCGAAAGCTTAGTAGTATACGAGCATTATTCAAGTATTTTTACAAAAAAGATGTTGTCAAAAGCAACATAGCAAGCAAAATTGATACTCCAAAGGTTCACGAAGACCAAATCATTAGACTAGAAATGGACGAAGTAGGAAAAGTGCTAGATTTAGCCGAAAATGGTCAAGATATGACCAAAATGCAACAAGGTTTTCACAAACACACTCAGGCAAGAGATTATGCAATGCTGTCATTATTTTTGGGCACAGGAATCCGTATTTCCGAGTGTGTAGGACTCAACTTGGATGATTTCGACTTTAAGCAAAATGCCTTTAAAGTAACTAGAAAAGGCGGAAATAGAGTAATTCTTTACTTTAACGAGGAAGTATCTGATGCACTTCAAAATTACATTCTTGAGCGAAAAAAAATTAAAACTGAACCAGGCAGTGAAAACGCCCTATTCTTGAGTTTGCAAAACAAAAGAATATCCGTTAGAGCCGTTGAAAAACTTGTAAAAAAGTATAGTCGAATAGTAAATCCACTCAAAAAAATAACGCCACATAAATTGCGTAGTACATTTGGTACAAATTTGTATAGAGAAACAAACGATATCTATGTTGTAGCAGATTGTTTGGGACACAAAGATGTTAACACTACCCGAAAACACTATGCCGCAATTTCGGACGATATTCGCCGTAACGCTGCACAAAAAGTTAAATTTAGATAAAAAACTTAGAACATTTGTTTGACATACTTTCAAAAATATGTTATGATATCAAAAATATGGAGGAAGTATGACAAAATATTCTAAGGAAGAACAATTATTTAATTATATAAAAAACTATCAAAACGAAAATGGCTACCCTCCAACAGTGAGAGAAATGTGCAAAGCCATAAAAGTTAGTTCAACCAGTACAATATTTTATTACTTAAATAAATTAGAAAATAGCAACAAAATCAAGAAAAATCCCAACAAAAATAGGGCTCTGGAGATTATTGACAACGATATTGCACAAATCTCAACAATCAAGCCCTCTGGCGACGAAACCCTTACTCGTATTCCTATTTTGGGCACAGTAACATGTGGTGAGCCTATACTTGCTGTTCAAACAACCGATGAGTACTTTATGGTGTCGCAAACACTATTTAAAGGCGATAATTTGTTTATGCTAACCGCCAAAGGCGATAGTATGATAAATGCTGGTATCTATGACGGAGATAAGATTGTTTTGAGACAACAATCAAGCGCAAATAATGGTGATATAGTTGCAGCTTTGGTTGAGGACAGTGCTACAATCAAGAGATTCTACAAAGAAGACGGACATTATAGATTGCAACCAGAAAACGACGCATTTTCCCCTATTATTGTAAATGATGTGCAAATACTTGGCAAAGTTATTGGTCTTGTTCGAAGGTTCTAACTAAATATAGCTGATAGTTTACACTTCAGTTTTGTATAAAAAATATCTCAATCCAAATTGGTTGAGATATTTTTTTTGTGTCATATCACAAATTAATATTTTTAAAAAAATCATAATTAAAATCAAATTAATTAATATTTATCTTTCGAAAAGCTCAAGAATTTTATCCACAAAATCGCAACTAGGAGTCATCCAAATAATTTTGTCGTTTCGCTTAAACCATGTAATCTGACGCTTAGCATAGTTTCGAGTATGTTGTTTAACTTTTTCAATTGCAAATTCAAGAGGGGTTTCCCCTATTAGATAACTATATATTTCCTTGTAACCTATGCCTTTCATGGCATTGCAATTGTCTGGCGTATATCCCTTTGCAACAAGAGCTTTGACCTCATCTATAAGTCCTGCTTCAATCATTTTATCTACTCTAAGATTAATTCTACTATATAGAGCATCTCTGTCAACATTCAGACCAACAATTAATGGATTTTTCAAAATTGCATCACAGTTGTTTTCAATCTCAGATTTTTTTGTCTTACTAGTCAAGCAAATTTCAATTGCCCTAATAACTCTTTTGACATCATTTGGATGTAATTTTTTTGCAGTCTCACTATCTAATTTGCAAAGCCTAGAGTACAAGTAATCTTTGCCACATGACTCTAGTTCAGATTCGAGTTCTGCTCTTAGTTTTGAATCTTTGTCTCCACCATACGAAAAAGTATTAATAAGACTATCTATATAAAATCCAGTACCACCAACTACGATTGGAACAATATTTTTATTCAAAATATCTTCAATTGCCTTTTTTGCATTCTGTCTATAATCCGCAACACTAAAGTCACTTAGAGGATCTACAAAGCTTATTAGGTGATGTTTAATTCCCCCCATTTCCATAGTCGAAGGCTTAGCTGTTCCGATGTCAAAATCTCTATATATATACATACTATCTGCATTGACGATTTCTGCTCCAAGTCGCTTTGCTAGTTCAATTGAAACTGCAGTTTTTCCGCTGGCAGTAGCTCCCAAAATTATTATGCTATCGTACATATCCTATACAATCCTTTTGAACCACTTTTCAATTTCTTTTTCACTAACACTAATAACAATTGGTCTGCCATGTGGACAAAGAAGAACTTGACTAGGATTTGAAATTTTTTCGAGCAATACATCAATTTCGTTTTTTGTTAAAACATCTTTTCCTTTTACTGCAGATTTACAAGCAGATTTTGCAAGATAATCTCTTATAGTATCGCTTTTTGATATAATCAACTTATTGTCAATATCATGTAGTATATTGTCAATAAATCCTTGTATATTGATATTTTGTAGTAACATTGGGACAGTAGATATCTTGTAAGTATTTTCTCCAAAACTATCGATTTCAAACCCTAATTGATTTAGAGTACTAATGTTATCATTCAAAAAATTACTTTCAACAATGTTTGTTTCAAACACAAATGGTACAAGCAATGGTTGAATTGCAACTTGTTTATCTTCAAGTTCTTTGCAAAATTTATCAAACAAAATTCTTTCGTGACCTGCATGTTGGTCAATAAGTAGCAGTGACGAATCTTTTTCGACAAGTATGTATGTATCAAATAGCGTACCAATTACTTTGAAATTATGTTGTCCGTCATCGATAGTCTCTTGTTGAGGGTTTTTATTTTCATCAATAGAATTTAATTGTCTACCACCTACATAATCACCAAATTTATAGACAGGTGAATTTACTTTGAAATCAAAAGCCTTAAATTCATCATTGAATAATTTCCCCTCTCCATCAACTGTTACTTCTTTTGAGTCTGATACTGTTACTTCTTTTATTTTTTCGCAAAGGTCATTTAGTCTCTCTGTAGTTAAATTTGAATTAGACTCTTCAACAGAGTTATCATCTTTGGAATATTCAGTGCTTGCATATTTTTCAAGCCCAAGTTCTATCTCGCTTACGCTTTCTTTGTTAAATTCCTCTTTGACATCGCTAGTGGCATTCGACTTTGTTGCAACATATTGAGAGCCAACACCGCTGTCTAATGTTTGCAATTTTGATTTGTCTACAACTATAGTTTCAGCATCATCAGTTACAATATTTTTGGTATTGTCAACGCCATAGAGTATCTCTGATACCTTGGAATAGACTATTCCAAAAATCTGATTACTATCTTCAAATTTAACATCAAGTTTGTTTGGATGAACATTTACATCAACCTTGTCAAGAGGTATCTTTAAGTTAATTACAAAGAATGGAAAACTACCTTTCATAATAAAGTTTTCATACGCTTTGTAAATAGCTGTAGAAATTGTTTGATTGATAACATATCTGCCGTTTATTATAAGCGTCTGATATGTCCTATTTGATTTTGAAAATGTTGGCTTGCAAAGATAACCGCTAAAGTCAAAATCGCCAGACTTAAAACTAAAATCAAAAATATTTCCCACAATTGACTTGCCGTATATAGCATAAATCGCATCATATAAACCTGTTCCAAACGATTGATAAATAAGTTTGTTATCAGCAGTATATTTGATAGACACTTGTGGATTAGCAAGAATTAATCTAGCAACAAGATTTGTAATCTCATTTTCTTCCATTTTAGATTTTCTTAAGAACTTTTTTCTTGCAGGGATATTGAAAAACAAATCCTCAATTGTCATACAAGTTCCCTTAGTTGCACCAATTGGACTAATTTCCCCTAGCTCACCACCAATTACACTTAGAGTATAACCGATATCCTCATCAGTTTTGGATATCAATGTTACCTTAGAAACTGACGCAATCGAGCTTAGAGCCTCACCCCTAAATCCCAGTGTTCCAATAGCATTTAGATCATCTATGGTTTTTACCTTACTTGTAGCATGTGCCAAAAAAACCTTGTGAAAATCGTCTTTTTCAATTCCACATCCATTATCTATTACTTTGATTTTGGAGATGCCACCCTCAAGTATATCTATAGATATATTTGTAGCACCAGCATCAATACTATTTTCTATTAATTCCTTTACAACTGAAGCCGGCTTTTCAACAACCTCGCCTGCAGCAATTTTGTTGTAAACAGATTTATCCAAAATATTAATTTTTGACATAATTTATCCTTATTTTGTGTAATTTTTTAATTGAATTAAGATATCAAATGCATTAAGCGGAGTCAAATTATTTATGTTTAAATCTTGCAAAACTCCCATGATTTTGGCAGTATTTTTGGAAATTTCATTATTTTTGACAGCATATCCACTATCTAATTTTGATGTAATTTTGGTGTCTTTTGACAAATCATTTTCTTCCAAAATATGCAAAATATCTTTTGCTCTAGATAGTACCTCTGTAGGAAGTCCAGCTAGAGACGCAACTTCAATTCCAAAGCTTCTACTAGCGCCACCTCTAATTATTTTTCTTAAGAAAATGATTGAATTATTAAATTCTTTGACCGAAATCTGATAATTTTTGACTCCGTCAAGTACACCTTCTAGTTCTGTAAGCTCATGATAATGTGTCGAGAATAATGTCTTGCAATTAAGATTTTTTGCAATGTACTCTATCACAGACCATGCAATACTTAGACCGTCAAAAGTTGATGTTCCTCTTCCAATTTCATCCAAAATTAGCAAAGAATTATTTGTTGCATTTTTCAAAATATAGCTAACTTCCGACATTTCAACCATAAATGTACTTTGTCCCATGGACAGATCATCAGACGCACCAATTCTAGTAAATATTTTGTCAACAAGGCAAATTTTAGCTGATGTAGCAGGAACATAACTTCCGATATGTGCCATAAGAGTAATCAGAGCAACTTGCCTCATATATGTACTCTTTCCTGCCATGTTTGGGCCAGTTATTATCATTGTTCTACTATCTTGAGCGTTCAAAATTGTATCATTAGGCACAAAATCTTCTTTTTTGTTTATCAACTCAACTATTGGATGTCTACCACCAATAATCTCCAATTTATCATTATTTTTTGAAATTATTGGTTTGTGATAATTGTTCTCCATTGCAACAGAAGCAAATGACAAATACACATCAAGTTCAGCAATGCTATTTGCAGTAAGTTTCATTTTTTCGGTGTATTCAAGCATTGTTTCTCTAATCTTTTCAAATAAGGTTTGTTCCAAAACCTCCTTGAGATGATTAGCATTTAGAATTTTATCCTCGTACTCTTTAAGTTCGTCAGTAATAAATCTCTCGCCATTAGTAATGGTTTGTCTGCGTACATAGCTATAAGGAACCAAATTCAACTGCGAATTTGGAACTTCAATATAGTATCCAAAGACCTTATTGAAGCCGATTTTTAAGTTCTTTATCTTAGTTTGTTCTTTTTCTTTGGCTTCGAGTTTGGCAATATATTCTTTGGCAGATTTTGAGATATCCATATACTCATCAAGCTCGGAATTAAATCCATACTTAATAATTTCACCGTCTCGTTTGTCTCTTTCTGAGTCATTTTTGTCAACGATAGCCTTGTCAAGCAAATCAACAAGCTGACCAAAATCAAACAAATTTTCTTTGATTTTTTGAATGTTTGTAGATGTAAATGGCTCAATAGTTTTTGCAATCTCAGGGATTAATGCAAGGGATTTTTTGAGCAGAATGCAATCGGCTGTAACCAAATTATTGTAGCTAATTCGACCAACTAGCCTTTCGATATCATACACATTATAAAGTAAATTCCCTAATTTTTCCCTAATCACGATGTTTTTAACTAGTTCATCAACGCTACTTAGTCTATTATTGATAAGTTTGTCATTGTATAATGGTTGCTCGATGTATGACTTCAAAAGTCTTGCACCCATAGATGTTTTTGTTTTATTCAAAACCCAAAATAGCGTTCCACGCTTTTTGCGGTCTTTCATGGTCTCTGTTAGCTCTAGATTTCGTCTTGTGTTTGAATCTAGTTGCATATAATTGTCTACACAAATGTACTCAATTGAGTTTATGTGAGTAAGTTCCCTTTTTTGTGTTTCCAAAATATAATTAAGTATCGCACCGCAACTAGTACATGCATACTCGTGATTATTTATATCAAGTTTTTTGATAGTTGGCACATTTAGTTGACTTTTTATCTTTTCGAGTGCCATTTCATAATCAAAATTTATATCATCATAGACTTCGCATTGAGGCAAATAACTCGCTTGAACACAAGCAAGACTATCATAAAACTCAGACATTTCTTGATTAACAATTATTTCACTAGGCTTAATACTAACCAAAAAATCGTTTGTTTTTGAAAGAATATTAGTACTCAAAAATTCTGTAGCCAAAAATTTACCAGTAGATATATCAAGAGCACTGATGCCAATGTTATCCTTGTTTTTGTAGATACAAGCAATATAATTGTTCTTTGTTTCGTCAAGCATTGAACTATCTACAAGCGTTCCAGGAGTAATAATTCTTACAACATCACGCTCAACAACCTTTACACCCTTTTCTGGCTGAGTTAATTGCTCACAAATAGCCACTTTGTAGCCATTTTCTAGGAGTTTTGCAACATATCCCTCACATGCATGATATGGAACTCCACACATAGGCGCTCTAGCATCAAGCCCACAATCTTTGCCTGTAAGCGTTAGTTCTAGCACTCTTGAACATAGTTCGGCATCTTCAAAAAACATTTCATAAAAATCGCCCAACCTAAAGAAAAGTATTGCATCACCATATTTTTGTTTGGTTAGCAAATATTGTCTCATCATTGGGGATAATCTTTTGTCATTAGGATCTACTCTCATTTTTTCTCCACTAAATTAAATCTGCAAATAGTTTGTTATTGGCAAACTTTGTAATTTTGCACTTGTAAAAGTTATTTGGTGTAAGTTTTCCATTTACAAAAATAGTCTTTCCACTATCTGTCATGCACTCAAATAAACCGTCCACCTCATGTACTGCAATTATGTCCACAGTTTTGCCCACAAGTTCTTGATTTTTCTCTTTTGTAATAGATTTGGTCAATTGTAACAGTCTGTGAATCCTATCTTTTTTTGTCGCCTCATCAATCTGATTTGGCATACTATACGCCACAGTTCCGCTACGCTTAGAAAACATAAAGGCAAATACCCCGTCATATCTAACGGTTTTGACCAAATTATATGTATCCAAAAAGTTCTCTTCGGTTTCGCCAGGAAATCCAACAATAATATCTGTCGAAATATACGCATCAGGAATATATTTGCGTATTAATTCAATTAATCCCAAATAATGCTCTCTAGTATATTTACGATTCATTGCTTTGAGGATTTGATTGCTTCCTGATTGAATAGGAAGATGAATAACCTTGCAAATTTTGTCATTTTGGGCAATCGTCTTGATTACTTCCTCAGACAAATCTTTTGGGTGCGATGTCATAAACTTAATCTTAAAATCACCCTCTATTTCAGCCACTTTTTTAAGCAAAAATGCAAAATTTATTGATTTGTCCTCAAAGTCGTTTCCATAGCTATTTACATTTTGACCAAGCAAGGTTATATACTTGTAGCCACTAGAGACAAGCCCTTCGCACTCACGCACAATATCACGATAATCTCTACTACGCTCTCTGCCTCTTACATAAGGCACAATGCAGTATGAGCAAAAGTTATTACATCCAAAATTGATATTAACCCAAGCATTTGAAAACATATCATCTCTAACTATGTTTGTATCTTCAAAAATTCCGTTTGCCTCGCTCCAAACATCCGAGATTTTTTGATGATTATCCTTGAAGCAAGTTAGCAGTTCCTTGAACTTGTGTAAGTTATGTGTTCCAAAAATAATGTCTACAAATGGGAATTTTTTAAATATCATATCACTCCTGCCATCAGCTTGAGACATACAACCACAAATAGCAACAATCATATTCGGATTTGCTTTTTTTAGTTTTTTGATAGCACCAATATTGCCCATAATTTTTTGTTCGACACCGTCTCTTATACAACATGTATTAAAGACCACAACATCAGCATCGTCCGCCTTATCGGCTCTCAAATAATTCAAACTCTCAAGCATGCCAGCAAGTTTCTCGCTCTCATGCACATTCATTTGACATCCAAATGTCTTAATAAAATATTTCATATTAACTCTCAATAGTAATTAAATTTACAAAATTGTACAAGATAATTATATATTATTTTATATAAAAATACAAGTCATTTTGAAAAATACATTTTAGGTGAAAATATGAGGGCAAAAAAAATATTACTATGGGTTTTATTTGGTTTTCTTGCAATTATGTTAATCGCTTTTGCGGTTGTATTAATTTACATAAATAACACCATAGCACCAGTCAAAGATTTGAATGTAAAGCTTACAAATAACGAGTATAATTACAGCAAAATTTATGATGTGAATGGCGACGAGCTTAAGTTCTCCGAAAATTTAGACAGCAACTTTGTTTCAATTCAAGATATGCCGGATTATACCAAAGAAGCTTTTATATCAATTGAGGACAAATCTTTTTACAAACACAATGGTCTTAATTACAAACGCATTGCCAAGGCAACTTTTAATAATCTAAAATCAAAAAATCTAGGTGAAGGTGCTAGCACAATAACTCAACAACTAGTCAAAAATAGATTTTTGACCAACGAAAAAACTTTTTCAAGAAAAATCAAAGAAGCGTACCTTAGCAAAAAATTAGAAAAAACCGAATCAAAAGATAAGATACTTGAGACATATCTAAATACTATATACTTTGGCAATGGAGCTTATGGAATTGGAAATGCCAGCAAAACTTTTTTTAACAAAGATATAAGCGAACTTACTTTATCTGAGAGTTGCATACTCGCTGGATGCATAAAATCCCCTAGCAATTATAGTCCACTAAACAACTTGTCTAAATCTATCGAAAGACGAAACCTAGTGCTAAGCGAAATGCTCAAAGATAACAAAATTACTATAGAAGAATATAACCAAGCAATAGAGGAAGATGTTGACATCAGCAACTCAAATATTACAAACACTCTGGATAGTTTGGATTTGTACAGCAAGTTTGTTCTTGACGAAGCAAGCAAGATACTTAATACCAATGTTTCAAATGTACTACATGGAGGTTACAAAATCTATACATATCAAGACAACAATACTCAAAAAATTCTTGACCAAAATATTTCCAATCAAAAATATTATCACACAAACGAACACGGAAACATCGCAGATAGTTTGTCAATAATCGTAGACAACAAAAGTCATTCAGTAAGTGCAATCGCAGGCAAAAGCAAATACAATCTGCTAAATGTCAAAAGACAACCCGGAAGTTTGATAAAGCCAATACTAACTTACGCACCAGCAATAAACGAAGGTTTGATTTGTAGCAAGACACAAATCTTAGACGAAAAGATAGATATTGGAGGATACAGTCCAAATAATGTCGGCAATGTATATCATGGATATGTTTCAGTTGAAGATAGCGTTGCCCAAAGCCTTAATATCCCTACAGTCAAAATTAGTCAAGAATTAGGATTAGATAAATGCATGCAGTATGCCAAAAAATGTGGAATAAATTTCAACGAAGAAAAGGACACAAACTATGCAATAACTCTTGGCGGATTTACTGATGGCGTAACACTCAAAGATATAACTGACGCTTATTCAATATTTACTAACAACGGAAATTATGTAAAAAATAGTTTTATAAAAAAAATTAATAATAGTGCGAATATGACATTATATAATAGGAAATTGTCAGAAACATATGCAGTTTCACCTCAAACATCATACTTAATGACAGATATACTAAAATACAGTGTCGAAAATGGAACATCAAAAAAACTATCAAAATTACAATTTGATGTAGCTGGCAAGACTGGAACTGTTGCAGTCAAAGGCACAAACAACAATACCGATGTGTATAGTTTGGCATACACACAAGACCATATAATGTCTGTATGGTTAGGAAATTATACAATGCAAAATGACTATCATTTATCTGGCAAAAATAACGGTGGAACTTATGCCACACAGTTGATACTTGATACTTTTGACACTATGTATCAAAATGACATTCCTAGTAGTTTTGTTAGACCCGATGGAGTTGAAAAAATTACAATTGATGCCAAAACTTTGGAGCAAGAACATATAGTTGTTCTTGGAGATAATGTTCCCGAAAGATATCAAGTAACTTGCTTGGTTGCTTCAAAATTTAAGCCACAACAAGTGTCTACAATTTTTGAAAAACTTGACCCAATCACAATTGACATTACCAAGTTCAAAAACAGTTGCAAAATTTCTTTCGATGCAAACGACTTCGTAACATATGAAATCTATCGCAAGTCAAATGGCAATTATCAAAAAGTAAAAACAATAAAAGATACCAATGGTGTTGCTGAGTTTACAGATACAAATATTACAAATAATACTAACTACACTTATTATGTCAAAGCAAAATCCAACTACAGTTCGGCAGAGACTAATTCAAATAAGATAGCTGTAAATATTCCTAAGGAGTACAAAAAATTAATTGAAAACGATTTGGAGAGTAATAGTCTAGGTTGGCTATTTAGCTAAAAAAAATTACTGAGAAGATATCTCAGTAATTTTTTTAGTCCTCAGTAACTTTGTGATTTAGTAGTTTTTCTCTAATTTGGTCTTTGACGATTTCATAAGTCTCAGGATTTTCTTGAAGGAATATTTTCACATTTTCTTTTCCTTGACCAATCTTTTCGCCATTGTAACTATACCACGAACCACTCTTTTGAATAATATCAAGTTCAATTGCCATATCAATTACACAGCCTTCATTATTAATACCTGTTCCGTACATGATATCAAACTCAGCAGTTTTGAATGGAGGAGCAAGTTTGTTTTTGACAATTTTGACTCTTGTCTTGTTACCTATAATTTCTGTACCATCTTTGATGACATCAACCTTTCGGATATCCATTCTAATAGATGAATAGAACTTAAGTGCCTTACCACCAGTAGTAGTCTCTGGGTTGCCATACATTACGCCAATTTTGTCTCTTAATTGGTTTATGAATATTACACAAGCATTTGTCTTATTTACAATAGCTGTAAGTTTTCTGAGTGCTTGGCTCATAAGTCTTGCTTGTACACCCATAAAACTATCACCCATTTCTCCGTCAATCTCTGCCTTAGGAGTAAGTGCAGCAACGCTATCAATTACAATGCAATCTACAGCACCACTTCTAACCAATGCTTCACAAATCTCCAAAGCTTGCTCACCAGTGTCTGGTTGAGAGATATACAAGTTGTCAATATCTACTCCAAGGCGCTTAGCATATTGAGGATCAAGAGCATGCTCTGCGTCAATAAAAGCAGCTGTTCCGCCCAATTTTTGCGCTTGAGCAAGAATGTGCAAAGTAACAGTTGTCTTACCAGAGCTTTCTGGTCCATAAATCTCTATAATTCTACCTCTTGGAACACCACCAATACCCAAAGCATAATCAAGTGTCATGCATCCTGTTGGAATTACATCTATAGTTCTTTGAACATCATCTCCAAGTTTCATAATAGAACCTTTGCCAAATTGTTTCTCTATTTGAGAAATGGCTTGTTCTAGTTGTTTTTTCTTATTTTCGTCCATACAATTTTTATCCTTTATTAAACATTTGTTCTATAGTATTATACACTATTTTTTCAAAAACACAAATCATTTTGTTTAAGTTTTTTTATTAAATAAAACATTGCTGTCTTTGATAAATTTTCTTGCAAATCAGAGTTTTTGATATTGATTTTATTTTTGTACACATGGATTCCGTCCAAGTCTCCCACAGCGACAAAGCATGTGTCCGTAGCTTTACTCCCCAACACAAATAAAGCAATATCACCTGTGCTTTTTGATAGCAACGAGTTGGCACATTCATAAATAGTATTTACGCTGTATTCACCATAATCCTTGATTGTATTAGTGTCTATACTCAGGTCTAGTTTTATTTTTTCAAAAGATGTATAAATGCTACTACTCGTTATAACGCTTGGGTCTATTTCAGCTATTCTATTGGTTATATTCCCATATGTAATTGTGTCGCCTATAGTTATGGTTTTGTGTTGAATTTTGAGCATATCAACTGCCATTTTGTAGATACTTACATTCTCTAATGAATAAATAAATTTATTGAGTTTTGAGATAATGCCAGATATCACATCTCTCGATTTGTTTTCATCAAGCGTTGATATTGACCTTACAAATATTGTATTGTCCAGTCCATCGCCCACTATTGTAATTGTAAGACCATCAATTCCATAATACTCGGACAAAAAGTTTTTGATATCCTTTTCGAGTATTCCAAAGACCTTGATTACTTGTGTCTTACATGTACTACTGACCAAATCATTGATGAGTGGCAAAATATACTGGTTGTAATTGTATTTAACAAATTCAATGTCATTTGGCAAAAATATCATATAAGTATTTCCGCTCTTAGATACAAAACCGCTAGAATATGTATCATCATAAGTAAGAGCAATTGAGTTTGTTGGAAGCAATACTTCCATATCTTCTTGCATAGAAAAATTAATATTGTATTTCTCACAATATTTTTTTAGCGACATAAGTGCATTTTGATTTGCTTCTAGTTTTTCACCAGATATTCGTGCTAGATTATCTTTGATATTATGATTGTATATAACATCGTCTGTGCCTATCACAAAAAGTATATCTGGCTTTTCACTATACACATTTTTAAGTTTTTCTAGACTATTATCAAAATAAGAAATAAGAGAAATGCTTTCCCCTATTTCATACAAATTATTAGTCAAATACTTGATTATAGATGTTTGTTTGTCGCAAGCTATTAAATTTGAATTAAGTACAATACATCCAATTTTCATAAAATACTATTTCAAAATTTTTTCTTTTGTCTTGCTTGCTGTTTTTGTTGCTTTAGTTTTTGTAACATTTTTGTCAGACTCAACTATTGTAGCCTCTGTGGTCTCAACTGGAGTTTGAGGTTTTGCATCTTTCTTGTCATCTTTGAAAACAGAAAAATTATTTGCAAGATAAACAATTCCAGATAGAGCAATAAGACATGTGGTAATTCCAACAAATACATAGAACACTAGAGTAAAGTATTTCATAAACTCCGAATTGTTTACAACCTCAATATCTCTAAGTGCAGAGATAAGTAGTCCATACACAAGTGTGGAGTACAAGAAATTAGCCTTAATCTTGGCAACCTTATCAGCGGCTATAATTCTGCCTTTTAGTTGACCAACTTGTCTAAGTCCTGTAACCTCATAATCACGCAATATCATTATAAACATAACAACAATTCCATAAGGCATAGGAATAATTGGATTAGCACCGGTTATCAACATTACTAGTCCAGTAGTTGCAAGTAACTTGTCAGCTATTGGGTCAAGAAACTTGCCCAAATCGGTAACAAGATTGTATTTTCTGGCAATATATCCGTCCAAGCAGTCAGAAACCGCTGCTAACACAAATATACCTAGAGCTACAAATTTTGAGCCAGGAAAAGATACCAAAAACAGTGCTATAAATATTGGCATCAAAATTATTCTTATTAATGTTATTTTATTAGGTAAGTTCATACTAATTCTCCTATTAAATCATAATCAGATTTTTGCAAAATTTTTACCATGTAATGTTCACCGACAATCAAAGGTTTATTTATTATAACATTGCCGTCAATTTGAGGACACTGACCATAATATCTGCCCACAGAGTATTCACTAGTTGCATCATCAATCACGACATCAATAGTTTGTCCAATAAGCTTGTCATGGATTTGGTCTTGAATTTCAAATTGTACTTGAGACGCAATCTCAAGTCTACTTTCTTTGACATCTTCGGATATTTGATTCTCAAAGTTATATGCCCTTGTTCCCTCTTCTCGACTATACTTGAAGAACCCAACATTTTCCATTCTGTACTTTTTCAAAAACTCAATAATCATATCAAAGTCATTATCGGTCTCATCCGGAAAACCAAGAATAAATGTTGTTCTAAGAGCAATTCCACTAATCTCAGATTTTAGTTTATCAAAGAGTTTGCAAATTTTTTCATAAGTCGATTTTCTGTTCATTGCCCTCAAAATATTATCTGATACATGTTGCAATGGAATATCCAAGTATTTGACAACCTTATCGTTATTTTTGATTTCATTTATAAGGTTGTCGTCTATTAGTTCGGGATAACAATAAAGTAGTCTAATCCACTTGATATTTTCAATTTCACTTAGTTTTTGGATAAGTTCTACAAGCGAAATTTTGCCATACAAATCCTCACCATATTTTGTTACATCCTGAGCAACTAGGATAAGTTCAGTCGTGCCAGAATTTGCAAGCACCCTTGCCTCATTCAAAATATCCTCAATCTTTCGAGACTTAAATCTGCCTCTTATGTATGGGATTAAGCAATAACTACAAAAGTTATTGCATCCCTCCGAAATCTTGATATATGCATAATGCTTAGGTGTAGTTAGAATTCGTCCCTCAGTGTACTCATGATGATAATTTTGACTATATAGTCCAAATATCAAATCGACAATTTTTTCGTTATCCTTGACATTAACAAACAAGTCAACCTCAGGCATGCTTGTGCCCAAATCACTATATTTGAGTTCATTAAGACAGCCAGTTACTATCAATTTTTCCAGATTTTTGGTCTTGTATCCACTCATTTCTAGTATATTTTCAATAGATTCCAGCCTAGAGCTTTCAAGAAAAGAACAAGTATTAACAATTATTATGTTTGCCTGGTTTGGATCATTTACTATCTCAAACCCAGCACTTTTGATGTTAAATATCATTCTTTCGAGGTCGACTCTATTTTTGTCACAGCCGAGGGAGATAAATCCAACTTTTTTGGCTAATATATCTTCTTTTGTCATTCGTCCAAATTTTCTCCAAATCTTTCTTCGTATTCTTGTGGTGTTATAAATAATGTTCTTCTGCCGTTGCTATCGCCAGCCGAAACAAATCCGGCCTTTTCCATTTGAAGCACAATCTTGTTTGCCTTTGGATATCCTATTCCAAAGTACGCTTGCAAAGATGATGCACTCGCTTTTTTGGCTTTTATAAAGTATTTTAGGCAATCTTTGAGCAATGGGTCAAACTGATCTTCAACACCATTTGTTGGATCAAAGCCTTCTTTTTTGTTGAACATTTGATCCTCAATCTCCTCGTCATATATGGCCTCGTTATTTTCTTTGACAAAGTTAATAATGGATTTAAGTTCGTTGTTGTCAATAAAACAACCTTGAATTCTATCCATGTCATTTGAACCTTGTGGCAAGAATAACATATCACCCATGCCAAGCAAATACTCAGCACCAGAGCTTTCGAGTATAGTTTTGCTATCGTTATACGAGTTAACCGCAAAGGCAATTCTACTAGGCAAATTCGCCTTGATAGTCCCAGTAATTACATCAACAGTTGGTCTTTGTGTTGCCAAAACCAAATGTATTCCGCAGGCTCTAGACTTAGCAGCAAGCAACAAAATCTTTTCTTCAATTTCCTTTTTTGCCCTGTTCATAAAGTCGCCAACCTCATCAAACACCATGACAATGTAATACATCTTTGGAACAGCACCAGATATAACCTCAGGGCTCTCGTTATACTCGCTTATCTTTTTGACTCCGAGTTGATTAAGTCTCCTATATCTCCTCTCCATTTCGTCCACAAGCCAACCAAGAGCAGCAATAGCTTTGTCACACTCCGTAATAGTATTAGGAATAAGCAAGTGTGGAAGATTGTTAAACATGCTAAATTCAACAGTTTTTGGATCAACTAGGATTAATCTCAAGTCATCTGGAGATGCCTTGTAAAGTAAACTTACAAGCATGGTATTTAAGCACACAGATTTACCACTACCTGTGCTACCAGCCACAAGCGTGTGCACAAGTTTATCAATTGATGCAACCTTGCAAGTAGCAGATATATTTTTCCCAAGTGCAAAAGTAAGTGGGGATTTGCTATTTTGGAAATTAGAACTTTCCAAAATCTCTCTAAGACCTACAGTCATTCTATTTTTGTTTGGAACTTCGATACCAAAAGCATTTTTGCCAGGGATTGGAACTTGCACTCTACAAGTGCTCTCTAAAGCCATTGACAAGTCATTTATTTTGTTATTAACTGAGTTAACTGATATGCCAGGAGCCATTTGCAATTCATATCTTGTAAATGTTGGGCCTTTGATTGCATTAATAATCTTAGTATCAATTTTAAATGCCTTAAGGGTGTCAACAATAAGCTGACCTTTCTCATTAACATAATCAATATCAGCCTCAATATTTGTAGAATATTTTTTGAGCAAATCAAGTGGAGGCTTAATATATGTTGGAGGTTTTTTGTACATTTTTTGTTGTATAGAGTTATTTGGTTTTGGTGTATTATCGCTCCAAGTAACTTGAACTGGTCTAAATCCTTGTGAGTCAACAATATTTTCTTTGACCTCACCACTATAGACTTTTTTGGCCATTTCAGGAAGATTATTTATAGCACTATTCAAATTTTTGTTTTGAGATGCAAATTGTTCTTTGTTTTTAACAAAATCAGCTTTTGTAAATTGATCGTCATAGATATCCTTGTCTTCGCTTACATTTGAGTTATTGTCATTCTTGTTTTGCAAAGCATTAAGTCTTGTAGAAATTTCGCTTAATCTTGTTTTGTTTTCTTGATTAATCTTATCAAAACTAATATCTTGACTAGCAGTTTTTTCTGCATTTCTTACATTATCAAATCCAGTTTTTTGATTTTTAGTTTCAAATTTTCCTTTGGAAATATTCAAATAATCAAGTGCTGCCTTTTTGCGTTCAGCGTCTTTGTCAACAACTGGTTCAGTCTTTTTGATTTCAGGTGTTGGCGTGGTGTTTATCGCTTCAAAAGCATCTTCGTGAACATAGATATTTGGTTTGTTATCCTTGATCTCATGAGTAGCAGGAGTTTCTTTAAATTGTTTCTCAAGTTCTTTGGTATAGTCTATATCTGCTGGTTTTTCGGTTATTTCAGCGACTGGGATGTTTTCATCTTGAACAAGTCCGAGGATGTGTCTAGCCTCTTGTTTTTGTTCATCCTCCTCGTCAGATATAAATATATCATCGTCTGAGCTAGATTTGATTGGTGTACTTAATTCAACCTCATCATTGTCAACAACATTATTTGTTTCATCTATATCCTCAGATTCAGTGGTAATTTGCTCGGATTTATCTTTAATTGCATTAGTGAGTTTTTTGTTACTGCGTTCCAAATAGATTTTGTCAATCAAAATTGCAGTTACTATAACAAGCGCAATTGTCAAGATTATATATGTTGCAACATCGTAAGTCAAAAAGTAAATTGGATAAAGTATAAACCCAAAAATCACTCCACCTGCGGTGTAGTTAGAGTTGTACATAGATGATAGATAATTTCCAAATCCACTGCTGATTGTCTTGCTAGTTGTCATTTGCAAAATAAGCACAAATATCGCAAGCCAAACAATAAGACATGTGGCAATCGACTTGGATGTCTTGATGGATTTGTTTAGCATAAACAAAATTCCAAGAACGATAAAGAATATGCACAATGGATAAATAAGCAATCCAAAAGTTCCAACAATAGACTTAGTAAGTATCTTAAAAAAATTAAATGACAATAACAAAAAAATCACCGAAAAAACACAAGTCAAAGTAAGTCCAACTTTAAATTTTCGTGATTTTTTATTGAGTTTGCTAGATTTAGTAGGATAAATTGCCAAAATATCACCCAATCAAATTGTTTTTATTTCATATACATTTTAGCACAATTATTAAAATATTTAAAATCTTTTTTCAATATCTTTTTTATTTATTAAAATATTTATAATATTTTAAATGCTTTTTGGTAATTTTTGACATTTTTTTAATAAATTAAATCTAATTTTTTAATAATTATTTCAAACACTCACTAACAGTTGTTACAACTAGATTATTTAGTTTGAAGTATTCAAGAATAAGTGGTAGTGCCTGCAATGTACATTTAGTTGGATGTGCAAGAATTAAGTCCCCACCTTTGGCCTTAATAGCTCTAGAATAAATTAAATTTGCGTCTTTGTCACGCCAATCAATTGTGTCCTTTGACCACATAATAGTTGAATACCCCAAATCTTTGCTTGCCTGAATTGTTGATTTATTAAAGCTTCCACTTGGTGGCGCAAACAAATTCATTGTGTAATTTGACATAGTTTTGACAAGCTCATGATTTACTTTGATTTCTTGATAATTTTGTGTATAGTCCAGATACTCTTGGTCCTTGTGAAAATATCCATGATTTCCGATTTCGTGGCCGTATGAGATAATCTTATTAAGCATCTCTGGCTCTTTTTCAACCCACTGCCCACCCACAAAAAATGTCGTTGTTATATTGTATTTTTGCAAAGTATTGAGCATATCCTCGATGTATTCAGTTCCCCAATATACATTTATCATAAGGGAGACTTTGTTCGACTCTGTATTTCCATGATAAATTACATCTTCGTTTTGGTAACTAAATGCGTAATTATAAGAACTCGCACCCAAAAAACAGACCATGCACGCCAACATGATTATAATTAATGCACTACTGAGATTTCTAACTAACTTGATTTTCATATTATATTCCTAAACAAAACTATATTTATTTATATGATGTCAAAAAAAATAATATGAAAAGAAAAAACATGATTTGAATTAATCATGTTTTTTTTGAGCTTATTTATTAGTTTGTATATTTTCCAACAAGTTTTAGATCAATCTTGCCGTCGTTAATCTTGATGCATTCAACTTCAACCATGTCACCAATATTTACAACATCTTCAACTTTTTCAACTCTCTTGTTCGAAAGTTTAGAAATATGAATCATGCCTTCCTTATTAAATCCAATCTCTACAAAAGCACCAAATTGCAAGATTCTTACAACTTTGCCAGTGTAAATTTTGCCAACTTCAACATCTTCGGCAATAGACATAATAATCTCTTTTGCCTTGTTAGATTTTTCGGGATCAACACCAAGAATCATAACACGACCGTCATCCTCAATATCAATCTTAACACCAGTCTCGTCAATAATTTTGTTAATCATCTTTCCGCCCGAACCAATAACATCTTTGATTTTGTCAGGATTAATGCTAAATGAAATAATTTTTGGAGCATAAGGACTAAGTTCCTTTCTTGGAGCAGACAATACTTCGTTCATTTTGTTAAGAATAAATAGTCTACCCTCTCTTGCTCTTGACAAAGCTTCTCTTAGGATATTTTCGTCAATACCTTTGATTTTGATATCCATTTGAATAGCTGTAATACCTTTGGTTGTACCTGCAACCTTAAAGTCCATATCGCCCAAGAAATCCTCAAGTCCTTGGATATCAGTAAGGATAGCAACCTTTCCGCTCTTTTCGTCTTTGATAAGACCCATTGCACATCCAGCAACAGGAGCTTTGATTGGAACACCAGCATCCATAAGTGCAAGTGTGCTTCCGCAAACTGATGCTTGCGAAGTACTACCATTACTAGACAAAACTTCACTTACAGTTCTTATTGCATATGGGAATTCCTCTTCGGAAGGAAGAACTGGAATAAGTGCTCTCTCAGCAAGTGCACCGTGACCAATTTCTCTACGACCAGCAGATTTTAGAGGTTTAGCCTCACCAGTTGAGTATGCTGGGAAGTTGTAGTGATGCATATATCTCTTTTCTTCCTCATCATCAAGTCCGTCAAGAATTTGTGTATCTCTAAGACTTCCTAGAGTACAAGTTGTCATTACTTGAGTCTCACCTCTTGTAAATACTGCACTACCATGAACTCTTGGCAAAATTCCAACTTCGCACCAGATTGGTCTAATTTCATTTAATTTTCTGCCGTCAGGTCTTACTCCGTGCTCAATAATCTTTGCACGCATAATCTCTTTTTTAACTTTGTACAAAACATCCAAAATTTGTCTTTGGCAGTCAGGATAGGTCTCTGCAAAATGTTCAAGGATTTGTGCGTTTGCTTCTTCCTCAGCAGCATCTCTTTCGTGTCTATCAAAGTGCTCCATAACTTTTTCCATTAGAGGATATCCAAATTCTCTAACATCTTTTTCTAGAGCCTCATCAATAATATAATAAGGTAGATTTTCTGCCTTTTTTATACCAAGTTCTTTGACAATCTTCTCTTGAAATTCAACTTGCTTTTTGATTTCCTCGTGTGCAAACAAAATGCCTTGTAGCATCTCTTCCTCAGTAACTTCGTTAGCCCCTGCTTCAACCATAAGGATAGCATCCTTAGTTCCAGCAACTTTCAAGTCCATTAGAGATTTTTCTTGCTCATCTTTGTTTGGATTTGCAATATACTTGCCGTCAACATAAGCTACTTGACAACTTCCAGTAGGTCCTGCAAATGGAATGTCACTAATAGATAGCGCAATAGAGCTAGCAAACATAGCAAGTGGCTCTGGTGCAACATCATAGTCAACACTTAGAGGAGTAGCAACAACTGTAACATCGTTGAAAAATCCCTTAGGGAAAAGTGGTCTAAGTGGTCTATCAATAAGACGAGATGTCAAAATTGCTTGATCAGTAGGTCTGCCCTCTCTTTTTTTGAATCCACCAGGGATTTTGCCTACAGCATATAATTTTTCCTCATAGTCAACACTAAGTGGGAAAAAGTCTTGTCCAGGTCTTGGTTCTTTGTTCATACAAGTATTAACCATAACCATAGTATCACCGCATTTTACAATACAATGACCATTAGTTTGCATAGCGTACTTACCGATTTCAACGGTAACTTCCTTGCCACCAATTTCAGTTTTAAATTCTTTAAAATCTTTCATTTTTTCTCCTTTATTTTAAAAAAGCGAAAGGATAAAAAATCTTTCGCTTTAATTTAGCAATAAAATTAACGAATGTTTAATTTTGCTTTTAATGCTCTATAGCCTTCAAGATTAGTTCTTTCCATGTATCTAAGTAAGTTCTTTCTGTGGTTAACTAACTTAAGTAGACCTCTTCTTGAATGGTTATCATTAGGGTTTGCTTTTAGATGCTCTGTAAGTTCCAAAATTCTAGCAGAAAGGATAGCAATTTGAACTTCGCAAGAACCAGTGTCTCCCTCTTTTGTAGCAAAATTCTTGATAACTTCTTGTTTTTTCTCTTTAGAAATCATAATATTATTCTCCTTTATTTTTATTAAATATACCCAAAACCAAGCCAAATCTAAGGAGATTAGAAGTGACATAGCCAAAGGTTACAAGGTATTATAACAAATTAAATTTTACTTGTAAACAATTTTTGCAAAAATTAGTCCAAAAAATACTTACTATAATTCCTTTTCTTCGTTTGTGATTTGATTTATATATTCTTTTCTATCAGTATTGTAATCCGTGCCTGCAAATCTCTTTTGCATAAAGTCCATATACACTTGATTAATCTCTTTGTCTCTAGGATAAATTTCGGTATCCATGTCAAACCTAACTCTAAATAGCATATAGTCATCGATTGTATATATATTTGTATCACTAAGCATATTGCTATAAGATACACTATCTGGAAAAAGGCTTGCATATTCACATATCAAAGGATTACGCTTTTTGTACTCCTCGATATCAAACTGCGTATCTTGGCACTTGACATACATATAGTCCTTGTTATTTTGCTTAACCCATTCAAAGTTATCTCTAAAATCATCGTCAAGTATCTTAAGCCCTGCTAGTTCAAAAACTTTCTTTAATTCCTTAGGCTTTAATTGTGTTAAATATTTCATAAAATCCTCACCATATTTTTGATTATACTAATTTTATCACATTATGGCAGATTTGTCAATATTGCTAATTATTACAAAATAACTCGGCCTTTTTTGCAATCATCTCATCAATTCTATTTATATATTCGTCAATGTTTTTGAGATTTGCAAATCTCTCGATTTTGTTATCAAGAGAATAATATCTCTTAGAAATTGCATTTGCCCCACAAGCAATGATAGACGCAAATTCCTCCATGCTGTCAATATTAAATATCGATGGTTTGTCCCTAAAGTACCCTATATTTTCAAGATTGCCTATCATGTTTTTTTGCTTATATAGATAGTATGGCTTATAGCCATTATCTGTTAGCTTTTTGTAACTATAATCAACCATTTGTCCTACGATATTTCCAGACAAGGTCTCGTCGCCAGATTCCTTGAGAGTACTCCCTCGCTTAACACTAAGCGTGTGTACAGTAATATTGTCTGGAGCACAGTCGATTGCCTTGTTTACAGATTTTTTGAATGTTGTAAGACTTTCGTTAGAAAGTCCAGCAATCAAATCCATATTAATCGAAAAATCATAATTAAGGGCTAGCTTGTATGCATCAAGTATGTCCTGACTTGTGTGAGTTCTGCCAATTTCTTTGAGTGTTTTGTTGCAAAATGTCTGAGGGTTTATACTAATTCTAGTGACGCCGTGTTTGCTAAGCACATCAAGTTTTTCTTTGGTTATTGTATCTGGTCTGCCACATTCAACTGTAAACTCACTTACATTATATCCAATTGTCTCAAGCAAATCATCTAATTGACTAGCATCAAGTATAGTTGGCGTACCACCGCCGATATATATAGACTTAACAAGATAATTTTTCTGCTCAATTAATTTTTTTGTTTCGATAATTTCTTTTTTGAGAGCCACTAAATATGGCTCAAGTTTGTCTCTGCACTTATCAATCGGAAGTGATATAAACGAACAATAATAGCACTTACTTGGGCAAAAAGGAATATTTACATATAGGTCAACAAGATTATCATTTTTGATAACAAACTGTTGATTTTTGATAATATCTTTGACAATGCGAGCTTTTTCAACACTCACTCCAAACTTATCTACAAGCATGTTATAGGCTTTCATATAATCCCCATTACACTCTTTTATAAGTTCATAAGTAAGCTTGGTGGGTCTAATTCCAGTAAGACTTCCCCATGGCAAAATAACATCTGGCCTAAAGCCTCTTAACATATAAAATAATTCTAGTTTGGCATATCTTTTTTTGTATCTTTCTGGAAACTTTTGGTCAATAATTTTTTGTGTAGACTCGTACACTTTGTCTGTTATATTAGATGTAACTTTGGTATAAATATCAAGACCTGATACAGTTTGCTCAACAGTAAATTCGCAAGCAAGTTCGTCTAATTCCTGTTGCGAAAAGAACAGTTTGAGAACAAGCACCAATTCGTCGTGTAATTTTTCGTCTGCTAATTTTAGTTCTATCATTGTGCCGTCCTGTAAACATCTATTGCAAAGGATAGTTGTTTTAATTTATTGATTAAATTATCTAGTTCAAGTTTGTCTTTGATATTTATTTGGATAGTAACCAAAACCTTGTTATTTTCTCTCTTTTTGGCAACGAGCCCAACTAGATTTACTTTTTCGTCATTTAATTTTTTGGTAAGTTCAGCAATCATGCCATTGGTATCTAAAGCATACATCGTGATTGAACCCACAAAGTCCCTATCATCATTTTTGTGCCAAGAACATTCAATAAGTCGCTCAAATTCGAGATTTTTGACTGCTTCGCAGTCTTTGCGGTGAATAGTAATTCCGTTGCCACGAGAGATATATCCAATAATCTCATCACCTGGCAAAGGATTGCAACATTTTGCAATCTTAGTAAGCAAATTCGAAAATCCTTTGACTTCGATTTCTCCGTCATTTTTGTAATCACTCAAAGAAAATTCTTTTGTTTCGTTTTGTTTGCAGTCGGACTTATATAGAGTATTGAGTTTATTCAAAATTTGATTTGCGGTTATTCCGCCGTAACCAATTGATGCATACATATCATCCATGCTCTGAAAACTATACTTGTCATATACTTCGTCCAAGTATTTGTCTTGCATAAGTTTGCTCAAATTCAAATTTTTAAGTTTGGCATTTGATTCCAAAATACTCTTGCCTTTTTTGATATTCTCTTCTTTCATTTCTTTTTTGAAAAAGGCGTTTATCTTGGACTTAGCACCATTGGTTTTGACAATTTTGAGCCAATCTCTCGATGGTCCTTTGGCGTTTGGATTGGTTATTATTTCAATTGTATCACCATTGTTCATTTGCGTGGTCAATGGCACCATTCTGCCATTAATCTTAGCTCCAACACATGAGTCTCCTATTTTGCTATGAATTGCATAAGCAAAGTCCACAGGTGTTGCACCTTCTGGAAAATCTAGTATTTTGCCCATTGGTGATTGAACAAATATTTTGCCAGAATACACATCGGTTTTCATAAGTTCGAGAAGTTCGTCGTTAGACTTTTCCTTATGCAAATCCATAATGGATCTGATGTAGTTAATCTTAACTCCACTTTCATCGACTTTTTTGCGTTCCTTATACGCCCAGTGTGCAGCAAAACCATACTCGGCGTAAGTATGCATCTCAAAGGTTCTTATTTGGATTTCTACTGGGTCGCCGTTTTCCAAAACAACCGCTGTGTGCAACGACTGATAACCATTTTCCTTTGGATTTGCGATATAGTCCTTAAAGTTTCCAAGTGGCTTAAATAATGTAAATACTTTGCCAAGAGCAGTATAACACTCATCAACGGTATCAACTAGAATTCTTACAGCCAAGATATCCATAATTTGATTAAGTCGGTTCTTTCTAAAATCGCCTTTTTCTGCGATTTCTTTTAGATAATTGTTTCTGCCATAAATATCATTTATGGAACTTACACCCATGTTTTTGCTTTGTAACTTTTTGGCAATACTATATAGTTGTTTTTGTCTGCCATACACAACCACATTTGGACAAACGGCATGCATTTCGACCTTAAGTTTGCTTATAACTTTTTTGATTTGTGCATTTCGCTCTTCAACATACTTGCTAAGAGTACTTACAAGTTCATTGTACATTTGTGGCTTAAAATACTTAAATGTTGCATTACCAAACGCATTTTTGATTTGGCTAAGACCAATCATCTGGCTTATTGGGAAATACACATCAGTTACTTCCTGCATGTATTTTGCAAGTTCTATTTCATCAAATTTATCCAAAAAACTAAGCTTAGATTCCTCTATACAAAGCTTGATAATAATTACTCTTACATCCTTAGCAAGGGCTATAAACATCTTTTTGATATTTTCAAGTTGATCCTGATGAGTAGACAAATTAAGGTTTTCAATTTTTTCGAGTCTTACAAAAATATTCTTGATATCCTTATCAAAAAAATCACTCGAAAAGGAATTGTTAATCTTGTAAATTGGATACAAAAGTCCGATTATGACTGACTCATAATCAAGCTTTTGAGCCATGATATTTTCGCCTATTTTCTCGGCAAATTGTAGTGTGTATAGTCCACTTACACAGTATGATTTTTTCAAAAATTCATATGCATCAATAATTTTTTTGCTACTATTTTCATCGTAATTTTTTTTGACTAGACTCAAGAATTCTGACATTGTTTTCTCCTCTACATCTTTAAAATTTGACTTACAAAATTATATATACTCGAGTTTTCCAAATTGCTTTTTATATTGCTTATTGATACAAGTCCGTCTTGAAATTTGCAAATTCCAAGTTCTTCCATAACAAGCATAAAAAAGTAAAACTCATTGTATTTTGCATTTTTGTCTATAAAATTATGTCTCTTAAGATTATTAAAATATGTTATAAGGTCTGGCATAGGAGTTGCATTTTTGTATGCTTTGATAGCGAGCATGTTTTTGGCAAATGCATTTCTGTCTACATCAATGCCCTTGAACATATCCATATTTATTTTGTTATTCAATGTGTAAATTTTGTTAAATTTGGTTGAAATACTAGACAAATATCCCTCTACTAGATAGTTATCTAGTATAAAAATATTATTGTAGTCCTTTAAATTTATATCACTATTTGGTGAAAAAACAAAAGTATTTTCGCCACATGCATTGTGAATATCAAAAAGTTCGTAATTTTTTATGTTAGGAATAAGCTTAGTTGCCTTAAAGTACATATCCATATCATAAATCAAAACAACATTGCCAAACATAGATTTTTGTGTCAAATCCTTGATGCGTTTGATAGCATTTTCAAAAGTCAACTGTTTGACATTTTTGAACTCATTTTTGCATTGAATATATTTAAGTTGACTTAGATAATGTGCAGATATAATCTCGCTCTTGGTTGCAGTACTAAGTTTTGAGTAATTAATGTGTCTTATAAATCCAGTAATTTTTTCCTTATTTGCGTATTTTTCTAGGGTTAATTCGATTATTACTTCCTTAGGACAATTAACACTAAGATTATAATAATATTGTCCTTTGCCAAAGCCAATAAGATTAAGATTGCCTTGTTTGATTTTGAGGTGTTGTGTAAAATTTGACATTCGAGAAACATTATTATCTGTTATAGCAAGTCTAAACATTGGTTTTTCGTTTTTGAACCCACAAGGTTCAAATATCTCTAATTGATGTAGGAATTCCGAAGTTATCTCAATATTGGATATATCCAAATCATAGTACTTTTTTGTTAACAAATCGGCTTCGTTAGTGTGTGTCAAAACATACTCATTAATCCGCTTTCTAAACTCTTTGAGATTTTTTCGCTCAATAGACAAACCACCTGCTTGATTATGTCCACCAAATCTTATAAGCAAATCACTAACCGATGTCAAGGCATCAAAGATATTTACACCGGGAATACTCCTACACGAGCCCTTGAATTCGCCGTCAACGACACTAAGCAAACATACTGGTTTGTTGTATCTTTCGACAAGCTTGGAGCAAATTATCCCAAGCACTCCACTCTCCCAGTTTTCATTGTACAAAACTATCATGCCAAGTCTTGAAACATTTGTGTCCTCAAGCATTTCACATGCAGAGTCAAAGATTTTGTTGGTCTCAACAACTCTCTTATCATTAAGTGAGAGGAGCAAGTCAATGTTTTCCTTGATTTCTTGGTCACTTTGTTTTACATACAAATTAAACGATATCATAGCGTCGCCCATTCTGCCAGTTGCATTAATCTTAGGTGCTAGCTTAAAACTTATATCAGTGCTACTAAGTGGAAGAGAGATTTTTAACTCAGAACAGAGTTTTTTGAGTCCCTTAGGCATTTGACTTTTTTGGTTTTCGAGTCCAAGTTTGACAATTGCTCGGTTTTCGTCCATAAGAGGAACAATATCCGCAACTGTAGCAAGGGTCGCAATAGTTGTATATTTCAAGGCTTCACTGAGTCCACCAAGCGCATGAACAAGTTTGAGAGCTACACCTGCTCCACAAAGTTCTTTGAATGGATATAATTGTCCGTCAAGCTTAGGATCAATGATAAGGGTATCTGGCAAAACACTTGGAATATCATGGTGGTCAGTTACAATTATATCAATGCCTAGAGTCTTGCAATACTCAACCTCTTCGACACATGTGATTCCACAGTCAACAGTGATAATAAGGTCAGGACTAAACATAGCCTTAACCTTGTCAAGACTATCTTTGGTTAGGCCATATCCGTCAACCACTCTGTTTGGCAAAAAGACATTTGTCTCAACGCCAATACTCTCAAAATATTTGTAGAGAATTGCCGACGCACTAATGCCATCAGTATCGTAGTCACCCATAATCAAAATACGCTTGCGAGCAAGAATATGTAATTTAATTTTTTCGACTACTTCTTGCATGTTTTTGAGCAAAAATGGATTATATAGGCTGGATACACCACTATTTAGATATTTATCTATTTTTTCGTTAGTATCAACACCTCTTGCAAAGAGCAATTTGATTACATCCTGACAAAGACCAAACTTTTCGCTAGCTCTCTCTAATTCTTTTGTATTAAATTGTGTATTATCTATTTTACTTACAAATTCCATAATTTTACCTTTTACTTTGGGCAAAATACCAAAAAGCCCTTTGGTAACAAAGGGCTTTTTTTATGATTACACAACAATTTTATCGTCTGTTTTGTTTGCTTGATTTGCTTTTTTCTTATCATTTTCAATTTTTCTTCTAAGAGTTGCATCTTTGTCTTTTTTGTACCAAAAAGACCAAACACTAAACTCAAAGAAGTATACTACGAACATTGCTACTATCAAACCAAGTATAATAGATATCATAGTATAAATAAGAGTCAAATCACCAAAGAACATTATTGCAAACAAAGATAAACTTACAAGTGCAACAAAAATTATTATAGGTTTTATTGTGCGTCTAAACGCATCATAAACTCTATCAGCATTACTATATTTGCTATATTTTTCGACATTTAAGTTCGACCTAATGTAATTATTTATATATGTTGAAATCAAAATAGAACATAAGGTCATGACGAAGAATGAAATAACAAAATAGCAATTAAATGGTACTCTAGCCACTATCATTACAGAGACTAGCATAGCAATTTCCAAAAGAGTTGTCAATACAATTGACAAACTTGCTATCATATTATATCGAATTGCATAATAAATAAATACAAATAGCATTATACAAGCAATCGCAAGTGCTGAAAATCCAATAAGCGAAGATGCATTTTTTGGAAGTATTGTTGTAGTCTCGGTTGTTGTAATTGTTATAGGACTTGTAATTTTGTCACCACAATTAACAATCAAACTACTCTCAATAGTAGTCTTAAGCTCGTCAATTGCTGTATCATAATCGCCATTGTCGTTAGCGATTTTGACAAGCAAGCCGTTTTGCGCACCCTCACCAATTTTCTCAATTCGATAATCCGAAAACTCGGTTTTGACCAAACCTTTGAGTTGAGTAGTAAGTTCTTTGTACTCGTCTTGAGTTACAGTCGTATTAAATTTAACATCAAATGTGCTAACATTTCTGAAGTCATAATCGTAATTTAGTCCAAATACAAAGCCAAATACGATAGCGACAACCATAATTACAATTGGGATAAGCATCCAAAATTTGAATTTGCCAATAAAATCAGCTCTATTATTCGACTTCATCAATCTCATCCTCCCTTGTAAAGTTGACTTTCTTTTCGTTTTTGAAATTAAACGCCGTATAATCAAGAGCAACAACTTTGTGAATAAACAAACTAGTAAATGCTGTAGCAGGAATGGTGATTATAAAGTTGAGAGTCATTATCCTAATTGCACTACTTGGAACAATCAACATAAGCAAAGCCACACCAGTAATTATTAGCAAAGTCTCAAGCATATTGAATAACGCTGGTTTGTAGCCAGAGCTAAATGATATAGCAAATTTTTTGCCCATAGCATATTGCTTGCGAATACATCTTAGATAGTACAAGTGAAGCATATAGTTTACAAAGAATCCAAGCATAAATCCAATCCAGCCAGCAACAGTAACTTGCATGTCACAAATAGCCGAAATAATTACGCTAATCATCAAAGCGAATATATACGAAAGCATTGATACTAGACCTAACTCTCTAAATAGAATACAGCCAATAACAATGCATGCAACTATCATAACACAAGTAGTTACATAGATTGCTATCTTTGTAGCCTCACCGTAAGCGCCTTTGATTTCTAAAGTATCAAGCTCGGTGGTCATATTTACACCAATAAGCGCGCTCTCTAATTTTCGTGCATAGTCCTCACCAGTCTTTTTGTTAGTGATGCCTGTTCCGGATATAAATGTATAGCCGTACTTATTTTCCTCAGTAACTTTTGGTTCAGAAAAAGCATTGTCATAGTCTTTGTTCATGTAGATGTACATAGTCTGACTATCCGAACTTGCTACTTCCTTGGTGAGTGCTGCAAACTTTTCTTTGCCTTTTTCGGTAAACTCAATATAAACACCGTGTGTTGTTCCACTTAGCATATATTTGACACTGGCAATATCTTGTCCAGTAACCTTGGCCTCAGCGTCCTTGCCTGATGCACTCTTCATCTCAATTAATCCAACAAGCAAATTACTATTGATACTTGTGTCAGGCACTTCCAAAGTAATTTTGTCCTCGCCACTCAAATAAACCTTGGCATCAGCATATTTAAGATTAAGTAAGTATTGAATTCTATCTACTGTCTTATTGTAAACTTCTGTCTTGTTTCCAGTATACCAATCGGCAACTTCCAAGTCATAAGTATTTTTGACACCACCACCGAGTTCAAGACCCAAATGCAAATTACCAATACCCAAGTAATTGTAATTAGTTCCTGGAACTGGGAAAGAGATAAATGTCAAAATCAAACTTAAAACAATAAAAATACTAATTAGTACATAATTTCTAATTGCTCTTTTTTTCTTCATTTATTGCTCCAAAAAATTTAGTTAATATTTTATAATTAATTTTTGCCAAGTTTTCAAATTCAAGACATTGTTTTGTGTCTATTTTTTCAAAAACTGCAAACACAATTAATTTGTCTTTGTCTTTCAAAAACAAAAACATTCAATTAAGTTGTGAACTTTTACAAAAACACACAATTAATTACACATGATTATACAATAAATTTCAAAAACAAGTCAATTCATTTATGGATAATTTTGGGATTTTTCTAATATTTAAGACAAAAAAAATCTCACAGAAATTGTTTTTCCATGAGACACCAAATTACTTTTTGATATTAACAAGAATTATACCAATTAGCCCACCCATAAGAGTAGTCAAAATCAAATCATACAAATTTTTGATAGAAACCGAAAATTTGCCCTGCAAAATACTAAATATTGCAAAACTCAAAACAAAGTAAACAAGTCCCAAAATTAACCCTTTAGCAAAGCCTTTTTGTTTGTCCTTGAGCATAATCCAAATTCCCAAAATCAAACTTATAACTTTGATTACTTGATTAATTGGAAAGATCCAACTGTCAGAAATATTAAAAAATCTTACAATCACCGCAAAGAGCAAAATCATAATCAAAGTTGCCGAGACTGCAGTCAAAGCACCCTTTAAATAACCTAAAAAACCATTCTTTTTTGTAGTATCCATACTCACATAAATTCCTTTTTGTAATTAATGTTATCAAAATATATGAGCATAGTTTGAAAAATATTACTTACAAACAAAAATAATACACAACCCCTAGTAACAACCTCTTAAGTTAAGAGTATCAAAATTAGGCAAATGGCCCTAGCAATCTTTATATCACATGTAACCAAACACATTTTTAATACTATTTGCCTCTTGTGTAGTACAAAAAAAAAGACTTACAGATATGTAAGTCAATTTTTGATTACTTTGTAGATTTTTTTGTAGTCTTTTTGGTAGCAGGTTTTTTAGCTTTAGTTTTTTCTTGAGTTTCAGGCTCTTTTTCAGCCTTAGGCTCTTCTGCAACTTCTGCTTTTTCAACTTTTTCTAGTTTTTCTACCTTTGTTTCAGGCTCAGTTTTGTCAGCAACAACTGGAGTCTTGTTATCAATTCCACCGATTGCATTGATGTGAATAGTCATTGTTGTAGGATTTTTTGTGTTTCCAGTAACAATTGTAACAACCTTGCCGTCTGTAGTATCCTCGATACTTTCAACTACACCATAAACACCAGCAGTTGTGATAATCTTAGTACCTTTTTTGATAGTGTTGTTTAGTTCGTTTCTAGCATTAACTTCCTTTTTTTGTCTTAGATATGTTGGAACCAAAAGTGCAATTGCAAGAACAATTAGAACCAAAATCATCCAGTTTTTTGCCATCCAATCGCCAAAAGCGGATAGTAATAAGTTCATATTTTTCTCCTTCTAAAAATGATTTATTTGAATATAGTAAGAATCACAAATGTTATAAATGATTTCAAAAATATATTCATGTTAATTTTTTAAACATTATAATTATATCAAATATGTTTTCAAAAAACAAACAAAAAAATATCAAAAATTATCTATTTTTGTAACTTATTTTTTGCTTTGTTTGCTTTTTTGTTCGCCTTCGTTGTATCTTTTCAAAAACTTATCCTTAAAGTCTAGCAAGCAGTTATTTCTGATTGCGTCTTTGATATCTTCCATAAGTTTGGTAAGAAATCTAATATTGTGAATACTAAGCAGTCTTGCACCCAATATTTCTCCAGTATTTACAAGATGTCTTAAGTATGCTTTTGTATAATTTTTGCAACACTCACAATCACATTCTGGATCAAGTGGAGTATAGTCGTCCTTGTAGATTGCATTACGCACAACAACTTTGCCGTCGTGAGTAAATGCAGTGCCGTTTCTGGCAATTCTAGTTGGGAGTACACAGTCAAACATATCTACTCCCCTAATAACCCCCTCAAGTATACAATCAGGGCTTCCAACACCCATTAGATATCTTGGAACATTATTAGGAAGATGTAGTTTGAGTGTATCAAGCATTTCGTACATTATCTCTTTTGGCTCACCAACAGATAGTCCACCTATTGCCATGCCATATTTAATGTAAGGTTTAGTGCGTTCCAAACTCTCAAGTCTCAAATCCTTGTAGAAATTCCCTTGTACAATTGGGAATAATGCTTGATCATCTTTTTTGTGATAATTGTAGCATCTATCAAGCCAGTCAAGAGTACGATTCATTGCTTTTTTGCTTTTGTCATAGCTTGTGCCATAAGTTGTACATTCATCAAACGCCATTATTATATCAGCACCCAAATCCTCTTCGATTTGCATGCATTTTTCGGGTGTAATATATAATTTTTCGCCATTTAGATGAGACCTAAATTCAACACCGTCATCACTAATTTTTCGCAAGTCCGCAAGCGAAAACACCTGAAAACCGCCTGAATCTGTAAGTATTGGTCTATCCCAATTCATAAATTTGTGTAGTCCACCTGCATTCTTGACGATTTCCTCGCCAGGTCTTAGGTGCAAATGATATGTATTGCTAAGCAAAATTTGTGTATTAATGCGTTTCAAATCCTCAGGAGTCAAACTCTTGACAGTGGCTTGAGTTCCTACTGGCATAAAGACAGGAGTTTCAATAACCCCATGAGGAGTCTTGAACTCACCTATTCTTGCACCAGATTGTGAGCAAACACATTTTGTTTCAAAACTAAATTTGTCCATATCTATCCTTTTATTAATTCAAATCTCTTGTATTTTTTGCCATTTTTTTCTACTATTTCATTCCACATATGTTTTGGTCTAGCCCATACGCCATAGTCACCATATAGAGCCATATAAATTACTAAGTCCTCGTTAGTCTCACTATGTTTTGCAAAACCCAAAACCTTGTATAGACTACCTTTGTAATGTTTGTATACGCCATTAATTACAATATCTTCCATAAAATTCCTCAAATAAGCAGAGTCGCATCACCAAAGCTAAAAAATCTATATCTGCTAGCGACAGCTGTATTGTACATTTTCATTGTCTCATCGTATCCAATAAATGCAGAAACAAGCATAATAAGTGTACTCTCTGGCAAATGAAAATTAGTTATAAGTCCGTCAACCATTTTGAACTTATATCCTGGGTAAATGAATATATCTGTTTCCTTTTGGCAAGGATGTATTACACCATTTTTGTCAGTCGCACTCTCAAGAACTCTTACAGATGTTGTTCCAACTGCTATAATTCTTCTGCTCTCGCTCTTGGCTCTATTCAAAAAGTCTGCATTTTCCTGAGTAACTTCGATATACTCGCTGTGCATTTTGTGAGCCAAAATATTATCTTCGTTTACTGGTCTAAAAGTTCCAAGACCTACATGCAAAAGAACCTCAACAATAGTCACGCCCTTGTCCTTAATCTTTTGGAGCAAATCCTTGGTAAAGTGGAGTCCAGCGGTCGGAGCGGCACTGCTTCCAGTAATTTTGTTATAGACTGTCTGATATCTCTCTTTGTCTTTGTACTGACTATGGATATATGGTGGTAGAGGCATTACGCCACATCTGTCAATAATGTCCTCAAAGACGCCATCAAATTCAAATTCAATAACCTTGCCACCAAAGTCAGTATCAGATATAACCTTACCCTTGAGTTCTTCCGAAAAAGTTATGATTGTGCCCTCTTTTAGCCTTTTGCCGGGCTTAGCAAGAGTCTCCCAAGTATTTAGGTTAATCCTTTTGAGTAGTAATACTTCAATCACTGCCCCAGTGTCTTTTTTGCCATACAATCTAGCTGGCAAAACTCTTGTATTGTTGATAACAAGTACATCACCCTCGTGCAGATAATCCACTACATCCCTAAATATTTTGTGCTCAATGTCTCCACTATCCTTGTGATAAACAAGGAGTCTTGAAGCATCTCTAGGTTCAGCTGGAGTTTGTGCTATTAATTCCTCAGGTAAGTTATAAAAATAAGATTTTGTATTTAGTAAGTCAACATTATTCTTGTTCATCTTCGTCATCACTTTCAACAAATAATTTTAAGTATTCTTGGTTTTTGGCTGTGAGTTTTTTGCCTAAATGTTTGTATGCATTAGGTAGTACAACACGACCTCTTGGAGTTCTTGCAATAAATCCTAGTTGAATAAGATATGGCTCGTACACATCTTCAATGGTATTGGCATCCTCGCCAGTCGCAGCCCCAAGTGTATTAAGTCCAACTGGACCTCCATGAAATTTGTCGATAATGGTCTCAAGTAGAACTCTGTCAGTAAAGTCAAGTCCCAAATCGTCAACCTCTAGTATCTCAAGAGATTTTTTGCAAATTTCATTTGTAATTCTTGGACTGCCCTCAACTTCGGCAAAGTCTCTTATACGCTTAAGCAGTCTATTGGCAATTCTTGGTGTTCCCCTGCTTCGTTTGGCTAGTTCCATACAAGCGTCACTATCGATTGGTGTTCCCAAAATATTTGCGCTTCGACTAATAATTTTGCCTAGTTCCTCAGGTGAATACATTTCAAGTCTACAAACAACCCCAAATCTATCTCTTAGAGGTCCAGTAAGCATGCCAGCCTTGGTTGTAGCACCTATAAGTGTAAATGGCTCAACATTGATTCTCATGGTTCTAGCACCAGGACCTTTGCCCAAAATTATATCTAGTGCAAAGTCCTCCATAGCAGGATACAAGACTTCCTCAACAGACCTGCTTAGTCTATGGATTTCATCAATAAACAATACTTCGTTGCGTTGCATATTACTAAGAATACTAGCAAGGTCGGCAACTTTTTCGATTGCAGGTCCACTCGTGATTTTGATATTTGTACCTAGTTCGTTGGCAATTATATGCGAAAGTGTTGTTTTGCCAAGTCCCGGAGGACCATATAACAAAACATGGTCAAGAGCATCGCCTCTTTGTTTGGCAGCTTTGATATAAATGCTCAAGTTCTTTTTGATTTTTTCCTGACCGACATAATCATCCATTGTTGTTGGTCTAAGAGTATTTTCGACATCACTCTCAGACATATTTTTTGTCGATGTTATAAATCTTTCTTTTTCTTCCATAAAACCCCTATTTTTTTAGATTTTTTAAGCTCTTTTTGATAATTTCCTCGGCAGTATCATCAGATGTTGCCACATTCTTGACAACTTGAGTTGCATCAAATCTAGTAAGACCCATTGCAACTAGAGTATCAATAGCCTCCTCAATTGCTGATGTATGAATAGTGCTGTTTCTTGGATTAAGCATAGATAATTGCAAATCATCAAAACTATTTTTGAGTTCAACGACAAGTCTTTCGGCAGTCTTTTTGCCAAGTCCCTTGATGCTACTAAGTAGTCTAATATTTTCAGTAACAATAGCTTCAATCAAATCAGCTACTGGCATTGCCGAAAGTATTGCTATTGCCATTTTGCCACCAATTCCACTAACACTAGTAAGTTTCAAAAAAGCAGATTTTTCCTCCCTGCTTGCAAATCCAAAAAGTGTAATTGCATCCTCTCTTACAGCCATATAAGTATAAATTGTAGCAAGTTCACCCTTGTTTGGTAGTTCATAGATTGTGGTGTCACTTACATTAAGTTCAAATCCCACACCATTACAATTAATAACGGCAATATTATCACATTTTTCTTCCAAAATTCCAGTTAAAAACGAAAACATATTATCTCCAAATCTTGTGTGTATTTTATTTAAATTTTCCACATGATATAAGATTTTTTGTCATATATCACGGCAACAATCATTGTTTTTTTCAGACTTTGCTTAAATCTTACAAAAATTATTCAATAAGTC
>JAEDFU010000029.1 GCA_016297915.1 Clostridia bacterium | reverse complement strand
CCAACTGGCTCACAAGGTTAAGATTAGATTAAAAGATATGAGCATGGAACTTTTGTTCTGTGCTCTTTTTTTGAGTACATGAAACAGAGATTTTTGTGACTGGAATATTCTAAGCAATAATAAGCCATTTATTGCAAATTCATTGGATTATTTGATAAATTTGTGCTAAAATACTTGTGATAGAGTGGAGGTTGTATATGATAGTATTGGCGTATGATCATGGGGCATTTGAAATGTTTCAAAAGATCAAGGCGTATTTGAAAAAAAATGGTCTTGAGTATATTGAATTTGCAAGCAAAGAGTATGATGCTTTGGATAATTTTTCGAGTTTTGCAAAGAGTGCGAATAACGAAGTGGTCAAGGGCAATATTGGTATTTATGGTTGCAGGTCTGGGCTTGGCATGAGTATGGCTAGTAATCGCAAAAAAGGTATCAGGGGAGCACTATGTATTCAGCCAATTTTTGCTGAGATGTCTCGAAAACACAACGATGCTAATGTTTGTATACTTCCTTGTGATTATATTTGCTACAAGAGAGCAATTAGAATTATAAATACTTTTTTGAATACCGAATTTTTGGGAGGAAAGTATCAAAAAAGAGTTGAAGAGCTAGACGAAATTGAGTAGAAAAGTATAAAAGTAAAAGTGATTTCATATATATTTTTGTAAAAATGTATTTTTGACAAAGGTATTTTATGAAATTATTTTTTTTAATTTTTTTGGCGTGCTTAACTTTCTATGGATGTTCGTCAAATACAGAAAAAAATCTTAGGAAGAACACTGCTGAGCTGAGAGAATATTTGTATGAGGGAAGTGTAGACGGAGTAAGTGCAAGTCTGATTTTTGGCAAGCGAGAAAAGAACTATATAGTCAATGGATATGCAACAGAACTTATTGAATTTGGAGTAGTGACTTTTGATGTGCCAGAGGATATAGAAATTGATGAGACGATTGCTAAATATGTGGTGACAATTGGAACCGCAAGATATAGCGGTGACTTGCAAAAAAATCCATTTGAAAGTACTCTTGTTGCAGATATAAAAAAGAGCATTAGTGGAGTCCAAAATGTCACTGCCAAAATTGTTGCTGGAGAGTTTGTAAAAGAGATTAAGCTTGCTTGTGTAAACGAAAACTGGAAGATAAAATCTGCAGATGTTTATTCACTTGTTGCCAAAGCGTTTAAAAACGATTTTGCTAAGATGATAAATAACAATTCGTTTGCAGGGGAAGTGTACATAAAAATTTTAAATGACCCTGATGAAAATATATCTGACTATTATTGGTATGTGTGTGTAATAGGCAGAACTGGAGGTAGACTAAGTCTTATTGTTTCTCCAAAAACCGGAGAAATTTTGGCGGTTAATAATTTACTCTAAAAAATGCCTAAAGTAGACAATAAATTAATTTTTGCATAATACTCTTGCATAGTACATATTTTGCAATTCAAAAATCTAAAAAATAATTTATTTTTTTGAAAATTGCATATTGACAAATGTGTCCTCTTGTGATAGAATTTACTTGTTTGAATAAAAAGGGGATTAAAAGTATGGGAGTATTGGTGGTAACAGGACTAGGAGTCCTTATGGCACTTCTTATGTGTCTAAAGTAAAAAGTTAATTAAAAAACTATCAACAAATTTTAGTAAATAATTTTGAAACATTCAAAATTCATGCTTGATTTGTTGATTTTTTTTGTCTTTTTTGATATTATACTTTGAATATTCTATTACATTAACAATAACTTAAATAAAAGGGCAAAGTCATATGGAAGTTAATTACAAAAAAGTTATTTTGAGAACCACACTTTGGACTCTTACATCGTTAGTTTTGGCTACCGCAATTTTTGTGTGTGTAATGGTTTTTGCCTTCCCTCAAAAAATGGGAGATTTTGCTTACTCTCTTGGCATGAATAATTTGTCGGCAGGGATGTACCAAAAGGCGTATGAAAAAGACGGCAACATTGCATATGCTTACAAGGCGCTCAATCTACAAATTAAACAAAAGAATTACAAAAAAGTGGTCGAAGTTTATGACCTATTTGAGAAAGACAAAGACTATGATGATTTTATGACAGAGCTTAAAGCCCATAACGAAAAAGTAACTGCAGGACTACTTGAAAAGAGTACGCTTTTGTCTGAAGAGAATTTCGTGGTTAATAGTTATGTGAGAGCACTTATAAATGTTGGTGAAGAACAAAAAGCTTATCAGATTTCTATAAACAATCTCAAGGCTTTGCAATATGCTAGTTTCAAAGATCAAGGTGTGTATTCGATGTATCAATTTGTAGGGAAACAGGGCTTTGATGATTTTGACTTTGAACCTGCTGGTTTTGAAAAAAGTTTGATAGAAACAATTAAGGACTACTACAATTCTTCACTAAATATTTTTGATGAAAATAAGGTTTGCGAAAGCCAACTAGACAAGGCGTACCTTATATCTTTGGGAAATAGAATAATTTTAGTTGGGCAAAATATCAAAAATATTTGCAGTAGTGATACCGCTATTGTAAGTTCTATTGATGAACAGTTGACAAATGTTAATAATGTCCTCAAGGAGGTTTTATGACTTTTCCAGATAAACTAAAGAAATCTCAAAAAGAGACTTTGGAGGGGCTAGTTGATTTTTATTTCGACAAGTCTTTGGTGATAGATAATGATGTTTTGAATACAATTTGCAAAATCTCGGAGTCTACAGGATATGAGGTGTCTCTTTTGATTGACCGCAAAGGACATATTGTAGATGTAACTTGTGGTGACAAAAATTCGGCAACTCATTCTCTTGATGCTATAGATTGCAATGGATATTGTGGGCTTAGACTTATACATACTCATCCAAATGCATCATCTGCACTTAGTCAAATGGATTTGAGTTTCTTGAAAAAACATAGACTTGATTGCATAATTGCTGTGTCTATCAAAAACTCTGAACCATATGACGCACAGGCTGGTTTTTTGCGTGGTGAGAACTTTGCAATAGTTAATTGCCATGATGCAAGATACATAAATAAATATGGCATCTTGGAAAAAGTATCGGAATATGAAAGAGAGTTTTGTGAATATCTAAAAAACCAAAATGCAATTCCAAATCAAAAGGCAATACTTGTCAAGGTCTCGACTGATAGACAAGAGGACATGGATAGAGCATTGTTGGAACTTGAAAGTCTAGCAAAGACTGCAGGAATTGAGACTTTGGACAGAGTTTCGCAGTTTAGACAAAAGCCCGATTCAACATATTATATTGGCAAAGGCAAAATTGACCTTATAAAAGAAATGATACAGTTATATGAGGCAAATATTGTAATTTTTGATAACGAACTTAGCGGAAGCAAGATTTCTAATATTTCAAATGCTCTTGGTGTCAAAGTTATAGATAGAAGTATGCTTATTTTGGATATCTTTGCTGGCAGAGCAAGGACAAATGAGGGCAAACTTCAGGTTGAACTGGCTCAACTTAAATATTCGCTCCCAAGACTTGGCTCGCTACTCGAGAGTAGTGGAAAATTTGGTGGCGGAGTTGGAATGAGAGGCCCAGGTGAAACCAAACTTGAGCTTAATCGTCGAGTTGTTGAACAAAATATTCAAAAAAAATCTGACGAACTCAAAAAACTAAAACAACAGAGGGCTCTTAATAGAAAGAGTAGAATGTCCAATAGCAAACCAACTGTTTCAATCGTCGGTTATACAAATTCTGGCAAAAGTACTCTTCTTAATCTTCTTGCCAAAGCGGATGTCTATGTCAAAAACGAACTTTTTGCGACCCTAGATACAACTACACGAAATGTTTGGCTTGGTGACAAAAAAGAAATTCTTTGCACTGACACTGTTGGGTTTATAAGCAATCTTCCTCATGAATTTATTGAGGCTTTTGCAAGTACGCTTGAGGAATGTGTTTATTCAGACTTAATCTTGCATGTGGTTGACATAAGTGACAAAGATTATCCTGAGCACATCAAAGTTACAAACGAAGTACTATCCAAACTTGGGTGCGTAAGCCCAGTTATAATGGTCTACAACAAAGTCGATGATTTGCCGATAGAAGACAGCAGAAATCCAGTCATGGACAAAAACTTTAAGTTCAAAGATCAAATTATTGCTGAGGTGGCCAGTAAGTACTCGCCAAACGAGGTTGTATTTATATCTGCCAAAACTGGCGATGGAATTGAACGACTAAAAGAGTTGCTTTCGGCAAAACTTTTTCAAAAATAAATAGTTGGATTCTTTCAAAAATAAAGTGCGTGCTTATTTGATTGGTTAATTTCAAAAACATATAAGTATAGGTTTGGATGAATGCATTTCATAACCAATCAAGCGTTATTTTGATTTGTTAATTTCAAAAACAAAGCTTTTTTGTGTTTGAGGGGCATTTCAAAAACAATTGAGTGTTATTTTGATTTGTTAATTTCAAAAACAAAGCC
>JAEDFU010000005.1 GCA_016297915.1 Clostridia bacterium | reverse complement strand
CCAAACTCTTGTTCTTCCTGAGGAGTATAATAAGTATGATAAACATCGGCACAAGTCTTAGCATTGGCATCTTTGCCAAATCCAATACTCTCAAGAGATAGAACTCCAGCCATATCCTCAAAATGATTAAAGTGTTTGATGTCTACAACTTTTGTCAGCACTCCTTCTAGCAAATCTGGAAGCTTTTTGAATAAAATTCTATCTCCAATATGAATCGCTTTTCTTTTGTCATCATTCAGTCTCACTTCCCATATTTTGACACCGGATTTTATTTGCTCAAAAGGTTCTTGTTTTAGTTTCATTACAACCATAATTTACTTATCCTCAAAACAAAATTTTTATTTCAATCTTACATATTAATAATATAGCAATCACACATTTGTGTCAATTAATTTAAGTACCTTTTGCAATGTCACACGCAAAAAGCTTCTTAAAATGCATTTACAATGTATTGACAATAATATTTATGATATTGTCAGAAACATAAAATATATTGTCATTAATATTATGCTATTAATACACCAACTTGCTTTTAATATTTTCAATTTACATGCAATTTTATATAAACCTACACACGAAACAGCCAACGATTGCGCCGATTAAATTTGCTAGCACTCCAACAATTACTGCATATCTAAATTTGGTCACTTTGGTCTTGCCAAAGTACACAGCAGTTACATAAAATATTGCCTCGCTACAACCAGCAATAACACATCCAGCTCTAGCTAGATAGCTATCTGCCCCATAGGTTTCAAAGATGTTTTCAAGCAAAGCCAGAGAGCCACAACCAGTGAAATTTTTGAGGATAACAAGCTCAGATAGCTGCTTAGGAATTCCCAAAAACTCAAAGACTGGAGCTACGAAGTCCGAAAACAAAACACTTAGTCCTGACACATTAAAAATTTCTACTGCAACAAATATTGTTGCAATATATGGAAAAGATGTAAGTATCAAATCAAACGATGACTTAGCACCTATAACAAAACTGTTGTAGGTGTTATTTTTGCGAACAACACTATACAAAAGAAGTAAAACTATTAAGCTTGGAAGTATGTATTTACTCATGGCTTGTCCTTAAAAATTTTTGAAAATAATTTAACAAGCAAAACTCCTGCTACAGTACTTGCAATTGTTGCAATTAGAGTAGGTATTATAATGTCTGTTGGAGAAGTACTGCCTGCAGTTACTCTAAGTCCAATAACAGTAGTTGGAATCAATTGCAAACTTGTAGAGTTGAGGATAATAACCATTATCATGGCAGAGGTTGCATATTTGCTAGATTTAGTATCGAGACCACTTATTGCATTCATGCCACTTGGCGTACTAGCATTACCCATGCCAAGCAGATTTGATGTTATGTTTATCGCAATTTGGTTTTCGGTGTAATCATCAGTCTTTCCAAATAGCAATCTAATTACCGGTCTCAAAAGTTTGGTTAATTTTTTGTCAAGACCAGTTTCTTCTACGATTTTCAAAATCCCCAACCATAGTGTATAAATCCCCCAAAGTTTAAGCGCAAGCGTCACCGCCTTGCTACCTCCTGCAAGCAGTGCATTCATTGCAATATCCACATTATTTACAAGCAGTAATCCCAGTCCTACAAGCATGACGCTTGTCCAAACAAAATTCATAAATAAATCCTTTTTTCAAAAAATACTCTTTACAAATTAAACTTAAAAATGTATACTTTTGAATGTAATATATAAATAGATATGTTTGCAAAAATAGTTTTAGAAATACAAAAGTGATTTTGCAAACAAAACACCCAAAGGAGACCGATTATGAAAGACAGCAAACATTACTATATAACCACCCCAATTTACTACGCAAGTGGCAAACTAACTGTTGGTCATTGCTACAGCACAGTTCTTGCAGATATCAATGCGAGATTCCATAGACTAAATGGCGACCAAGTGTTTTTTGCAACAGGTAGTGACGAGCACGGACTCAAGATTGCAAGAGTAGCCGAGCAAAACGGAATGACACCTAAGGAGTTTGTCGACAAAACTGTTGGTGAATTCAAAGACATTTGGAAAAGACTTGATATTACTTATGATAAGTTTATAAGAACAACTGACGAGGAACACATCAAACTCGTTGAAAAAATCTATAACAAATTATATGAGTCCGGAGATATTTATCTAGGAAAATACAAAGGCTTATATTGTGTACCTTGTGAGACATTCTTTACCGAAAGTCAATTGGTTGACGGCAATTGTCCAGACTGTGGCAGACCAGTTGAGATGACAGAGGAAGAGTGCTATTTTCTAAGACTAAGCAAGTACCAAGATTTTTTGGAAAATGTATTCAAACAAAACCCAGATTTCTTAGTCCCTGAGAGTCGCAAAAACGAGATATTTAATAACTTTATCAAACCCGGCATTTCGGATTTGTGTGTATCGAGAACAACTTTTGATTGGGGAATTAAACTTCCATTTAACCACAAGCATGTAGCATATGTTTGGATTGATGCACTTCTTAACTACCTATCCATTCTTGGATACGACACCGATCATGACGAGGACTTCAAAAACTTTTGGCCTTGCGATGTCCATGTTGTAGGCAGAGACATTACTAGATTCCATGCAATCATTTGGCCAATACTTCTCAAAATGATGGGACTCCCTCTTCCTAAACAAATTCACTCAACAGGATTTATAACTCTCAAGGGTGACAAAATAAGCAAATCCAAGAGCAACGGATTTAATCCTCTTAGTCTTGTTGACAGATATGGCGCAGATGCACTTAGATATTATCTAGCAAAACTTGGCCCAATCTTTAGCGACAGCCCATACACTGCTGAGCAATTTGTAAATACAGTCAACTCCGACTTGTGTAACGACCTTGGCAACTTAGTAAGCAGAACTCTTGCAATGATTACTCAATACAATGGTGGAATTATTCCTGAGCCAAAGCTTGAAGATACTGAGGAAAAGGACTTGATGACACTTGCATCCGACCTATTCAAAAAATGCAGTGAACATATGAATACTCAAAGGGTTGACCTATATGTCAACGAAATCTTTGCTGTTATTAGATCTGCCAACAAGTATATTGACATAACAGAGCCTTGGAGACTAGCAAAAGATCCATCCAAAAAGGACAAACTAGACACTGTCCTCTACACTCTATCTGAGACATTAAGAATTGTAACGGTTCTACTTCAAGCTGTAATGTTTGAAGTCCCTGCCAAGATATTTGTCAAGTTTGGCACACCTTCCGACTTGCAAACTTTTGACAGCATCAAATCATTTAAAAAAGATAACTTTAGCTTAAAAGTCAACAAGGGCGAAAATCTATTCCCAAGACTAGATGTTGCCAAAGAAATTGAGTTTTTGGATACACCAAACACCCCACAAACCACCACTGTAGAGCAAAAGCCAACCAAACAAGAGACAATCTCTGAGGACAAGGCAAACACTGTAAATTACATAACAATAGATGACTTTGACAAGGTTAAACTCCTTACCGGCAAGATTTTGAATAGTGAATATATCGAGGGTGCTGACAAACTCCTCAAAAACACCGTAAAAATTGGCGACGAGATTAGAACAATTTGTAGCGGAATAAGAAAGTACTACGAACCAAAAGATGTCATTGGCAAAACTGTTGTAGTAGTTTCAAATCTTCCTCCAAGAAAATTAAGAGGCATTGAGAGTGCCGGAATGTTGCTTTGTGCTGTTGATGACAAAAATGACAAATTATCCCTTATAACCCTAGACAGAGACTTGGGTGACGGTCTTGAGGTGTGCTAAAATGCTTATTGATACGCACGCACATCTTACAGATGAAAAATTTGAAGGCATTGCAGATAGCATTATTCAAAACTTTGCTCAAGACCGAGTAGAAAAAGTCTTTTGCATGGCGACAGACAAAAAAAGCATTGAACTGGTTTTTGAACTATCTCAAAAATACCCTTGCATATATGCCATGCTTGGAATACACCCTGAGGACTTGGACGACTGGGATATTGAGACCAAAAATAGGATTATTCAGCTTGCATCCAACCCAAAAGTTGTAGGCATTGGAGAAATTGGTCTAGACTATCATTACTGCAAAGATAATAAGGACAAGCAAATCGAGGTTTTTGTCGAGCAACTCAAACTTGCCCATGAATTGCATTTGCCTGTAAGCATACACAATAGAGATAGCATTGGAGATTTGCTAGAAATACTAAAAAGTCACAAAGACCTGCTTTCGGATGGCGGAGTGATACATTGCTTTAGTGAAAGCGTAGAAATCTATAGAGAAATCAAAAAACTAGGACTCAAAATAGGATTTGGCGGAACTCTAACTTTCAAAAATAGTGTGACTGCACCACTTGTATGCAAAGAGTGCGACATGACAGACTTCTTGATTGAAACAGACTGCCCTTATCTTGCTCCCGAACCATTTAGAGGAAAGTTGAATGAGCCAAAATACACATCTTATGTTGCCGAAAAAATAGCTCTTATCAAGGGAGTCTCTTACGATTCAGTACTTGAACAAAACAAAGCAAACGCACTAAGCGTATTCAAAAAGGCAGGTCTATGAGCAACCAAATTCTAAAAGACAACAACTTCAAATTTAACAAAGCCTATGGTCAAAACTTTATCTTTGACAAAAACTTTTTGAAGTCAATTGTAGACGGACTAGTAAGTTCAAATGATGAGGTTTTGGAAATCGGCGCTGGAGCTGGGACGCTTACTGCAATGCTATCTAGCCACGCAAAAAAAGTTGTAAGTTATGAGATTGACAAAAACTTACAACCAATACTTAGCGAAACTCTCAAATCCTATAACAATTGCAAAGTTATATTTGAAGATATAATGAAAGTTGACATCAAAGACATTGAGGCCAACTTTGAGGGAGATTATATAATGGTTGCAAATCTACCTTACTACATAACCACTCCAATAATTTTCAAGTTTTTGGAAAACGCAACCAAACTTAAATCCATGGCAATTATGGTGCAATATGAAGTAGCACAGAGACTTACTGCCAAGGCAGGCACAAAAGAATATGGTGCTATAACCCCAGCAATTGATTATAGAGCCAACGCCAAGATTATCAAAAAAGTTGGCAGGCACATGTTCACTCCTGTTCCAAATGTGGATAGTGCAATAGTCAAGATTGATTTCGTCAAGGATAAATATAGTATCCTAGATACGCATATTTTGGATGAAACGATAAAAGCGGTGTTTGGCATGCGTCGAAAGACAATCTCAAACAATCTCAAGAGTCATTTTGGCTTATCACAAGAAAAAATAGAAACTATTTGCAAAAACATTGGGATTTTGCCTACAACAAGAGGCGAGACGCTAGACACTCACATGCTAGTTAACATGGGTAACGAAATTTTCAAAATGAAAAACATGTAAAGCAAAAAGTCGCAGTATTACTGCGACTTTTTTTGTTTCTTACATCCCCTCACTTATACCATTTTGACTATTTTGTGCTTGTTTTTCTAATTCTTCAAATACATTGACCATGTCTACACAAGTTACTTGTGGACAACCTTCTCTTTGAGCATTAAGAATTTGTATAGCTTCATTATATTTATCTTGAACCATACTTTTCAAACTTTCTATTGCAATATCAACATTGGAATCATTTGTTAAGTTATAGTAGTCGTTAATAATTTTAGTAAACTTTGCCAAGTCGGCATAACTCGGATTAAAGTGTCCTTTCATATTTTGACAAATAATTCGCATTTTCGTCTTTTCATTCTTGTCACCATGGATTATTGTTTGGGCAAGTTTGTTTATAAGTACTGACGACGGCATATCCCATATATCTCTAATTTCACCTTGACTAGTAGTTATTGTGTATGGACAAGCCTTAAAACCATAACCCCTGTAACTATGGTGGAGAGCTTCTTCTTTTTTTATGTCCTCAGGACTCTTTTGAGTTAAAGTAATATTGCGCTTAATATTTGGCACCGTATTAGGGTCAATTAATTTAGTTGTGACCCCCAATATGGGCATAGGAACTGGTTGTGTATCATTTATGTTAGGCATACTTTGTTCTCCTTACGATTTATTTGAATGAGTAATAACTCCTATCCAATATAAGTATACCCCCCCCCAAGAGCAAAAGTCAACCAAAAATCGTTATTTTTTGCCAAATTTTTTTGCCGTCGATGTGTTTTTTTGAAAGCATTAGACAAAAAAAGATGCTACTCGGGGTGAGTTAGTCCCCATAGTAGCAATAAAAAGGAGTTATTTATAAAAAATAAACTAATATTTTCATATTAGCAGTTTTAGTATAGCAAATGAAATTAGCAAGGTCAAATATTTTTTTAATGTTAACAAACAAATTTTGCCAATTTTGGATTTGTTAATTCAATTTTGACAAAAAAACCTAAGTTTCTCAAATTGTAGCCTCTATTCGACCAACCTTTTCACAAATAAGAACTCTCAAATCATATATAATAGAGTAAAAATATTTAAGGTGGTATCATATGAGCACTTTTAAAAAAACTGTTTTTTTGTCCAACAAAGAAAGCAATCAAAAAGGCATGGCAACACTAACTTTAGAAAAAAAGAATAACGGATTTTTTTGTACAGTCAAAACTTACAACTTCCATAATAATTACAAGGATTTAGTTCTAGGGATAAAGTCCGAAAATAATATAATCAAACAAAACATCATGTTAAATAATGATAGTTATAACTTTCTTATAAATCAAAATATTGATTTGCAAAAAAACCTAGGTTGCGTTCTTTTGGAAAATCAAAAAGGTGAATTTATCCCAATTCTTTGGGGTAGTGAAAAAAGTGAGGGTTACAAAAACGCAATTCTTAGCAGTCTTAATGAGAGTGTTAAGCGATTACATACAAACAAACAAGTGTGCGAGCAACAAGCACCAACTAATCAAAGACTTGAAACTCAAAGTTCACTAGACATAGATAATATTACAGAAAATACCCCAAACTTACCACCTAAGGACACAAATTTGTATGACACACAAACGGTATTTAGTCCTATAAGAGGTCATGACGAAATAAACAATCTAGCAAAACAGATGACCATGGCAGACATACAACACGAAAACGAGGTTTCCCAAGTGGCCAGCATGGGGAGTTTGTTTGAGGACGACGAAAACGAATTAAACTCACAAATAGACCGAGAACTTGATGAAAAAGTAGACCTAAACCCAACAGGCAAAGAGCATAAATTTTATTCTATGATTGCCGAACAACTTGAGGAATTGTTTGACAAATATCCTAGGGAAGAAAATCTAGAAAACCTAGTTGAAAATAGTCGCTGGGTCAAAATCTCGGATATGGACGAAAGACACTATGTTGTAGGAATAATTTATATAAACAACGATATCAAATATATTTGCTATGGAGTTCCTGGGTCGTATAGTAGCGAGCCACCTAGAGAACTCAAAAATTATAGCCAATGGCTACCTACTGATACAACAAATCCATATGACAACGGCTACTGGGTCATGTATCAAGATGCAGATACTGGAGAGAATGTTATTGTAAACTAAAAAAAATCCACGGAAAAACTATTTTATGTTTTAGTCCGTGGATTTTTATTTTGATAACGCCCTTATTTGTTCATTTCTTGAGAAATCTCAAGTTCTTCGATTTGACCGTTTATATCTCTTAATTGAGAGTTTAGTTTGTCAATCTTTTGTTCAATCTCATGTTTCTTGGTCTCGTAATAATAAATTTTTTCACTAACAGCATCTCTTTTGACGCCTAAAGTTACTAATTTTTTGTGATTGAGTATATCTTGATACTTTTCGCTCTCGATAGACTTTTGATTAAACTTTTGCCAAGCGGAGTTCAATCCAATTTCGGCATCACTTGATTTTTGTTTGCGAACGATTCTGTCTTTGAGGACTTTTTGTGCGCTCTCCCATACTGTAAACATACTGCAGTCAAAAGTTAGGCATGCGTCATTAAGTTCTTTTTTCACGCCGTCTTTTTTGAGACTAACATACATAGTAGTAGGCTTATTTTCATTCATATTTTGATTAATTACTTGTTCATCGGAGTTGTCTATAACCTCATCGTCACCAACTACTCTAGGCTCTAAGATATGGCTTGTTCGGATATCGGTCAAAACTCCTGCACCATTCCACTCATAGCCATTTTTAGCCAAAAATTCTTTTAGATTTTCTACTTTAAATAATTGTTCCATAATATCTCCCACATATTTTTGATTATACATATTCTAGCACGCAAAAAGGCTTATGTCAATATCTGAATTTTTGAAAAATAATCATTTTACTTGGGATTTTTGACATCGCAAACGCAATTGAACTTATATGAAGTGAATTTTTGAAAAAAATCTTAAATAAGCAAATTGATTTTCAAATATTTTGCTTATTTAAGATTTATTGTATTTATTTTAACTCAAAAAACCTTGAATTATCATATCTTCAGCTTCTTTTTCCGTAAGCCCAAGTGTCATAAGTTTGATAATTTGGTCTCCTGCTATTTTGCCAATAGCAGCCTCGTGAATGAGAGTTGCTTGAGTACTCTCAGCGACAATTTCGGGAGTGGAGATAATCCTAGAGTTGTCTAGCAAAATTCCGTCACACTCAACATGACCAAAACATTCATTTTGACCAATTAATTTGCTTACAAATTCCTGAAAACTATTGTCTCTTGTTACGCTACGAGATATAACCTCGCACGAACTATTTTTGCCAGATAGTTTGACATCAAACTCAGTCTTGGCAGTCTGGCTGTCGCTTGTAAGTATTTTTTCTTTGATTACAAGCTTGGCATTGTCTTTGAGTTCACCCTCAGTGCGTCTAACCGAGCTTGAAACACCGCCAAGTTGAGTGGTCTCCATGAGCATATATGACCCCTCTTCCATATAAACTTGAGTTACTGGGTTGAGAACTTTGTCACCCTTTTGACCAACTCCAATATGTTTTTCGACATATCTAACTTTGGCATTTTTGCCAATGTGAAAAGCATGTATTCCGTCGTGTTGGCTAGCACTATCTCCAGCGTTATGAATTCCACATCCAGCAACAATCAAAACATCGCTATTTTCGCCTACATAAAAGTCATTATATACCAAGTCTTTGACTCCACTCTCAGTGATGATTACAGGAATGTGAACCGACTCATTTTGGGTATTTGGTTTGATTGTTATATCTATTCCTGACTTATCTAACTTGGGTGTAATCTCGATATTTTGGGAACTATGTCTCTCAACTGGCTTGCCATTTTCACGCAAATTGTATGCACCTTGAGGGACTTGATGCAAATCCGCTACGGCAAGAAGCAAATCTTTTTCGATCTTATTCATACATATCCCCCTTTAGTTTGCTACAAACCCTACTAGACTTAATACTTGGCATAATTTCTTCTCTAGTGCCTAACATTGTTATCTTGGAACTATCCATGACAACAATTTTATCTGCAATGCCAAGGATTTTTTCCTGATGAGATATAATTATATTAGTGCATTTATTCTTTTCCAAACTCTCACTGAATGCAGATATTAGTCCGTCAAAGCTCCACAAGTCTATGCCTGCCTCAGGCTCATCAAACATATTAAATCTAGCGCCCCTAGCTAGAGTTGTTGCAATCTCAATTCGTTTGAGTTCTCCACCAGAGAGGCTATCGTCTAGTGGTCTATCTATATAGTTTCTTGCACACAAGCCAACTTTACTCAAATAATTACATACTTCCATAAGTTTTGAATTAGTTTTTTGGGCAGTAGTTAGCAAATCTTTGACTTTGAGTCCTTTGAACCTAACTGGTGTTTGAAATGAATATGCAATTCCGAGTTTGGCTCTATCTGTGATTGTCATATCTGTAATATTGACACCATCAAAATAAATCTTGCCTGATGTTACTGGAATTATGCCCATGATAATCTTCATGAGAGTACTTTTGCCAGAACCATTGTGTCCAGTGATTACGATAGTCTCATTGTCGCCAATCTCAAGGTTGATATTTTTTAGTATATATTTTTGCTTGCCGTTTTCATCCACAGCATAACAAACATTATCTAATTTTAGCATTTTTTCTCCTTAAAGTTATTTACAGTTCGATTATACAACAATTTGGTCAAAAATACTAGTGAATTTACAAAAAGATAATTTGAAAATTAGCAAACTTGTGCTAAAATTAACATGAATTCGAAAGTTGCAATGGAGTATTATGATTATATCTAAGACAAATGAAAAATTAATAAAGTTTTTGATACACAATGTCCAAGGACTAAGTTTTGCATCCGCTCAAAAGCTCTTGCGAAAAGGCGATGTCAAAGTCAACGGCAAGAGAGTCAAGCAAAATATTAATATCAAGCCCATGGATCAAGTGGAACTCTATATGACCAAAACAAGCATTCCTAGCGTTCCTATTGTGTACGAAGATGAAAATATTCTTATTGTAAACAAGCCTGCAGGCATTGAGTGTGCAACTAGGGACAAAAGCAGTGACAACACCTACTCTCTTGAGGAAATATTCAAGGACAAAAATGCAACAATCGTGCATAGGCTAGATAGATTAACCGAGGGGCTTGTAATCCTTGCAAAAAGCACCGACATCGCTAGAGAATTTGAAAAAGTATTTAGACAAAGGCAAATTAACAAAACTTACATAACCGCAGTGACTGGAGATTTTGAAAAATTAGGAATACAAAAGGCTTATTTATTCAAAAATGCAAACAAAGCCCTTGTAGACATCTCCGCTACCGAAAAAGACGGCTACAAAGAGATTGTGACCGAATTTGACATAATCAAAAAGTTAAAAGATTTAACCATACTCCAAGTCACACTTCACACTGGAAGAACACATCAAATAAGAGCGCATTGTAATTATCTAGGACACCCTATCGTTAACGACACAAAATACAATCGCCAAACGATAACTATAGATAAATACAAAGGTTACTTTCTTACAGCTTACAAATTAGACTTTGATATAACTGGAAATTTGAGTTATCTTAATGATGTTCATTTGCAAATCAGTCCGTCGTGGACAAAATATTTGGAGGAAAAATAATGCAAAAAACAAAAGACGCAAAAAAAATAGTCTTGTACACAATAACAATTATATTGATGCTTGCCATGATAATTTGTTTTATTCTTATTGGTGAGGATATAATGTACAACAAAATCCTTGAAATGGATACGGCACTATATAATTTTGCATTGTCAATTAGGTCAAAACCACTAACATTTGTATTCAAAGTGATTACCAACTTATGCAATCCATTTATTATGGCGTTTATCGCATTAGTTTTGATGTTTACACGCAAGATTAACAAGCAACATAGTTTTGCAATGTTTTTGAATATGGGGTTGACGGCACTGCTTAATTTGTCACTTAAATACATTTTCCGCAGAACCAGACCAGATATCTCGCAAAGCCTAATTTTTGAGCCCGGTTATAGTTTCCCTAGCGGTCATGCTATGTTTGCTATTACTTTTTATGGGTTTTTGATATACTTAATTTGGAAATCCACTGACACAAAAAGATCTACCAAGGCACTATCGTCGATTGTAATTGCTATGTTTATGGCACTTATATGTTTTAGCCGAATTTATCTTGGCGTGCACTATTTGTCTGACATTATTGGCGGAATACTTATTACAATTGTATACATGATAGTCTTTACTTACATTCTCGACCGCAACTCGTTCCTCTATGGCGAGCCTACAACCGAGTACAAAAAACACTCCTTTCTTGGAGGATTTAAGTACGCACTAAGAGGCATTGTACAGAGTATCAAGGACGAAAACAACTTGCTTATTCAATTTGCTTGTGGAATGTTGGTTGTAATGTTTGCTGTATTTTTGAGATGCACCTTTGTAGAATGGGCAATACTTGCTATAATGTGCTTTTTGGTGGTTTCTCTTGAAATGGTCAATACTGCAATCGAAAACGCCTGCGATAGAATTACGCTTGAGACCGACGAAAAAATCCGAAAGACCAAAGACATTGCCGCAGGTGCTGTACTTATGATGTCAATCTGTGCTGTCATAGTTGCTGGCGTTATATTTATACCAAAACTACCAGTACTATTTTAATAATTGAAATACTAAAAAAAACGAAAGTATTTTTGAGACTATTACAATCTCAAACTTAACTTTCGTTTTTTATATCTATTTTATGCTTTGTTCTTTTTTGAACGCAAGTACATAATCAAAACATACACACCTAGCAGTACCGCAATTGAACCTATAATCACGCCATACATAGCGCCTATTGAGACTTGCTTGCCAAAAAAGTATATATTGCAATCAATGCTATCCTTAATCCTTTCAATTACATCTGCTGGGATTCCTTCTTTTGCCATTTGTTTGTATACACCTGCTAGAGAGTGCTTTCGGATAAGCGAAGTGCCATATGTCCCCGGAAAGAACATAAGTATTCTTTGAAGCCCTATTCCAAATTGAGATATTGGCATGTACGCTCCGCAAATAAAGCCATAACCGGCACTAACAACTGTGCCCACTGCAGATGCTTGACCGTTGGTCGATAGAAATATATTGATAATCGAGGAAAATGCTACGCCAAACATAGTAAGGAGTATTACATCCACTAGTATCAAAACAATATCTCCAAAACTCAAAAACCAACCAGCAAATGCAAGATATACAAAGCATGCCAAAGTTGCAACTATGCAAATTATAAGAGTAGTAAGTAGTGAGCCAAAGTAATAAGACAAGGCAAGTTTGTATCTTTTGACTGGGGTTACCAAAAAGTCCTTTCGTGCACCATTTATCTTGTCTTGAACCATAAGTAAATTTGAACAAAATGCAACTGTTACACACACGACCGCAAGAAGTGACGAAAAAAGTTGCCCGCCAACAGTTCCGTCAATCACTCCTTGAGATAGCTCAAAGCCTTGAGGGAGGTTGGATGCAAAACTATCTCGATATATTTTTGCAAGAAATGTCACATAGAGTACAAGCAAAATTATTGGAGTGATAAGAGAAGTAAAGAACATTCCTTTGTCTTTGAAAAAGACTTTGATGTTTCGCTTGGTTAACATACAAAAAGTACTCATAATGTCTCCTCCAATTTTTTGCCAGTTACAGACAAAAATACATCATCCATTTTGCCTTTGGTTATCTCAAAATCCTCAAAAAGTTCGGGATGTTTGATAATAAGTTCCTTGGCAGAATTTGTATTTGGCACAGATATTCTTATAGCATCAGGCAAAACCTCATACTTAAGACCCAGTTTTTTGATTTTGCTCTCACTTGCATGATAAACAGTTACAAAGTCTCCTGTGTACTTGTTTTTAAGTTCAAGAGGTGTGCCCTCAGCAGAAATTTTGCCTTTTTCAAGTATTACTACATAGTCTGCATCTGCTGTCTCTTCCATGTAGTGAGTAGTAAGAAATACTGTTATTTTTTCTTTTTTTCGCAAATTTTCAATTACACTCCAGAGTGTTCTGCGAGTGTGTGGGTCAAGACCAGTGGTTGGCTCGTCTAGTATTAGAATTTTTGGGTTATGGATGAGAGCTCTTGCAACATCAATTCGCCTACGCTGTCCACCAGATAATTTGTTTACAGTCTTATTTAGCAAATCCTCAAAGTCCAAAACCTTTGCTAGATACTTAACACGCTCCTTGGCTTGAACACCAACAATTCCATACAGAGACGCCCTTAAATACAAATTGTCTTTGACCGAAAGAACACCGTCTAGTACTGAGTTTTGAAACACTACCCCAATTTGAGCAGAGATTTTTTCTAAATCAGTGTCTAGACTGAGCCCATTTATCACAATCTTTCCTTGGTCTTTTTTTAAAGTGCCACACATTATAGAAATAGTTGTACTTTTGCCTGCACCATTTTCACCAAGAAAAGCAAAGAGTTGTCCTTTTTTTACAGCAAAGGACAAGTCATCTACGGCTTTTAATTTGTCGTAGGACTTGCTTAAATTGCTAATTTCGATTATGTTTTCCAATTTTACCTCTTTTATATTTGAACAACAAAATAATTTATATTTGAAATAGTTTCAAAAGTATAATCAGTTGCACCTAGTGCTTTGAGTGAGTACGCTAGACCATTGCTACTTTCGGTGCCTACAAGTGCGTCCATAAACATTGTTCCCAAGTTCTTATTAAAGTTCTCAACACTGCCAACTTTGGCAATAACATCAAGTGTCTTGAATGTGTCCGCAGTTTCCTCTGCTGTGAGTTTATTGAGAGTAAGTTTGTTGTGTGACACAGTGTATTCAAACGCATTTCCGGTCTTACTTACATTAAATGTCGAAGATATGTAGAGTGTATCTGGAATGAATTTTTTGAGTAGCGTAAAAGGAAACTTGTTCATGCTTTGCTTAATGTTCTTAAGGTCAAGCTTGATAACCATGTTTACAGTTGCACCGCCATCTGCGATATTTGAAAAACTTATTTGCAAAATATTCACTTTGACATCATTAGAGCCAACTTTGATAGCACCATTCATTTGGTTTTGAAGAATATTTTCGGCAATAGCAGCCACTTGATTATCTGCAAGTTTGATAGACGCAGTCATAGGCGATAATGTTCCGCCCATGCTTATGTGATAATTGCCCTCACCGTCGACAAATATTAGACCGGGAACCGACATGTCGGTTTGCTCCTTGGCATTTTCGATATCCAAACTCGTAATTGCATTTGGAGCGATTGTGCTCTCATCTACCTTTTCGTTAATAGTCTTGAGTGCCTTGACAGAATTATACAAATCTATGTTGTATTTTGCTCTAACAAAGATATATCCGCCAACAGTCACAAGAAGCACAACTAAGACAATGATTAAAATAGTCCAAATTAATTTTTTGATAAGTTTCATAAATGTAACCCCTTAAATTATTTTTTTATATTGTACAATAAAAAATATTTTTTTAAAACTTAAATAGCCCATAAAACACAATAAATTTCAGTTTGTTATTGACTTGTGATGCATAATTTTTTATAATTAATATAATAAGAATTATTTGTGGCAAAACACAAAAGGAGCAAATGGTGGATTTTTACGAGAGTTTTTACAATGCACTTTATGGCAGAAATTTGGATATCCAAGGCTACAAGATTGGACTCAATCCTCCATGCAGTGAATGGCAGATTATTTGTGAACTTTCAAACGATATCAACTCCGAGTTTTTTGCTTCAAACAAAATCATAAAGTTATTTGAGCAATACATAATAAACAAACTCAAACAAGAATATCTATTTGATAGCGACACACAAGTTCCATCTATTAAATATTCACCAAAAATTGGACATGCCGAAAGTGGAGCATATAATCCTAACACCAATGAAATTCTTGTGCCTACTAGTTTTGGACAAGACCAACAAGCAATTATTCTCAACTTTAATACCCTTGCCCACGAACTTAGACATTTTGCTCAAGCTAAAGGCAAGAGGAAAGATGGGCTTACCCTCAATCCAACTATTTTGCAAACAAATTTAAATAGTCTCAATTCCGCTTTGAGCTACAAAAATCTAACCGAACAAGAAAAACTTGAAGCCACAAAAGGCGCTGACACTCCAGCACATCGCAAATATTATGACAAAGGCATGTATTACAATTTGATTGCTGCCAGAGACTATTATGATGATGAAGTTGAAATGGACGCAAGAGGATTTGCATTAACACAAACTCTTGAGCTTTTTGATTTTATAAATAATCCTGACTTACACCTAAGCAATAAAAAATTAAAAGAAATATATAATAAACAACTAGAAGCTACAACCGAGAGCGAAAGAGAAAAACTTGAACTTAGTGAGACTACTTCGGATGAGGAATACGAGATTTATAGCAGTAGTGTCAAAGACCTTAGAGAAAGTATCCTTGCAAAATATCCTGACATCCTTGACTTATATGCAAATGATCACAAACAATATTTGCAGATTTGCAAAAAACAACCTTACAAGTTATTTACAATACTCTGTCAATCGCTTGAAATATCTTATGACGACCAGTTTGCACACAAACTAGTAGATAGTTACATTGAGTCTTATAGCAAAAACGCTGAGGCATCTGCCGAATTTTCGGAGTTTATGCGTATGCTTTATGTAACACCAATTGAATTAACCGAAACCCAAAGATCAAATATTCAATTTTTGTTTGGACAAAAAGCATTAAAAACCATTGACGAAATGCAAGAGTACTCGCGTGAAAAAATGAGCACTCAAAATAGAATAAGACAAGAGGCAAAAGAACACCAATTTGACGGATTTTTGGAAACAACAAAATAGAAAAAAGACCTAGATATATAGGTCTTTTTATTTATCATCAATCGGCATTATTGTTTTTATCTATTTTTGGGCAAAACTCAAATTCAATTTTCAAATGTGTTTTTGTAGACATCATTTTTTTTGAGTCCTCTTGCTTTTGCCAAGACTTTGCTTGCGTCCATTTTGGATATTCCCATTCCAAGCAAAATCTTTAAGTCCTCGTCCAAATCGGTTGCTGAATTTTCCTTTTGAGGTTTGTCTACTACAACTACAAATTCACCCTTTACAAGTCCCTTGTAGCCTTCACTAAGTGTGCAGAAAGTCTTTTCTTCAAATTTTTTGCTAATCTCTCTTACAACGCAAATTCTTCTATCCCCTAGGCCTTGAAACATATCTGCAAGGTCATCGGTGATAGAATGTGGAGAGCAGTAGAATATAAGTGTTGAATTAATCGATTTAAGGTCAGCCAAAAGTTCTTTTCGCTTAGTGTTATTATCCGGCAAAAAGCCAACAAAAGTAAAAGGAGTATCAAATCCACTCAAAACAAAAGCATTAATAAGAGCACTCGCTCCCGATACAACTGTATAATCTATGTCATTATCTATTGCAAGCCTTATAAGAATTTGTCCCGGATCGCTAATTCCTGGAGTTCCAGCATCGGATATAAGGGCAATATCCTTGCCATTTTTTAGGTCATCTATAATGCTTGGGGCAACCTTAGTCTCGTTAAATTTATGATATGATTTTAGTGGTTTTTTGATATCGTAAGCATTAAGGAGTGTGGTGCTAGTTCTTGTGTCCTCGCACAATATATAATCAACAGAATTCAAAGTCTCAATTGCTCTATCTGTTATTTCCTTTAGATTGCCAATAGGTGTTGCAACAATATATAGCATATTTTTTCAAAGCGAGATTTTGACTCCGCTTTTTCCTCCTTTTTTTGCTTTGACAAGCACAATATTTGAGCCTTTTGTGGACTTAATCACCTTGATTTCTTTGGTCTCCAAATTATACTTTCGGCAAAGACAAATAATATCCACCAGTCTATCTTCTTTGTTGACTGTGAAAAAACTTCCGCCAAATTTGAGAAGTTTGCCAGCTTCCAAAATAATTTCCTCTAGAGTAACCATTATTTCATGCTTGCAAATTGCAATATTTGGTTTTTCGGATAGTAACAAGGTCGAGTTTTGTTTTTGATAGGGCGGATTGCATGCCACTACATCATACACGCCCTCACCTATAACTTTTGAAATACCCTGAAGTTTTTGATTGACCACACGGATATTGTCTAATTTATTATACTGACAAGACCTAAGCGACATATCCGCAAGAGTTTGTTGGATTTCGACAAGAGTTACATCTTTGACTCTATTTTTGGCATTGACCAAAATTCCAACAACTCCGCTACCGCTACACAAATCCACCACTCTGCCAAAATTGCTTACATGCACAAAGTTGGCAAGAGCAACTGCATCGGATGTAAATCTATACTCCAAATCGCTTTGAATTATGTATAGATTATTGAGTTGCAAATCTTCTAATTTTTCATTCGGCTTTAGAATCGTTTTCATGTTTTTTGAACTTTTTAAATTTTTTCTTATTATGTTTTGGCTGAGATTGGTCTTTTTGGACTTTGTCAAGACTTGGAGTTTGTGCTTGGGACTTTTGTTCAAGATTTTTATCTGACTTTTCTTTTTTGAAATCATTTTGTCTCTTTGGCTCAGCCTGCACATTTTCCTTAGGGATAACTATAATGTTTTCGAGCGAATATTCGTTAACCTTGGTCTCGTTCTCGTTTTCAATTCTAACAGTTACAGTTTGTTTGAGCAAGTTATTGTATATGACTGTTCCTGTGCCGTCTGGAGTCTTAACTTTGGAATTGAGTTTTGGCATTTTGACAGCAACTTCGCTATAAAATTCGTTTTCGTAACTCAAACAACACATGAGCCTTCCGCAAATTCCACTTATCTTAGACGGATTTAGAGAAAGCCCTTGGGTTTTGGCCATTTTGATACTAACTTTGTCAAAGTCATTTAGATACTTTTTGCAACAACATTCCTTGCCACAAAAACCAATTCCACCAATTTTTTTGGCTTGGTCTCTAATGCCAATTTGTCTAAGCTCAATCCTAAGTTTGAGAGTACTAGCCAAATCCTTGACAAGTTCTCTAAAGTCGACCCTATCCTCGCATACATAATTGATAATAACCTTGCCACCGTCAAGAGTAAATTGAACATCGACAAGTTTCATATCCAATTTGTATTTGGCAATAAGGTCATTAGTAATCTTGATTACTTTTTCACAATTGCGAGCAAGTTCTTCGCTTTTTTTGATATCTTCGTCGGTTGCAAGTCTTATTAATGTTTTTATCTCGCCCTCATCACTAGATTTGGCTGGCTCGCAAGTTTTGGCAATCTCTATTCCTCTAATACTTTCAACAACAACATTCTTGCCAACTTCAAATTCCTTATTTGTTTCAACATTATATACTTTGCCTCCGTCGACAAATTTAATGCCTATTTTTGACATAAAAATTTTACCTCCAAAATGTCCAAAAGTAGAGTATCTATAACACTAGTCATATTGCAATTGAACTCTTGCTTTTGAGCTATTTCATTAATTTTTTGTGTAATCTTTTGAATCATCTGACTACTATAAACGCAAGCCAACTTCTTGTACTCCGAACTTAGGTTTTCAAATAATAATTTCCCACCATAGTTTACTACAGCAATATCTCTAAGCATTGCTAGCATTGTATCCAAAAAGAACGGAATATCTTTTTTGAGTGCTAGAATTTGGCTAGAATAATCCAAAAGTTCTTTGGTAGATTTTAGATTTGTAAGAGTAGCCAAAGACAAGTTCAAAATTTTGCTTGCATCTTTGTTTTGAGCAATATTGAGAGCATTTGTAATGAGTCCGTCGGACATCGACGCCACAACTTGGCTATTTTCTATCTTTTTGCCAGTTAGAAACTTGTCAATAGTGTCTACTGACAAAGGTGGCTCAACAATCTTTTTTGCCCTGCTCAAAATTGTTGGAAGGACAAGTCCCAAGTTTTCGCATGACAAAATAAATATAACATTGCTCGGTGGCTCTTCCAAGGTCTTAAGGATTTTGTTTTGACCTTGAATTGTGCATTCGTCAAAGTTATTTAGCAAAAACACCTTGAAGTCGCTTTCCATAGCTCTTACTTGTGCACTGCTTACTACATTCAAAATATCTTCAACCACCAAGGATTTGTCCTTGGGATAAATTTCAAAGTCGACCATATTCCCGTGCTCAATCTTTTGGCAATTAATACAACTATTGCAAGGTTTGTCATCTGCTACACAATAAAGTTCTTTGACAGCAAAAAGGCAGAGCATCGAAAGATACTCTCTATCCTTGGAGTTTATTAAATAGCAGTGATTAAGCATATTTGTGCTAAGGTCTTGACTCAAAACCTTGTGGGTCTGAGATAATTTATACAAATCAAAAAAATCCATACATAGTATTTTAACACACAGCCAAAAAAAATTCAAATATTTATTGTAATGAATATCCGAGAATAAGGAGGATTTTTTTGCACATACTACAGATAAACTTTAAGGAGATACAAATGAATACAACTTTTACACTCAGTCAAGTCAAACAAAAAGTGCAAATGCTCAAAGGTCAAAACATCGCAATGCAAGTCAACAAAGGTCGAAATAAGATAGTAAGTCTAACTGCCGAAATTATACAGGTTTATCCTAGCATGTTTATAATAAGCCCTACTTGCAAAGTAGATTTGGATAGAAAAAGCTTTTCGTACAGTGATGTTCTTTGTGGAGACATCAAATTTCTCAATAACTAAAATATCTTATAGCAGTTATCTGTACAGTCAAAAGGCAATAAATTACACTTTCTCAAATCATTTTTTAATACAATTGACAATATAATTCTTATATGATAGAATTTGATTGAAAAAAATCTTTGGGAGGTGTTTTTATGCCATCAGGTTTTGGCGGAGGAAGCAGTGGCGGAAGTCACGGTGGTGGCCATTTTGGAGGAAGCCATAACAGAGGAAGATCGTCTTGGGGGTCGAATCAACCATATAGGAATGGATCAAGAGTCAATGTCACTCCAATCTTCTTTTGGGGTGGACTTAATAGAAGAGTAAACAATCCAGACTCATCCGATTCATACACTCAACCTACAAGTTTTGGTTACAAATTGCTTTCGTTGTTGAGCGTAATCTTGGGACTAGCATTGTTTGCATGTATTGTAGTTGGAATGATTAGCATTATTAATATTTCAACATGCAAACAAGACTATAGTATGTATCAAAACATGTGCAAGCACGCAATGGATGACGAAAGATTTTGTATCCAAGCCGAAGTTGTCTCTCACAATTATAATCCAAAGTACAAAAAATGGTACTTTAATTATCAAATGACAGACGGCACAGAATCTTATATGGGATATACATTTTGTGTATACACCGAGCAAGAGATCAAAGAGTTTGAGATTGGCAGTACTATAGATGTTGCGATGGATACTTTGTTTTTGAATGCAACAACTGACAGCGTACCTCTTGATTACTATCAAATGGACATTAACCGTGACGGACAATATGTTTATTACAAACAACTTCTTACAATCTTTGGGATACTTGTTGTTGTTGATATTGCTGCACTAATTACTGTAAATGTCTTTGCAAGCAAGATGGTCAAAAAATACAACGAAAACAAATTTAATACTGACTTAGATACTAATAAATCATCAGAGCAAGCTTCAGATAGTGCAGTTTATTGCAATTATTGCAATTCCAAACTTTCACCAAATGCAACAACTTGTCCGCATTGTGGAGCGTCTGCTACAAAAAAATAACCAAAAATACTCATTTTGACTATGCTATAATGCAATGTTAAATGAGTATTTTTTTATTCATATTCAAAGACTCTAACACAAACAACTGTCATATCGTCAATTGCAATTCCTGAGTTTAGAGACAATGCCTTGTCCAAAATATTTTGGCTAAGTAGCATTGGGTTTATAATATCTAGATGAGAAATATATAAGCACAAGTCAAGCTTGTTTTCAAAACTATCTGTAATTCCGTCTGACACAAAGACTAACATGTCAAATGGGTTTATGAGTTTTTTGGTGATGTGTGGACGAATTTCCTCAAGAACACCAATCGGCAAACCACTGCTCTCGATCTTTTCGCACTCGCCATTTTCTCTCTTGAGATACCCAGTAGTTGCTCCTAGTTTCACAAAGTCATAAGTATTCTTTTTGCCATCAATCAAACATAAATCTATTGTTGAAAAATTTTCTTCCTCAGTAAGAGATAGTAGTTTGTTGACAGAATTCAAAATTGTATCGTTATCAAATCCACATTTATAAAAATTTTCAATCAAGCTTATTGTAAGCGCACTGATACTGTGAGCATTTTTGCCACTACCCATGCCATCACAAATAGACACCATATATTTGCCGTCATCAATTTTGAGAATTGACTTACTATCACCCGAAACTATTTTACCTGTCTTAGTAATTCCGCATGAACCATACGCTATATCAAAATTAGGTTTTGTAACCATATAAACCATACTTGTATCCGCATCGTTTGGGGATACATTTTTAATCATAAGTTTGACACCAATTATCTTAGAGACAATCTTTTCAATCAAGACCTTGTCAATTGACTCAGTCTTAACTATCAAATTTACATATCTTGAGTAAGCATCTTTTTCGTAGACAAAACTAGCATAACAGATAATGTTTTTGTAACTTAACTCTTCTTTTATTCTATCATTAAACTTGTGGTCAAAATTGATATTAACATCTACCTCACTGCTAAGACTATCGAGTAGCTTGCTTACGCCATTTAGTTGATTTGCAATGAGGATTCTGCTTGTATCAAGATTATTTATAACTCCAGTATATTGCTTGTAACTTGAAATCAAACTATTGAGCGAACTTACAATTGCACTAGTGTTATTACAATTACTAGTCAAATGTTGAGGAATATCCATAAGCAAAATTTTGCCCTTATCATAAGCGACTGACACAATCGTGTCAATTGCATTATCTACAAAATTACCGCTCGATCTAAAGCAATAATCTCTGTTCTCACACTTGCTACAGACCATGTCAACAAGTTCTTCTCTAAGCATTACTTTTGCCTTGTCATCCGGGAGCGTTCCTCTGACCATTTTGCGATAAACACCGTCCATTTCAAGAAAGATTTTGCTTAGTTCTTTGACTCTTGTTACTATTTGGTTTTTGGAATTATCTACAATGTTTTTGACAGTAAGTAACGATTTGCTGTCAAATATTCCATTGTACTTGTGCAATACACTATTTGGGATTATTGCAAACATTACGCCACCTATCACTACACTTAGCAACTCTCCCCAAGAAAACCCTGCATTAAAAAACACGGTAAATATTACATGCCCCAGACACACTGCAATAGCACTCAAATATCTAAAATTACATCTAAAACTTATAGACATAAGACCCATTACAACACACAAGGATATATACATCTGCGACATATGTGCAAGCGACATTCCAACACCAAGTATTGCACTAATAACTACGACTTTGTCATTTGGGAAAACATATGTACAAAGCAAAATTACCAAAGGCACAAATACAAATCCAAGATTAATAATAGATACATTAGTAGAGCTCATTCCAAACATAAAGAGTATCAAGATTACTGCGCCACAAATCTTTTCGTCCAGATTTAAAAATCCCTGTCTCTTTGCACTTATTGCATCAAAAAAATATGCACACGAAAACAAAAAGAATAGACTAAGAACAATTGATACAAACAAAGACAAATTGTCTCTAGTAGATCCAAGATTTGTTATAATGTATGACAATTGTCCCAATAGCGCAAGAACTACAAGCATCCATTTTTTTAGTTTGATTTTTTTTAATTTGATAAGATAATATGCCAGTGCTAAAACTACTGATATATTCAAATTTACAATTATTCCAGTCACTCCAAAGTCTGAAATAATTCCTGCAACAAAATATATTACTGCAAGCATATATCCACTATAGTCAAGCAAAAGTAGTGCAAATATAAGCCCCACTCCAAATGGCATAAGCGAGCTTCCAAAAACACTGACTTGGGATACCCCATAAACCAAGACAAATATTGTAATGTACACAAGTATTTTGCAAAAAATCTCGGACTTAAATATTTTTATTTTTCCTTTACTTTTAACCAATGTCAAACCTCAAAAAAAAGTGAATAATTACATCCACTTTGATTTTAGCAACACTGTCTCCAATCATGCAAAACACTTAAGACAAATTATTACAGTGTTTTTATATAATTTTGTAGAATTTTTTGGAATACATTATTTTGTGCTACTTTCGTTACAAATGATAAGTTTGTGAAGTGGTCTAGTCGACGCTACATACAAAAGTCTCAAATCCATTATATTATCCTCAAACGCTTGGCGATTATAGATTATAACCATATCAAATTCCAAACCCTTAGCCGTTTGAACGGTCATAAGTAATTTGTTGCTAGCGCCATAGTTTATATTACTCTCATCCAAGACTGTTAAGTTTAGAGCTTGGAGTTTTTGGGTTGCATCTTCAAGGTCAAATTCATCCTTGCAGATAATTGCAATAGTTTTAAACTCTGATTTATATTTCTCAATAAGCTTGCCTATTGTTTCAATATTATTATCGTCATAATGCTCAACAGGACCTGCATTTCGCACCACATTACTTGCAGGTCTGCTACCTAATTTTTCAAGAGTTTTGTTTGCCTCCTCCATAATCTCAACAGATGTACGATAGCACTTGTTAAGATAAAGAATTTGACAGTCACCAATAATGTCTTGAACTTGCTCCCAATTGTCTATCGACTGATAGGAATATATACCTTGTGCGAGGTCTCCAAAAATTGCAAATGTTGCATTTTTGAATACACTCTTGAGTGCATGATAAATAAGAACACTCAAATCCTGAGCTTCGTCTATCATTACACACTTGAGACTATTGTAATATGGAAGTTTGTCCATTTTGGAAATCAAATACAAGAGCGGAGCTAGATCATCAAAAGCAAGTTTGCAGTGCTTAATATTTTTGAGAGTATATTTTTTCAAAATCTCTGCTTGAGTACTATCAATATATTTTGCAATACCGCTTATAAACTTTGTGTATAGTTTGATTGGGTCTTTTTCGATTTTGAATAACTTTTTGATAAATCCATAATTTCCGGATGTTATAATTTTTCGTGTTTGCTCTTTTTTGGTGATATCCAAGTTTGAAAAATTTACTTGAGACAGAGCTTTGTTTTTGAGAGCATCCTCATAGTAGAGTGCAAGCCCCAACTTTTTGCTCCCATGCTCCGAGAGTTCCTCAAAAGTCTCTTCTCTTCCCAAAAAGTATTTGTAGACAGTGTCCGCATCCAATATTTCCACACCACCTACAAGCAATGGTCGGTGGAATATCTCATACTTGTAATCCGCACAGAATTTGTCCAGAATCTGTTTGAACTCAAGACTATTTTTTTGTGTTAAATAATTTGTACTTACTTTTTGTTTGGTTAGATATTCAAATTGTTCGTGTTTATTCAAAATTGAATATTTGTTGCCTATAAGATTAAGAATAACTTTGTTTAGCGAATAGCTATTAGATTTGTCTGCATCCAAGTCCACCAGAATTGATGAGATATAACTCATAAATATTTCGTTTGGCGAAATTATCAAAAATTCCTCAGGGCGAATTTTGTTTTTGTAATTGTACATAAGATAAGAAATTCGATGTAATGCAACCGTTGTCTTTCCAGAGCCTGCGACACCTTGAACGATACAATTTTGAAATAACGGAAGTCTTATAATATTATTCTGTTCAGCTTGTATTGTTGCAACTATACTTTTTAGCCTATTATCTGCACCTTGTTTCAAAAATGGCTTAAGAAATTCGTCCGAACTTACAGCATCTTCAAAGTCATAAATAGATTTGACATCGTTGTCTTTGATTTCAATTTGTCTCTTGAGCTTGAGGTTAACATTGTACTCTTTGCCAAGAGCTTTGTAACTAGTATCGCCCAAATGTCCATTGTAATATAAGTCAGATATCGGTGCACGCCAGTCAACAACCTTGCTATCATCCTTTGAGCCAACCTCTCCAACACTAAGCCTGCCTATGTAACCATTAAAAGTCTCACCATCGTCATTGTCACTAAATATTAGTTTAGCAAAATACGGATCATCAATATGTCTCTTGAGGATTTCAAGCTTTTCGTCAATATCATCAATTAAAGTTTCCCTCTCAACATTAAATCCATTGTCCGTCTCAATTGGCATATCAAGGGCTACAAGCCTATTTGCTAATAGTTCCTTTTTGTACGCATCAAACATACCCTTGAGCACCTTGTATTTTTTTCTTTCGTACTCCAAACTCATAAAAACACCTCCATTTATAAAAAAATTTGGCGACAATCAAAAAAGGCTAGCACTCAAAATCATTCATGTGCGATCTTAAGTACCAGCCTTTGTTGATAATCACCGTTTCGTTTAGTTATTTTTTTGTAAATCTTGAATTTATGACAAATTCTCAACTTTATTCCCCCTAAGGTTTAATAAAATAACAAAAATAGTTTATCATAATATTATACAAAAGTCAATACTTTTAAGCAATATTTACAAAAAAACATTTGTTGCAGGAACTTACTTATCCAAATTAAATCACTTTGGTGTTATACAAAAGAGCCCACATTCACAAAAGAAGTAAAAAACAAACAAAAAATGCGTATGAATAACTTGATTATTCACACGCAAAAACTGCATACAATTAATATTTGATAGACAATACTTTGTATCTTTGAACACCTGCTGGAGTTGTAACATCAACTTCCTGACCCTTGGATGCACCAATCAAAGCCTTGCCAAGAGGACTTTCGTTGCTAATTTTGCCACTAGTAGGGTCGCTCTCGATACTACCCATAATCTTAAGAGTCATTTTTTCGTCAAACTCCATATCATATAGCTCAACTAGTGCGCCAACTCCTACTTTTGATGTATCATTAGCACTCTTTGAAATTATTTGAGCGTTACGCAATGTTTCCTCAATTTGGACGATTTCTTGTTCCAAAATTGCCTCTTCTTCTCTTGCTGCGTCGTACTCGCTGTTTTCACTTATATCTCCAAAAGACCTTGCAAATTGAATTTTTTTGGCAACTTCTACTCTGCCTTCACTCTTTAGTCTAGCAAGTTTGTCTTCTAATTCCTTGTATGCTTCTTTGGTTAAATACACTTCTGCCATAATTTGTCTCCTTTGGGTTAAAAAATTAAAATCCGTCAAAAGACCAATTCTTTTTACAGATTTTACCCCATGTATTCAATTAAAAAAATAAATCAAAGAAAATAAAATCACTTTCCTAAATTTATTCTATATTTTATATAATAAATGCAAACAATTGTCAAGTATTTTTTGCAAATTATAATTATTGTATGAGGATAATAAATTTTTATGCAAATGTTTTATCTTTTGTATGATTTTTTTGCAAAATGTGTTAAACTTATATGTAATTTTAAGTGCAAGAGGTAGGAATGGTTAAAATATTTGCAAAAACCATAGTAAACGAAAAAGTCAAAAAAACTTTTAAGTTTGAAATAGACGAGGATTTTGAGATTGACCACTTTTTTGATTATGTAAGAGAAATTTGTGAGCACTTTGATAGTCCTACACCTGTAATACTAGCCAAACACATCAGAGACTTTATCGTCTTTAGCACAGTTACTTTTGTCAAATCTGACTTTGTGGAAAAGATATTTTTTGATAAACTCATCTTGGAGACATACAAAGGCATATAATCTACAAAAACAAGCACAAAAATTATTTTGTGCTTGTTTTTTGTCTTGTCAATCTAGTTTTGGCAGCAAGTAGTTTTGGAACATTGTATCTAAGAACAAATATAGGCAAAATTCCCAAAAAAGCATTTACGATAGCTACAGGAAGTGCTACACACCAAGTCCACTTGTATGGGGGAATCAAAAGAATCAAAAATCCCAATATAACATTGAATATATGTACAATCTGCCCCTTATAACACTCCATCAAAAATGTATTGATATAATTAATATCACTTGAACTTGTTAGTTTGCTTTTCTTGAATCCACCAAGTGAGCCCAGTTCCAAAATCTTGTCTTTCCATGATCTAATTTTGAGTTTTTCATAAAATTTTCGCTCTTTGGCACTAACTTCAAAAAATCTTTTATTTTCGAAATATTTATCTTTTTGAGAATGTATAATCCACGCCAAAATAAGGTCAATCACTATTTCTATCAATGTTGCAACCGTTACACAAGCAATTACAATTAATACATTACCAGAGAAGTTTTGCAAATTAAAAACTGCATTAAAGATAGTTATAATTATCATCGAAACAATTATTATAGATAGATACAAAATCATATTTTATCCTTTTTTTTAGACTACTGCAAGTACTCCAATTTAACTTTGTAAAAATCCTCATAGGTCTTGACGCATGCATTATAATTTTGTTCTTTCATGTTTGCTATGTTAGTTTTTTTGTCCAAATCATTGTTTGGATAAATTGCAGGCATAATATTGATTGTGTACTTTTGTACAAAAAATCCATTTGGGTCTAAGATATCCGAGTCAGTCATTGTAATAAACATAGGAATTATAGGAACGCCATTATTTACGGCAAACTTGTACGCACCATCTTTGCATGGTCTTGGTTTTCGATAGTTCCACCACAATGCTTGCTCTGGATATATCAAAATTTTTTCGCCCCTGCCAAGAAGTGTTTTCATAGCATACATAAAGTTCTTCATGGTCTCCATATTAGAACTTAGTGGAAGCGTGTTACAATGTCTAAAGAAAAAGCCAATTGGATTTGGATAATTTGTATAATTCCCCTCTCTTATAACCTTGTATAATTTTCGACCATTTAGATAAGGTCTAATCGCTCTATATACAGCATAATTATCACAAGGGTGAAAGTGATTGCAAGTTATTATAGCTCCGCCATCTACCGCCAAATAATTTTCTATTCCCACAACTTTGTCTATTATCATTTGCTTGGACTTTAGCATTTTTTCAAAGTAATTTGTGCCCATTCTATTGGCAATAAGCGTTGCTATTTTGGAGGACAATTTCTTGTTTAGATAGTCTACTTTGTTGGGTTTTAATTCTTTGGTCTCAGGATCATTTTCGGGAGATATGTCCCAAAGTTTATTTTTTTCAAGCTCATCAATTTTTGCAAGAATCTCGAGTCTTTCCTTAGATTTTTCCATTTTGCACCTCGATTTCGGATAAGAAATCGAAATTTAAACTCTTGAGTTTTTCCAAAATATTTTCAAAAAAGTTTTCTTTTTTGAATAACACCATATTCATATTAGAATCTGAATTAATAATTTTTAGAGCGTGTTCTACTATTTGAATATTAGCAGTTTCTTTTTTCCTTTTTGCCTCATCGTCAAAATTATTTTTTGCCAAATATATTTGGTCCTTCATCTCACACTTATCTGCATAATGCCAAAAATACTCACCATTGATAACATCGTCATACTGCCAAGGTTTTTTGTATAGAGCATAATGGACAATATTTAATTTTCCTTGAAGGTCTAGTGGCAAAGCCTCTTTGTTCCAACCGTTTGGCAAATACTTAACTTTGTCTTTGCAAAGGACATTCAAATAAGCTTGGTCAGGGTCAACAACATCAAAGTTGTAAGTATCGATAAGATACATAAATTTTTCGCAAATGGAGTTTTCTCTAAATTTTTTGAGATTCATAAGGAGTATTCCAGAGTTAAAATACTTTTCTGGAGCAACGCCTACTGCATTTAGTGCATATGACTTAAAAGTCTCATTACTATTAATTACCTGCTCTTGGATTGCACCGACCAAATTACCATTTAGATTAACACCAAATAATTTGGAGATATCTCCAAGGACAACAATATCACAATCAAGATAGATAACCTTTTGATACTCAGGAAAAAGTTTTTCGATAAACAATCTGTAATACATAACTAGGCTAAAGTGATAGACATTCTTTAGTTGTTTTTTGATAGGGTCAATGCAATTAGATATATCATTAAATTCTATATTGAAATTTTCATTTTCAAGTTTAGATATCACTGCCATATTTTCGGGCTTGAGTCCTGTATTTAAAATATGGATTTTGTAATCATGATTTGGTGAGGCATTTTCAATAAGCGACCTTAGTGCAACTTCCAAAAAAGGAATATAGTTGTCGTCTGTTGCAAAAAAGATTGGGATTAACTTTTGTGCTGGTTTAAAAAGTGTTATATGTTTAAAAGATGATTTTTTTGATTTTTCCATAATATTCTCCTTAAAAACTCGATTTCATTTTAATTTCAAATTTGTTTTGTAAGAACTAGTTGCCATAACAAAATTTGCATGCAATTAAATTCTAATACTAGCATAGTCAAAATATTCCAAATTTACAAGACGATTTCAAAAATAAATTCCCCACTTTGTTTGTGCCTTTGGGAATTTGGTTTTGCAAATTCCCTGCTAGAGGGAACGCATACATTTTTTGGCTATATTTGGTCGCTTGCAGATATGCATTTTTTGGATGTCTAGTCAATCTAGTCATCCGTACAAAAAGTTTATGTTGGCACGATGATTTGGCATAAAATCAAATATATTGCACAAATTAAGATATAACAAAAAATCAAGGAGATAATTTATGTTAGCATTTATATCATTTATACTAGTAATCATAGGGTCACTAAACTGGTTTTGTATAGGAATTTTGCAATACGACTTTGTTGCAGGACTATTTGGTTCTCAATCAAATGTATTTAGTAGGCTTATATACACACTAGTAGGAATTGCAAGCATTATAGTTGCAGTCAACCTTATCAAAAACAAAGGAAAATTTGTAGTATCTTTCAAAAAAGCAAACAAAGAATATAACGCATACATGGAAGAAAAGAAAGAAAAGGAAAAAGATAAAATTCTTGCCAAAGCAGAAAGTTCGGAAGATTTTGCCATTGACAAAAAAGAGGAAAAGCAAGAAAACTGTGATTGCAAGAGTGGCAAGGATTGTGACTGCAAAGACGATTGCAATTGCAACAAAGACGACAAATAGAATTTTTGCAAAGTAATATAAAATTAATAGTCTATTGATATTTGACACAAAGTCCCCAAATTTCATTCCAAGAATTGTTTGTATTAAAAGTATTTTTGATGTATAATACTTCATGAAGTTAGGTGAAATATGAACGATATCAAAGACATTATTGCAAACAATTTAATTAAACTCAGAAAAAAACACAAGCTCACTCAAAATGAACTTGCAGAAAAACTTAATTATTCGGATAATGCAATATCAAGGTGGGAACGAGGCGAAGTAACGCCATCAATTGAGACCCTCGATCAAATTGCCAAGTATTTTGATGTTCCACTATCCTCTTTGATAGAGGATAATGCTCTTGGTGTTAGCGAAAAACAAGACAAAAAAATATTGCGAAATAAATTAGCAATAATCCTACTTTTTATGTCTCTTGTTTGGCTCGTTGCTACGATTACATTTGTTTATGGCAAAGTCATATTCAATATTAATCTATGGATAGTATTTGTATGGGCTGTGCCTGTTTCGTGCTTGGTCTTGTATCCATTTAACGCTTATTGGGGAAAATACATTTGGAAATTTGTTATTCTCTCGGTGTTTCAGTGGTCATTGCTTGCATGTTTTTATTTACAATTTATCGAGTACAACATGTGGCTTGTTTTTGTAGTAGGAATTCCTATTCAAGTTGCACTCAGTATTTGGGCATTTTTGAAGCCAAAGAGTTTTCACAGATAACAAAAAACCTTAATCGAATTGATTAAGGTTTTTTGTTAGAATTTATAAATTTCTTTCATTTTGTCAAAAGCCAAAAGAATTTCCTTGGTCTTAACTTGAATCAAAGGATTGGTCTCAGTCTCAGAGTATTCTTTGAGCGTTTTGTGAAAAATACTACGACGAATAACCTCAATTGGCAATTTTTCTGCCAATTCTCTTTCGGACAATTTTAACTTTTTGTAGTTAGGAAGTTTGTCGGTTTTGACCAAAAAGTAAATCATATCGCTAAGTCTATTTTGCTTAGAGCCCTTGTAATCTCTATTGTAATATCTTACCTCAAAGAAAGGCTCAATTGAGTCTTTGCTATCAAGCACAATTCCTGTCTCGTTGTAGATATGTCTTGCAATTGAGTTTTTGTAATCCTCATTGTCATCAACATATCCCCCAAGCAACTGATATCCCTCTTCGTCTTTGCCGATAAGCATATTGTTTTTGCTTGAAACAATAAAAGCCTTGACCCTAGTGACTACTTGATCAATCTCATTATCTTTGAGATCATCATCATTATATTTCAAAATTTCTACCATATTCTCATCCTGTATAATTTATTATTAACCTTAGTGTAACACAAAAATTCAACTACGCCAACTATTTTTTGAAAAGGATTAAATTTTTGGCAATGCATGTAGAGTTCTGAGGTCGTTGACCATGTCCACTCTAAACTCTTGCAAAACATTCTCAACTTCGATTAGTGGAGTTGAAAATATCTTGTCATTTTTGACACCCAAAGCCAAGTTAGTCATATCTTGCATAAGCAGTTGAACAGCCAAAACACCCCAACGAACACCCAACATTCTATCGTAGTAAGTTGGCTCTCCACCTCTCTGGATATAACCTATTTCCATTCCTCTTGTAACCAAACCGGTTTGAGTCTCGATTGCTCTTACAATCTCATCCATATCAAGAGGCGACCCCTCTGACATAACAACAACTGGAGCAGTCTCGCCATGAGCGATAGAATTTTTGACATCGCTTACAATTTGGTCAATTGAATATTCAATTTCACTTACAGCAAATGAATCAGCCTCAACTGACACAGCTGTGTGGAGAGCTATATCTCCACATTTTCGACCCATACATTTGTATACAGACGCTCTATTATTTGCAAACATAGTTTGTTTGACAGCAGTTATCATCTTAACACATTGGTGAACGGCTGTATCAAATCCCAAAGATCTCTCTGTATAAAACAAATCATTGTCAATAGTGCCTGGGATTCCTATTACATTCACACCAGCATTAACAAGGTCTCTACATCCTCTAAAAGACCCATTTCCACCAATCACTACAAGTCCCTCAATGTCATTCATTTTCAAGTTTTCAATAGCTTTTCGAAAACCCTTTTCGGTCATAAACTCTTCGCTTCGGCTAGTCTTGATAACCGCACCACCAATAGTTTCGATATTGGCAACATCAAGCTTGGATAGTACTCTAACATCGTTTTCAATTAGTCCTTGATAGCCTCTATTTATTCCCAAAACGGTGACATTATTTGACGCACAAGTATCTACTATTGCCTTGATACAAGCGTTCATTCCCTGGCTATCGCCGCCACTACACAAAACAGCAATTCTTTTCATATTATCATTCCTTTTTTTTAAATCACTTTTATATAATCATCATCTATATACGCATGAAGTTCGTTTATCAAAAATCCCTTTGGATTAACAGTTATTTTGAGCTTAAACGCTTGTTTTTGTTTGCTACATTTAACTACAACCGGACTATCTCCCGGATAATTTTTGAGCAAATCAAATACATCATCAGATAGTTGTTTGTCGGTCAAATCATACATTAAATATAGAGTTGGTTCTCTCTTTTTCTCCACTTTTGGAAGTTCTTGAGTTGGACTAGCCACTACATCATTTGTAATCCCAGAGATATTATCTACTCTAACACAAACACCTCTATCGTTTATAGATAATTTACCTTTGATTGTGACAATCTTGTCAACCTCGAGCATTGACTTATTATTTGCATAATTTCGTCCAAATAGCATTGCATCAAAAGTTCCATGCAAGTCCTCGACTTTGATTATTGCCATTTCGGAACCGTCTTTTTTGCTATAGACTTTTTTAATCTCAGCAATAAGTCCGCCACAAGTTACTTCCATGTTATCCTGTAGTCCGTCGTACTTATCTGTCTCGTTTTGTTCCTCGCCCTCTTCATCCACCTCACTCTCAACCTTGAGCATGCCACCATTAAAGTTAAATGACTTAAACATGTCAACATAGTTTCCAAGAGGGTGTCCAGAAATGTATATTCCTACAACTTCTTTTTCAAGCTTTAGTTTGGTCTGATCATCGTACTCTGGAATATTTGGCATAGATATAATATTGACAGCATCATCTTTGAGCACATCACCAAACATACTAAACTGACCAGTCGCTTGTTTTTTTCGATCAGATACAACTTTTTCGATAATCTGTGGATAAACACGCATCATTTGGCTACGCTTAACGCCAAAGCAATCAAACGCACCTGACAAAATCATACTCTCTACGCAACGCTTGTTGAGAAGCTGTGAATCAAGCCTATTTACAAAGTCATTAAGGTCTTTGTAATTTCCATTTGTCTTTCGCTCGTTTATAATCTGTTCAACGACATTGACACCAACATTTTTGAGTGCGGCAAGTCCAAATCTTATTTTGTTGTCTTTGACAGTAAAGTATGTGTCCGATAGATTGATATCTGGAGGCAAAACCTCGATTTTTTCCTCTCTAGCATATGTTATATAATTGGTTATTTCATCGGCATTTGTAATTCTATTATTAAGTACTGCAGTCAAAAATTCTGCCTCATAATGGCACTTAAGATATGCAGTTTGATAGGTTACATGAGCGTATGCTGCAGCGTGAGATTTGTTGAACGCATAAGATCCAAACTTCTCCATTTCGTCCCAAAGTTTATTGGCAACATCTGGGTCAAGACCTCGTTTAACTGCACCCTCAACTCCCGCTTTGCCATTTTGGGGTTCGCAACCATTTAGAAATACTTCTCTCTCAAGTTTCAAGTCCTTGAGTTTCTTTTTTCCCATCATCTTACGCACACTATCCGCTCTACCAAGAGTATAACCAGCCAAAACCTGAACGATTTTCATAACCTGCTCTTGATAAACAATACAGCCGTAAGTTACTTCCAAAATAGGCTCGAGAAGTGGGCTTACATATTGAATCTCGTCTGGATTGTGTTTGTTTTTGACAAAGGTTGGAATACTATCCATTGGACCTGGTCTATATAGCGACACTCCCGCTATAATATCTTCTAGACAGGTCGGTTGGAGTTCTCTCATAAACTTTTGAAATCCACCTGATTCTAATTGGAACACTGCCATAGTATTGCCAGTAGATATCATCTTGTAAACATCGGCATCGTCATATTCCATGTCGTCAAAGTTGATAGTAACGCCGTGATTTTGTCTGATAAGTTCAATAGCCATCTTAATATCGGATAAGTTTCTTAGTCCCAAAAAGTCCATTTTGAGCAGTCCCAAATGCTCTAGCTCGCCACCAACATATTGACTTGTTAGGATATCTCCGTTTTTGGCAAGCGGAATGTGTCTATCTAGGACATCTCCACCGATAATAACTCCGCATGCGTGGATACCTGTTTGTCTTGGACTATCTTCGAGTTTGTATGCAATATCAACGACTTTTTTGATATCATCATTTGTATTATACATCTCAACAAGTTCTGGGATACTTTCGTCTGGCACGCCTTCTTTTTTGTTGATGCCAAAGACTTTGGCTATAATATTTGGACGCTTAACCGTATTAGGAATAGCCTTGGTTACTTGGTCAAGTTCGCTATAAGGAACTTTCAAAACTCTTCCTACATCCTTGATTGCGTTCTTGGCTGCCATTGTTCCAAATGTTATAATCTTAACAACCCTATCTGTGCCGTATTTTTCCTTGACATATTCAAATACTTCGGAACGCCTACTATCTTCAAAGTCGACATCAAAGTCTGGTGCAGATACTCTTTCTGGATTTAAAAATCTCTCAAAGAATAGACCGTATTTGATTGGGTCTACATCTGTAATTCCAATAAGGTAAGCAATTATACTACCAACACCACTACCACGACCTGGTCCTACCGATATACCTTTGACTCTGGCCGCATTGATATAGTCCCAAACTATTAGATAATACTCGATATATCCAAGTTTGGATATAACGCCTAATTCATACTCAATTCGCTCTCTTATCTCTGGGGTCTCGACTTTGTACTTTTTCTTGAGTCCAGCCTCAATCAAATCCCTAAAGTAGTCCTTTGGATCTTGACCAGTAACTGGGACATATTTAGGATACATATAGTGACCATATACAAAGTTAAAATTACATTTGTCGGCTATTTCAAGTGTAGTTGCGAGCGCTTCTGGATCATTTGGAAAGGCTTTTGCCATTTCCTCTGGACTCTTAAGATAAAACTCGTCGTTTGGAAACTTCATTCTATCTGGATCGTCAATTGTTTTGCTCATCTGAACGCACATCAAAACATCTTGAGTGACAGCATCCTCTTTGTAAATATAATGCACATCGTTTGTTGCAACTGTTTTGATATTATACTTTTTGGCAAACTCTCTTAGTGATTTGTTGACTTCGATTTGTTCTTCAAGTTTGTGATTTTGGAGTTCCAAATAAAAATCGTCTTTGAAAACATCCTTAAACCACTTAACAATTTCCTCTGCCTCATCATATCTTCTGTTGAGTATCGCTTGTGGAATTTCACCAGCCAAACACGCACTCAAGCAAACTAACCCCTCACTGTATTTTTTTAGGGTTTCTCTATCTATACGAGGCTTGTAATAAAATCCCTTATCAAATGCAATTGAATTGAGCATACAGAGATTGTGATATCCAACTTCGTCCTTAGCAAGCAAAACTAAGTGATTGAGTTTAATCTTGCCAGACTTGACTGTCAAATCGTCGCATGTATAAAATTCGCATCCAATAATCGCCTTGATTCCTTGTGCACAACAAGCGTCATAAAATGCAACAGCACCATACATATTGCCGTGGTCTGTAATTGCAAGTGCAGGCATTCCCATTTCCTTGGCAACCTTGACAACTTTGTCTATTCGTGCTGCTCCGTCAAGCAAACTATATTCAGTGTGTACATGTAGATGCACAAAGTTTTCCATAGCGTCTCCTAATTTTTTTAAAGTGTAGTAATTTTGAATTTGTCCTTTGTAATTTTGTCCGAAATCTCAATAATTTTGGAAAATCTATGATTGATTCCACTCTTGGTCAAAGGCTCGGTGCAAAGTTTTTTGAGTTCTTCGAGCGAGGCCTCAGGATTAGCAAGTCTTAGTAGTGCTAGTTCCATTAGATTTTCGTTTAGGCTCTCAAGCCCAATATTTTCTTGAATATTTTTGATAGCGTTTAGTTGTTTGACAGATGCATTAACCGTCTTATTAAGATTGGCATTGAGGCAGTTATTTTGTCTATTAACATTGTTTCTAAGTTCTCTTATGGCCGCCTCGTTTTGCAAATCCAAAACCGCCTTATTTGCTCCAACTAACGCTAGCGTATCGCAGATTAATTGATACTCTTTGATGTAGACTATAGGGGTATTTTTTCTGATAGTAATCTTGGCTTGAATATCAAAGTTTTTGAGAAGATTTACAAAGTCCTCAGCAATCTTTTCGAAGTTAAACACAAATTCTAGATGATAGCCACTGCCTCTATCGTTGTTGTAATTTTTGATAACAATATTGCTTGTCGCACACGCTACAAATGCGCCTTTGACATAACTGCGCTTGCAACAATCATCCATTATAATAAAGTCCGAAATTCCATTCTCAATTGTAAGCATACCTTCTTCGTTTATAGACATAATGCCAAGGTCTTTGAGCAGTTGGTCGGTGATATCTGCAGGCAGAGAAATCTTGTATCTGCTTGACCTGGATATATTGGTGTTTTCCATCATGGTCATTTTGCATTCTTTGCCATAATACTGCTCTATTACATTCTTGATTTTATCAAAAAGCTCTGGAATTTCTGTAAAGATTTCCACCTTGATTTGATGATTAGACGAAATACTTAATTCGCCACAACACTTAAGTATTGCACTCAAAAAAGCTATAGAACAACAATCGTTTTCTATATTTTCCTTTAAAACCTCAAGTTTTGCATCATTTGCAAATGACATTCGTATCTCCTAATTAAATTTTGGAACACTATCCAAATTTGCTATTCTGTCTAGTGGGATTTTGTATTTTTCTATTAGATTAAAAGCTCTGTGATTTTTGCCGACACTATCCACATCATGAGCGTCGCTATCTATAATAAATTTTACATCAGTTTTGAGCATTGCCTCAAAATCTTGACGGCTAAAATTTATTCGCTTGCCATTAAGTTCAATATATATGCCTTTTTTTGCACATACGCTTGCAATCTTGCCACAATCGACATAACAACCTGCGTAGTTTAAATGTGCAATAATGCTTATTCTATGTTTCTCAATTGCTTGCAAATAAGCATTTGTATTTCTCTCAATTTGCTTTTTTGTAGGTTTTTTTCTCAAAATATTTGGAAGAACAAACCCAAACCATTCACAAGGTTTAACCTTGGTCATTTTGTGAAATCCAAGTACAACCAAATCCAAAGATTTTAGTTCCTCGTCACTTATGTCTATATCTCCCTTGCTAGATATGAGATTTGCCTCAATTCCAAGCAATACTTTGACTTGGTACTTATCTTTGATATCAGCAATATCTTGTCTCATTTTGTCTAGGTCGCCGTGTTTGATGTGATAAATAGAATTATACGAGTGTTCGGTTATAGCTAAATATTCAAGACCCAAATTTTCGGCTTGACGGACATTCTCTTCGATAGTGCTTGTCCCATGAGTATAAGTTGTATGAGTATGAAAATCTCCTGTAAGTTTCATTCATTATTCTCCTATAAATTCTATTTCACATTCAAGTTTTATGCCATAAACTGACTCAAACTTTTGCGAAATTGCATCTACTAAATTATGCACATCTTGTGATGTTGCGTTTGCTTGGTTTATTACAAAATTTGCGTGTTTTTCGGACACAATAGCATCCTTTATAGACATGCCTTTGACACCTATTTCATCGAGCATTTTGGACACTTGCAAGCCAGAAATTTTTTTGAACACACATCCTGCACTATGACCTTTTGGCTGTAAGTCCAGTCTTTTTTGAAGAGTGGCTATGAGTTTTTGTCTCAAATCCGCATTTTCCATATGTTTAAGTTCAAAGCCAACTCTCAAAATTATGTAGTTTTTGTTTTGGAAAATACTTGCTCTATAGCCAAATTTACAATCATCATGGGTAAGATATGTTATTTTGAACTTTGTCAAATCAAAAGCCACTACATATCTTATAATCTTGGACATTTCAAAGTCAAAGCAACTCATATTCATGTAAGTTGCTCCGCCAATTGATGCCGGAACTCCTACTGCCCCCTCAAATCCGCCAAGTGAATTTTGCATGCAATATCTAATTGCCCAAGATAGTCTTACCCCTGCACCCATTTCGATATTATCAAAATTTTGTTCAATTAGAGCCAAATCACCCTCAAGAGAAATCACAACCCCACTATAGCCATTGGAAGAAAAAACAATATTACTGCCCCCTCCAAGCACAAAAAATTTGGTCTTTGTTTCTCTTAAATATAGCATGACTTTCAAAAAGTCCTCTAATTTGCAGATTTGAACAAAATATTTTGCCCTGCCACCAATAGAAATTGTGGTCTTGGATTTTAGGTCAAAGTCTTTGTAAGTTTGACCTGCTTTATTTATTTTTTTCAAAACACCAAAACTTACACTTTGTACTTTCATATTTTACCCCAAAACTTATTTTTTTTCAATCATTTATCTAGATATATTAAATAAATATTTATATATACATATATGAAAAGCACCTACATTTTTGTAACAAAAATACAGCGATGAGGCTGTATTTGGGTGAATTTAATTAAAATTAAGATATTTATTTTTAATTTATCTTCTTAAAAAGACGGTCAATCCGAAAAGTAATTTTGCAAAACAAAACTAAAGTTTGGGGATAATTATTGTTTGCAGTTGTCCAAAGATAATTTGGAATTGACCAAATCACAATTTGGAATTGACCAAATCACAATTTGGATTTGACCAAATTACAATTTGGATTTGTCGCTCTTGATTTTGGTTATAGAATTTTCTAGTCGATTTTCATCATCTGGAGTAAGAGTAATATATAGCGTTTTTTCGACGCCATTTTTGTTTACTATCGAAGGAATGGAAAAATAACAATCGTGCAGTTTGTTGTAAGCCGACACAGATACAATTGTGTTTTGATTGTCGAGAATTGCATTTGTAATCTTGAGAAGAGACATCCCTATGCCGTAACTTGTATTGCCTTTTTTGGCTATTATCTCATAGGCACTATTGCAAACTTCGTTTGAAATCTCCTCCATTTGCTCCTTGGTCAAAAATTTGTCTGCTCTATCCAAACCTATCATTACATTGTTCCAAGGGATAAACTCGCTATCACCATGTTCACCAATAACATATCCATGGATACTCTTAGGGCTAATGCCAATTTTTTGTCCAACCAAATATCTAAGTCTAGCAGAATCAAGCGTAGTCCCACTACCGATAACTCTATTTGAAGGAAACTGAGATAGCCTAAAAGTTATATCTGTCATAACATCAAGAGGATTGGTTGCAACAAGATAAATTCCATTGAATCCTGTTTTGTTAATTTGTCCTATGATATCTTCAAACACGACTTTGTTTTTGTTGATTAAATCAGTTCTACTCTCTCCGACATTTTGATTTCTGCCAGCGCAAATACAAACTATAGTCGCATCTTCGCAGTCACTATAATCTCCAGCATAAATTTTGAAGTTCTTAGGTGCATAAGACATTGCATGGCTCAAATCGCACGCCTCGCCATCTGCCTTTTCTTTGTTGATATCTATAAGGACAAGTTCGTCTATAGCAACACCATTTATAACCATGGCGTATGCATAACTCATTCCAACATTTCCACATCCTACTATTACAATTTTTTTCATCTTTTTCTCCTAAATTTTTTTTAAATTCAATCAAGGCTAGAGCGATTTTAATCTTGCAAATCACAGCCTTGAGATATTTGCATTTCATCTAATTTTTTGTTGATAGCATTGAGCACTAATTTTTTGTGCGTACACCACATCGGAGCCAAGCACTCACCTTTGGGCGGGTCGGCAGTTATTCTGTGAATAATTATATCACTGTTTAGTCTGCCTAAAATTCTACATACAGCGTCAACATAATACTCCTGAGTGATTGGAACATACTCACCACTTAGATATCTATCCGCAAGCACAGTATTTGTTTGCACATAAGTGTTGTGAATTTTTAGACCATTTATTCCACACCTATTCAAAAAATCCACAGTATTCAAAACCTCAGTCAAATCCTGATTTGGAAGTCCAACCATTAGGTGTGCCACGACATCTATGCCTTTGGACTTAAGGAGCTTGCACGCATTTTCAAATTCACTACTTGTGTAGCATCTATTGATGTCCGAGCCTATATCATCGCTCTTAGTTTGCAAACCAAGTTCGACACACACATAATATTTGTCTTTGTATGAGGCAAGCAAATCGACAACCTCTAGGCTTACAAGGTCGGGTCTCGTTGCAACTTGCAGTCCAACTATCTTGTCGCTTGAGGCGAGTGCTGTATCGTAACGAACTTTGAGAGTGTCCACATTAGCATAAGTTCCACTAAAGGATTGAAAGTACACAATAAATTTGTCCGCCCTAAGACCTCTATAGCTTGACAAAAATTGTGTAACTTGACTCTTAATCGAAGCTGTCACATCAGACTTTTTGCCGACAATGTTTTCGCCTGCGCCACCACCACAAAAGATGCATCCGAAGGTTGACTTAACGCCATCTCTATTAGGGCAAGAAAATCCACCGTCAACACAAATCTTAAGTGTACGAGAGCCAAATTTTTCTATTAAATATTTATTTAAGTGATTATATCTTTCCATGAGTTAAATTTATTCAAAGCTAAAAAAATCAGTACAGAGCAAATTATTTGAATAATCATAAATATTATTACACAAAATTAACTTATTTGTTAAATATTTTTTGGTGTTTGCTCAATTGAATTTGGAGTTTAGCATAATTTTGGATTTGCAGTAATATACATGTTTTAGAAAAATCCAACATTCAAAAAATTTCAGAGGAGAAATTATGAAATTCAAAAAATATTTATTTTTACTTTTGTTGCCACTTATTTTTTTGGCAACTGGATGTAACAAAGACGAAGTTACTAGTTACTCAAAAAATCTATCCACCTACACAATTGATGTAACTTACAACGAGGATCACACCCTGTCTTGCAAACAAACTGTAAACTACAAAAATAGAACAGATACAACACTGGAAAATGTTATGTTTCACTTGTATCCTCAAAGCTTTAGACTTGGAGCAAAGTCCAGTGTCGTAAGTTCGTTGAACTACAAAAAATGTTATAGTTATGGCTCTTCCTATGGTGACTTAAAGATTTCCAAAATTAGCGTCAATGGAAATCCAATAGATATCGAGATTACTGGAAACGATGAGGACATTGCCAATGTAAAATTAAATAAGACTCTAGAGCCCGGAAATGATATAGATATCTACTTTGAATACACAGTCACCATTCCTAATATAAATCACAGATTTGGATACGGAGATGACACAATCAATATCGCAAACTTTTACCCTATAGCATGCATGTACGAAAATGGAAATTTTGTCATTGATAGTTATCACTACAATGGCGATCCATTTTATTCTGAGGTTGCCAATTACAATGTAAATCTAAATGTCCCAAGCAACTTGGTACTTGCAACTACCGGAAGTATTACAGACAAACAAGTAAGCGATGATACTACAAATTATAATATCAAGGCATTGACTGTAAGAGATTTTGCAATGGTACTTTCTGACAAATTCAATGTAGTTAGTGACAAAGTTGGAGATACTACTGTCAATTACTACTATTATAACAACCAATATCCTAACGAAGCTATTAGGGCATCAGTTGACTCCGTAAACACATTTAACAAGCTATTTGGCAAGTATCCTTATAGCACACTGAGCGTAGTTGAGTCTGACTTTGTACATGGCGGAATGGAGTATCCAAACTTGGTTCTCATATCTGACATGGTTGATGTTCAGAGTGATTATATCAATGTAATTGTTCACGAGATTGCACACCAATGGTGGTACGGAATTATAGGAAACAATGAGTTTAATTATGGCTGGCTTGACGAGGGGCTTACTGAATATTCAACAATACTTTTTTATAACGAAAACCCTAGTTACAATGTCAACACCAAGGAACTTATCAAAAACACAACCAATAGTTATGTAACATTTGTAGATGTTTACACCAAAGTCTTTAACAGCGTTGATACATCAATGAACCGCAAGCTTAACGAGTACAATAACGAAAGCGAATATGTATACATAGCTTATGTCAAGGGTATGCTTATGTTTGATAGCATCAAAGATGTTCTTGGCAAAGACAAATTTATCAAGTGTTTGCAAACATACTTTGAAGATAACAAATTCAAAATTGCTACCCCAGATAGTCTGATTGAAGCATTTTGCAAAGGGGCAAAATGCAACCTAAGACCAGTATTCGAATCGTGGATTAATGGCAAAGTCAAGATTGTTGAAATTAAGTAAAACGAGAAAAGGCAAGGATAAAACTCCTTGCCACTAGTCTCGCTAGAAGATAAGGTTATATCCTTATCTTATTTTTATTGTGTGCACAAACAAAATTATTATGCATAAATTAAAAATATTTTTTTGCTTGCCAAAGTTAATTCTATTAAGTAAAATATAAGTATGGTAGAATTAGAGGAAAAACAAAAGTTAAAAGGTTTCAAAAATCTCAAAAAGTATTTAAGATATTTTCAGAATTACAGATTTTTGTGCTTTATGTTTTGGTTACTGCTCGTACTGAGTGCAGTTATTAGTTTTTTTTCGCCAATGGTTCTTGGCAAAGTCATTGCCAGCATGACAGCTGACACAAACTTTCCACTCGCTTGGAAATTTGCTCTTGTATTTTTTGGATTGGAGGTTATCCAAATACTACTTGGAATGTCAAGAGTTCCGTTTTTCAAAAAACTAGAAAATTATGTCAAACGAGATGTTAAGCTTGATGTTTTGAAAAATTCATTTAACATAAATATTGGCGAATACGAAAATCTTGGCAATGGACTATTTGTTACAAGACTTACAACCGACCTTGACTCCCTTGCAACATCTTTTAAGCAGATTAGCGAGACTGTTGTTTCGTTTATTAGCAAGATTGGATTTATTGTATATGTAACTATAACAAATATTTGGATTGGACTTTTTTTGATACTATTTATCTTGACTAGATATTTTGTGTATCAAATCCGTATCCACTATTTTGCCAAACTCAAGCCAAAGGTTTTGAGTCAAGGCGAAAAGATTAACTCACTCATTGGAGAAAGTGTAAGAGGCATTAAGGATATCAAAACTCTGGGACTATCGTCCTCAGTGCTTTCAAGAGTCAATTCTATGCAGACTGAGTATATGAAGAGAGACACCAAGGAATGGTATGTCGGATATGGACTTTGCGCTTTGGCCAATTTTGTAAGTGCACTATGCAATTTGTCCTTTATCGGAATTTGTATTTACTTAATCAAAATTAGTCAACTAGACCTTGCAATTTTTTACACTATATATGTTTACAAAAACAATGTTATAGATTTTGCCGTTCAACTTGGAGATTTGCAAAACCACTTTAAGGAAATGGAAGTTAATGCACACAGAGTATTTGAACTTATGGACGAAAAAATGTACTCTCATGACAAGTTTGGTCTAACAAAAATTGAAAACTTTGCGGGCAATATCGAATTTAAAAATGTAACTTTTTCGTATGTGAGAGGAGAGACAATTTTAGATAATGTATCTTTTCGCATAGTTCCAAATTCACATGTCGCATTTGTAGGTGAAAGCGGATGTGGCAAATCAACTATTGTAGGGCTGATTTGCAAACTATACGATCCAACAGCTGGAATAATTTATTTTGACGGCGTGGACAGTCTAACCCTTGACCAATCCTTTGGCAAAAATGTTAGTATGATTAATCAATTCCCTTATGTATTTAATATGACAATAAGAGAAAACATGCAAATGGTCAAACCTGATGTAACAGATAGAGAAATTTATCACGCACTAAAACTCGCCAATGCCGACGATTTTGTCAAAGAACTTCCCCTCAAACTAGATAGTTATTTGGGCGAAGGCGGAACGAGGCTAAGCGGAGGACAAAAACAACGAATTTGCATAGCCAGAGCACTACTTAAAAATAGCAAAATCCTAATCTTTGACGAGGCAACAAGTGCTCTAGATAATATTAGTCAAGAAAAGGTTATGGACAATGTGGACATCCTCAAAAAAGATCATACAATTATCACAATTGCACATAGACTTAGCACAATTGAGGATTGCGATACAATATACTTTATCAAAAAAGGCAAAATTGTAGCATTTGGAACACACAAAGAGCTTATGAAAAAGAACCAACAATATCGTAATCTTTATCATAAACAAAAGAAAGAGCAATCGCTTATTCCAACCGACGAAGCGGAGTAAAAAAAAGCATCCATTAAGGATGCTTTTTACTTCTCTTCCACGAACCATTTGTTTCGCTCACTGTATAGATAGGTCTCAATCCCATTAATGCGGATAGTGTATCTGATGCCCACTCCACCAACTTTCATTGACACTGCAGGCTTGCTATCTATAACTCTATCTATATTATATATTTTGCCGTCAAAATCAATAGAAAGAGGCTTTTTGTCGCCATTTTCATTCACTTCAACAGTAACTTTGACATACTTTTTCATAAAAAACCACCATTCCCCCAATTAAACTGGTCTAAAAAATCCCACTGGATGTATAATATGAGTCTCAGTTGTTGGATTTAGAGTTGCCAATTTTTCGTTTTCCATAATATTTGCTCGTCTAATTATATTATACCCAAATCTCGACCTTAGACTTTCGATTGTACATTCCAATTTTTGCATTTTCTCTAAGTTTTCCCCAGTGCTAAAGATATCATACTGGATTTTGCCGTCGCACAAGTTTGTCACCCTAACTCCAAGAGCCCTAACATCAAGATTCCAATCGTAATTCTCCACAAACAATTTGTAAGCATTCTTGGCGATGTCCTCAGACACATTTGTAGGGCTTGCAAGTGAAATTTGCCTCTCAAAAGACTTAAGATTTGTATCCTTAACCCACAAGGCCACACAACTTGCGTATGCGTCCTTTTTTTTCATTCTCTCAGCAACACTCTCTGCGAGCAAGTAAATAACACTCTTGACCTGCTCATTACAACTTAAGTCTATCGGACAGGTTGTACTATTGCCAAAGGATTTGATTTTTTCGGACTGATGAATTGATGTAACCTCACTACTATCTAGCCCACAAGCAAAGTCATGCAAGACCAGTCCCATTTTGCCAAGAGTAAGTTTGAGATACTTGACATTTGTATTTGCCAAGTCTCCAATTGTCTTGATACCTGCTTTTTCAAACTTCTTTTTTGTCGCCCTACCTACATAAAGCAAATCCTCACACGGAAGCCCCCACACAAGGGTCTTGTAGTTATCTTGTGTTATGGTGGTGACAGCATTTGGCTTTTTGATATCGCTCCCGAGTTTTGCAAAAACCTTGTTGTAACTCACGCCAATACTAACAGTAAGACCAATCTCGGCAATTATTCGGCTTCGGATATTATTTGCAATCTTTTCGGCATCAGCATAAGACTGGGCTAGATGTGAGATATCTATCCACGCCTCGTCAATTCCAAAACTTTCGACTCTATCTGAATATTCCCTATATATATCCTTAACGAGCCTACTTATATACAAGTATAATTCAAACCTAGCAGGCACACAAACAAGCTCTCCACAGCATTTTTGTCTAGCCTCCCACACCGTATCTCCAGTCTTGATGTTATACCCTTTGGCAATGTAATTTTTGGCAAGCACAATACCATGCCTCTTTTCCTCATCACCAACTACGACTATAGCCTTGTTTCGAATACTTGGGTTATACAGACTCTCAACGCTTGCATAAAAGTTATTTAAGTCGCTGTGCAAAATAAATCTCCCCATAATATTCTCCCACTTTTCGCATATTCGAACATTTGTTCTAGGCATAGTATAGCACTAGTATTATGGTTTGTAAAGAAAAATATCCAACTTTTGAATTGGATATTTTTGTAAATTATATAGATTAATCTTTGGTTACAAACTCCCACATAAGAGATGTATCAGGGATCATTGACTTTGAGATTGGAGTAAGATTTTTGAACAAATCATAAAAAGGTATATCCCCTTCGCGCACTCTATTTTCGGACACAAATCTATCTACTTCGGATTTGTACACTGCAAGTTCGTACTCATGCATTGTATCAACATAGTAATCAACTTTTATTCTAAATGGTTCGATAAATCTTTCCTCAACCTCCAAGACTTCTGGCCAAATTTCCATTGTCTTTTGAGGCATAGTATTTCGTCTATCTATATCTCTAATACATCTTCTAAGCAGTCTTAGATTTTTGGAGCTCAAAGCAAAGTTGTCGTCCTTGAAAGATTGCAAAGGACTAACATAAATCTTAAAGTAATTAGAGGTGCCAAGGCTCTCTAATACTCTTGGATTAAGAACATGAATTCCCTCAAATATAACAATTGAATTAAATTTGTATTTGTAAGGTTTTACCCCACGCAAAGATCTGCTCTCTTTGAAGTCATATTCTGGAAACTTAACATCTTCGCCCCTAAAGTATCTAGAAAAACAGTCTTTCATGAGTTCATAATCCAAGATATCTGGGCTATCGTAGTCAGGTTTGCCGTTTGGCAATGGTTTTCTTTTGTCCAAATCCACAAAGAAATCATCCATGGATATTACATCCACTCCACGACCTTTGAGTTCTAATATTTGTTTCAAAAGTTTGGCAGTTGTTGTTTTTCCTGCACAACTAGGCCCACAAAGTAAAACCATTTTGACATTGTTTTTGGCAAGAATTTTGTCTGCCAAAGCAAATAGTTGTCCTCTATATCTACTTTCGGTATCAAAGACGAATTTGTTCAAATTTTGTTGTTCTTTTTTGGCAATAGCATTTACAGATATATATTTATTCATTAGTTTTCCTTTTTGGTTGATTTAGCACCGGAATAAATAAGTTTGTCAAGTCCCTTGACAATTGCATCATAAATAGGATATGACGCTTCAACTATACACACAATAAACAATATATTCTGTAGACTAAGTGGAACATACTCAAAGAAGCTTGCCCACGACCTTACAGAAAGTACTACAACACACAAGGTTACCATGCAAGCAAACATTATACCTCTAAAGATATCAAAAGGTTTGCATAGTCTAAATAGCACAAGCAATCCTACAAAAGTTATTGCAAGAGATGCCATTGTTTGGAACTGACCATTTGTTCCGATGCCAAGATCAAACAAATAACAAGCAATTACATTAATAAATAGTATCAATGCGCCAGGCAAAGATTTGGAGAGCAGGTTGGATATAAATTTACCCTGAATTTTTTCGTTATTAGGTTGCAGAGCGAGGAAGAACGACGGAATTCCAATAACAAGTGTTTCAAGTAGCAATACTTGTTTGGTTGTAAACGGATACAAACTTCCAATAATAATGTAGAATATTGAAAGCAAAATTGTGTAAATAGTTTTCATCAAGAATAATGATGAAGATTTTTGGATATTATTAATAACTCTACGCCCCTCGGCTACAACCGATGGCATCGAAGAAAAGTTACTATCAAGTAGCACTAAGTTACTTACAAGTCTTGTGGCCTCAGATCCACTTGCCATAGCAACGCTACAGTCGGCTTCTTTGAGTGCCAAAATATCATTGACACCATCACCAGTCATAGCTACTTTGTGGCCTTTGGCTTTGAGGGCTTTGACAAGTATACACTTTTGCTCAGGACTAACCCTTCCAAAGATTGTATAGTTGTCGGCTGCGTCTATTACTTGTTGCTGACTAAGTCCTTCAAGACTTATGTATTTATCAGCATTGTCAACTCCAACACGCCTACTCACTTCGCTAACTGTTATTGGGTTATCACCAGAAATAATCTTGATATCAACGCCATTTTCCTTAAACCATGCTATAGTTTCCATAGCGTCATCTCTGATATGGTCCTCAATAACTACAACAGCAACAGGCTCTCTCTTTGGTGGGATTTTGTCGTCTTTGAGATTTCCGTCACATTGAGCAAATAATAGTACCCTAAAGCCCTTGCTTGCATATGTCTTGACTAAGTTATCAACTTGTGCATTTTTGGTCTTAAGAACATACTCAGGTGCACCAAATACATATGTTTCGCCGTTGCTAAATGTTACACCACTCATTTTTCTGGTGCTATTAAATGGCAACACATGAGATGCTGTGAGTTCCTTGGAATAGCCAAAGTGAGTAATAAGTGCACGACTTGTTTGATTGTTATCATCAAGTGCTGTTAGCATTGAGCCAACCAAATGATCAAGCGTATGTTTAAGGTCGGCCTTAATTTGAATAACATTGCTAACTTTCATTGTTCCGTCAGTGATTGTGCCAGTTTTGTCTAGACAAAGTACATCAGTTCTTGCTAGCATTTCGATAGAATACAAGTCTTGAACTAGTGTACGCTTTTTGGCAAGTTTGATAACTCCTACAGCCAAAGCCATGGAAGTAAGCAAGAACATTCCTGCTGGAATCATTCCAATCATTGAGCCTGCTGTACGCCTAATAATTTCGGCTGTACTATTATCACTTCCAAGCAAATCATAGTTGTTTTTGAACATCAAAATTGATAGCGGAATTATGATTATACCAATTACTGTAATAATTGTGTTAAGCGTTCCCATAAGTTCGCTTTTTGGTTTTTTGTACTGTTTGGCTTGAGCGGCAAGTTTGGCAGTATATGTGTTATTGCCAACTTTATCAACTCTTGCGTAACATTTGCCACCTACAACAAAGCTACCAGAGTATAGCATGTCACCCTTATTCTTTTTGACAGCGACACTCTCACCTGTAAGCAAACTCTCGTTTACCTCAACAGAACCTTCCAAAACTATGCTATCCGCACAAATTTGTTTGCCTGTTTGCAAGACAATTATATCATCCAACACAAGGTCGCTGACTGGGATTTTGTTTTCAATCTTATCTCTTATGACCAGTGCCGTAGGAGAGGAGACGAGGCTGATTTTTTCAATTGTCTTTTTTGCCTTAATTTCTTGAATAATTCCAATAAGAGTATTGGCCAAAACTATAAACATAAACAAGCAATCGCCTATTGCACCAACGGATATCAATGCTATAGCTACAAGCAAACATAACAAGTTAAAAAACGAAAATAAGTTGCTAAATATAATTGCCTTATAAGTTTTTGTATTCTTTTTGTCAACAATATTGGTTAATTTTTGCTCTTTTCGTTGCAAGACTTGCTCAGTTGTAAGACCTGTCTTAACTTGAGGATTAAATCTTTCGATCTCGACTTGTTTTTCCTTGTTTTTCTTGACAGATTTTTTCTCTTCTTCCTTAGGAATAATTCTAGGAGCCTTTATGACAACTTCCTTTTTTTGTTTTGGTTGATGTTCGGTCTCGACCTCGGATGTAACAACACCCATATCACTTTCAACTTGTTCAATTTTGGATGTTGTATCTTGTTCGATATCTTGGGTATTTTTCTTTTTTTCTTCAACACTACTCTCTGTCTTTTTGTGTACATGTTTTTTGGCAGTTTGAGTTTTTTTGGTTGCAGATTTTTTGGTTGTACTCATTTATTTTACCTTTTTGTATTATATTTTTTAAGACTCAGCAAATTTGACTTTGCTAAGTGATTTTTGTAAATTTTAGGCTTAATACTTTTATTTTTTACTATAACTTGGACATAAATTATGCTATATCAAAGTATATTTATATATTAGCATAAGTATATCTAAATTTCAAACATTTTGATACTAACTTTGAGTTTTCAGTCAAAAAAATTACATAAATATTGTTGCATTTGCAAAAATGCCTTGCAAAAAAAAACTCTAAGTGATATACTTGGCATGAAATTTACATAAGTAAATCCCAAAACTAACAAATTCCGTTAATATAAGCAAAGTGGCGACTTGCGAGGAATAGATATTGCAAATGAATATCCAAGTTTCAAAAAAAGTTCTTGTCAAAAACTAAAAAGATGGATTATTTAATCAATTAGGGTGGAACCGCGGTTAACAATCGTCCCTAAAAACCAATATTTGTGCAATCACTCAAGGTGATTAGTATCTTTTGGTTTTAGGGATTTTTTTGTAAATAAAAGGAGAGAGATATATGACAAATTTAACAATGGACAAAATCGTAAATCTATGCAAGAACAGAGGTTTTGTATTCCCTGGTAGCGAAATTTATGGCGGACTTGCAAACAGCTGGGATTATGGCCCTATCGGAAGCGAACTAAAAAAGAACATCAAAGAGTTGTGGTGGAAGAGATTTGTACACGAAAACGAGTACAATATTGGAATTGACGCAAGCATTATTATGAACCCAAAAGTTTGGCAAGCAAGCGGTCACTTGGCTGGTTTTTCTGACCCACTTATCGACTGCAAAGAATGCAAAACTAGACATCGTGCTGACAAACTTATTGAGGACTATGCAATCAAATCTGGACTGGACATCAATGTTGGAGAGTTGAATAACGAAGGACTCGAAAAATTTATTGCAGAGCACAAAGTTCCTTGCCCTAATTGTGGCAAAAGCAACTTTACAGGACTTAGAAACTTCAACCTAATGTTCAAGACTTTTATGGGTGTTACTGAGGACTCCAAGAGCGAAGTTTATTTGAGACCTGAGACTGCACAAGCAATGTTTGTTGACTACAAAAATGTAGTAAGAACTGAGCGTCCAAAAATGCCTTTTGGCATAGCACAAATGGGCAGAAGTTTCCGTAACGAAATTACTCCTGGAAACTTTATCTTTAGAACAAGAGAATTTGAACAAATGGAGCTTGAGTTCTTTTGCAAACCCGGCACTGATTTGGAGTGGTTCAAATTTTACAAAGACGAAATGAGAAGATGGCTATACGACCTTGGCATCAAAAAAGAGAACTTGAGAGAAAGAGATCATAGTCCCGAGGAATTGTGTTTTTATTCCAAAGCAACTTGCGACTTTGAATTTTTGTTCCCATTTGGTTGGGGCGAACTTTGGGGAATTGCCGACAGAACAGATTATGACTTGACACAACACCAAAAGTTTAGTGGCGAGAACATGGAGTTCTTGGACCCAATTACAAACGAAAAATATATTCCGTATGTTGTAGAGCCTGCACTTGGTGTAGACAGAATGTTCCTCACAATCCTATGTAATGCTTATGATGAGGAGCAAGTTGGCGAAGGCGACACAAGAGTAGTCTTGCACCTAATCCCTGCTCTTGCTCCATACAAAGTAGCCATACTACCTTTGTCCAAAAAGTTGTCTGACAAAGCAAGAGAAGTTTATCGCAAACTTGGCAAAAAGTTTAATTGTGCTTACGATGAGTCTGGTTCTATTGGCAAGCGTTATCGCAGACAAGACGAGATTGGAACACCTTATTGCGTAACAATTGACTTTGATACTCTCGAAGATAATACAGTAACTCTAAGAGATAGAGACACAATGGAACAAATCAGACTTAGTATCGACGAACTAGACAGTTATATTTCGAGCAAAGTTGAATTTTAATCACAAAAAAAAATTCCACCTAAAATTGGTGGAATTTTTTGTTTACATTTGATAATCGGACTCTCTTTCTCTATAAAGTTCAATCACCTTGTCAAGTCTTGCAATAATGTTTGGATTAATCTCCCAGTCAGTATGTTTGATTTCTGTTTCTTTTTTGAGATTGCCTATTTCACTTGCGTACATTTTGGCATCAAATATAAATTGTCTAAAGTCTATTTCGCAGTCCCCAAATTGCTTAATTAGCTTTTGATAAAGTTGCGACTGAGCAATTTCTCCATACGAATCCGAGTTGCCAGTCCTAATTCGGCTCAAATAATCTTTGTCAAAAGTATCAAGCATATTTCTTGCATCCGTGTATGCCTTAAATAGTGCTCTATTTTCCATAATTTTTAGTCCCCACTTTTATTTAAAATCTTACAACATTTATGCCATAGGCTGTCTTGGTCGATTTGTCAACCTTGACTTTGTCCGAAATCTCGACTCCTGCAATAATATATATCTCACTACCAGACGCCAAAACTGGAGTTAAATTCCTTAGCCTCAAAGGGATTTTTTTGTCAATCAAATAGTCACTTAGCGAGTTTGTTCCGCCACCAAATTTTTCAAAGACATCTCCGTCTTTTCTAAATCTCCAAATAGCGTCCTTTGGTAATTTGGTTGCGTCAATTAAATGTGTAAAGTCACCAACTTTAAACTTTTTGACAATGTTTGTTTCGATTAAACCAAAGTTAGATATATCTAATTTGCCCTTTGTAAATGGATAGGTCTTGTTTGAAGGTTTGATGTTTCGATTTGTAAATGTAACAAAATTATATTCTTTGATAACAGTTAGTCCGTTTGGCAAACTAATCTTTGTGCCGTTTTCGCTCTCCAAAGCCATATTACAGATCATTTTGAGATGTTTTTTCTCAATATTAGTATTCATATTAATAGCCTTAAGCGCTCTCAAGATCAATCTATATGTGTAAGATGCTGGATTAATAAAGTAATTGATATACACTCTAGCAATTCCGTCCTCAACGAGCAATGCGTCGCTACTAATTGTACTCTCAATATAGCTATCGTCCTCTCTACAATTAGCACCAAAACTAACTATAGCACTATCTGCATTTTGCCAACGATTACGAATAAGTGGCATAATTTGATTGCGGATATAATTTCGATTGTACTCCGAATTATCGTTTGTCTCATCCTCAACATAAGGAATGTCATTGCTCTCAATATATGCACTAATAGATGCCTTGGATGTATCGAGCATTGGACGAATATAAATGTCATCTCTTACATAGTCCATTCCGCTTGCTCCACCGATGCCAGTTCCTCTAAATATATTGAGAAGAATTGTCTCTGCTTGGTCTTGTAGATGATGGGCAAGTGCAATTTTGTCTACTAAGTTTTTGTTTATTAAACTCTTGAAAACTCTATATCTACACTCTCTTGCACCTTGTTCAAGCGTAAGTTTTTTGTCTTCGGCAAATTGTTTGGCGTTGACCTTAAAAGAATATACTTTTATGCCATTTTTCTGACAATAATTAATAACAAATTCGCTATCGTTTGCACTATTTTCTCTAATCCCATGATCAACATTTACAGCACAAACAGTTATTCCCAACTCATCTCTATGTGTCCACAAAAAGTTGAGTAAACACATGCTATCTTTGCCACCAGAACATGCAACGGCAACTCTATCGCCGTATCTTAACATTTGTCTTTTTTTGATATTCTTTAGTATATTTTCCATAAAATCCTCGCTATTTTATAATCCCCCAACAACAGCTACTATGACTGCAGAAAGTGCACAAATAGCAGCAATAACACCGCCTACAAATAACCCAATTTTGAGCTTGGATCTAGGAATATTGCCACCAATCTTGCCGGTCTGTCCATTCAAGAATGTACTGTACTCTTTTTGTTTGTATGTATACTTTACTCTATATGATGGCAAGACTATCTTGCTATACTTGCACTCATTGTATGTTGTATCAATATTTAGATAATCCACGCCGTCATAGCGATAGTGTCTAAGAATTTGTGTTCTAATATTGGATTTGACAATTTCCTCAATAATGCTCTTGCATTTATCCAAATTCCTATCATAATACTCAACCGAATAGCCATACAAAAATTCTGGTCTAAACTTATATAGTTTGGAAAAATAATAAGGCTTAATCTGATTGAGGGTTGTTTGGCTTAGATAACTACTACATTCAATCATGATATCTTTGGTAGTCACAGGCTCTGTGCCAGAAATCATTTCATAATCTCTATATGAATTGCCGTCACGGTCTGTTTCATTTTCGTAAATTCTGCCTCTGTATGAACTATCTGTTGCGATTTCGCACAAATATGCTGGAATATAAATACTCTCAATCAAACCCACTGGAGGTTCTTTTTTGAATTTATCTGGCAAAAACCACTTTTTGCCAAGACCTGATTTAAACAACTTTTTTGCGGTTTGTTTGTCAAAGGCAAAAGGTATTATTGCATCTGGCAAACCTTTTTCGTTTAGATTTGCTATCAAATGTCCGCCACAGTAACTACATATATCGGATAACGAATAATTTTTACCCTCAAAAGAAGCACCACAACTAGGACAATGAAACTTGACTTGCGACATATCTATGCCCTCGTCAGTGTGAGCAGTCATTACAAACGGATGTTTGTTATAATTATTAGTTCTTTCAAAATTTTGATGCTCGGAGCACTTATTACACATAAGCCCACATGTGTTAGGGTCAAATATTAATACTCCACCACATTTTTTGCACTTCTTCATAATTTTCTCCAGTAATTAGCCTTCTAATATTTTGTTTAGATTAGCATAATATTCTTCCTCTGATATAGCACCTGTTGCTCTGAGTTCTTTGAGTCTGGTAACAGCCTCGCTCATTGCCATTAGTTTGTAATCTGACAAAAAACTTTGTTCTTGAGATTTGGCTATTGTTGGCTTTTTGTTAATCATCAAAGCCCCTGTGATTATTCCAAATATAGCTGGAATGTATGCGGAGAATAATAATTGAATGATTGCATATACAAGCACCATTTTGCCATATTGTTTGTTTGAAACTCTGTACTTAATGCCTTTGAAATAGAATATAGCAGAATAAATATTAATAATTGAAGCAAGTGTAAGTTCGATATAATAACTAGTCAAATACATGTTCAAATCGTAATTAGCAATAACGCTAGACATAAGTTCGTTGTAATAATCTATAAATCCCCATAGATTACATACAAGAACAAATCCTACAAAAACATTTATACAAATCTGCAATATTGTAAAAATTAATGTCAAAGTAAGCATTACATTTTTGTTTTTCTTTTTTGTCATTTCAGTCTTCCCTTTAAATTTTGGTATATTTACTTTTTGATTTTAAAAATCTTTTCGTTTTCAACTTCGTCATCCAAGACCCTTGTGCCCAAAGCAACACTTGTAAGCGTCGTGCCCACAATTCCACCTGTAAGGATTGTTACTATCAAGCAAATAATTTGAATTCTCTTATTTGTCTTGTAAGCGGTCGCTGTAAGCCCACATAAAATTAGATTAAATACTCCTGATACTAGTCCGCCAAGGCTAAGCCCAAGTAGTAAGTAATTTAACCAATCAATTGACGGTCTAACTGCGATTTTGACTACGATAAAAGCAATCAAACATCCCACAAAACAAAATAGTCTAAAAAATGCACTCATAAAATAATTAAATCTTTTTCCATTAGCACCCTTAATCATTGCAAATCCTCATTTAATTTCTTTTTGTCCTTCACAAACACTGCTACAGTGCTTAAGATATTTGTAATAATTCCTACTGCAAATAAAAATTGCATTACAACAAACCAGACTTTTTTGGATGTTTTGTCTCCAATTAAGTCATCGTATTTTCTGGTAAACACAAGGTTCAATACCCCAAAACCTATCCCAATCAAGCCATAAAAAACAAAGAATAGCGCTAGTTGTATGACAGGTTTCATGATGTAATCAACCACCTCGGCATTGTCCATTGTTTGCAAAAAGGCTTGTGATGGGTCATTTCGTACTGTTTCGGCAACCATCTCTTCGACCAAAGTGTAATTGTCCAAATAAAAATTTTTGAGAACCCCACTAAGCAATAGCACTAGCAAAAAGAGCAAAAATATAGTGCCAGCAAGAACGATCTTCAAAATTCCAGATGTTTTAAATAGTATTACTCTTGATTTCATTTATTTTCCTCAGAAGTCTCAATTTATTTGTCTTTTGTTTGAGGCTTTTTTGTTGTAGTTTTGGTGACTTTTGAGACACGCGACTTATTTGGAACCTTGATATCTTCCGATTTGTCCGCATTCACCTTGACAGTTTGATTAGATACAACCTTGCTCACGAATTCATTATACTCTGCCTCGGATATCACTCCACTATTTTTTAGTTGAGCAAGGGTTGCAAGTTTTGACTCATTAAGTTGTGCGTTACTTGGTTCAAAAGCACTTTGTGCAGAAGCTTTGACATTGTTATCACTTGCAGTTTGAACATTGGCTACATTGTTTTGATTTCCGCCAACATATTCAACTTTGCCAAATTTGTCTACAACTGCATAAGGTTTGTCTGATACAACATTGCCAGCATCGTCTAGATTTACTCCACCCAAGTCTTTGCCGTTTTTGTTAGTTCCATACAAGTAAACAGGTTTTTCGACTACTGGTTCAACAACCTTTGTATCAAAACTTAGTGCACATGCTATCACTGGAATCAAAGCAACAAAAAGTAGTTTCATGATTTCAACTGGATCAAATATCAAACTACAACTTACACAAACGAGTGATGCTATCAATATTTTTTTGTTTGCCTTGCCCTCTGAAGTTGGAGTACTACGCTTAATCATTTTTACTCCAAAAATCATATAAACAATGCCTTGAGCGATATACAAGCAAATTTGATAAATACTAACTATCAAATAAGTAAGCACATACTCCCTGTTGCCCTCAACATTTACTGGTGTAAAAAGTAGGGTTTTGACTAATGCTTCAACTACAGCAATTAGTCCAAATATACTCAAACTTGCCGCTATAACTAGCAAGATTCCTGACGAAAGTGTTAATTTTTTTGTTTTCATGCAAAATCCTTTTGGCTAACATTATCAACTATATATATTACAAGTATAACATCTAATATTAATTTTAACAATAAAAATTAAAAAAATTACTTAAAAAGTTGATGTTTTCAAAAAAAATTTTGACTAGTGTCTTGAATTTTTTGCTTATAAAATTAAGTTATGCTATACTTATATTAGTATGGAAATATCTAAGGGGCTCAAAAAATTAGCAAATAGTTTTGCAAAACAAGACTTCCACTTATATATAGTGGGAGGTTTTGTGCGTGATATATTGCTTGGACTAAATCCCGAAGATATAGACATCGCATCAAACATGCCTATTGACAAAGTCATGGAGATTTGTAGTACTCTAAAATTTGATTGCAAGATTATCAACAAAACACTTGGAACTTTGCAAATCAAAAATTCCAAGGAGTGCTTTGAATACACTAGATTTAGAACCGAGAGTTACACTAGTGGACACTCTCCGTCTAGCGTAAAATTTGTTGATGATTTGAGCATTGATGCATTGAGGCGAGACCTCACCATAAACTCAATCTATTATGATATAACAAGCGACCAAATAATTGATCCTCTAGGTGGTCTCAAAGATCTAAACAAACATAGAATATGCACCTCCAACCAGCCAGACATTACACTTAGAGACGACGGACTTAGAATACTTAGGGTTATTAGATTTGCAAGCACTTATAATTTCAAAATTCAAAGAGACACAGCCAAGGCGCTTAAGTGTTTTAGAACAAATCTAAAAAGCATTTCCAAAGAGCGAATACTAAACGAACTAAAACTATTAACAGTAGCCGACCTAAAGTTTGAAAATCCCAATACAATTTTTTGGGACAGCCTAAATAAACTTGAACTATTGCCACTTATTTTTAATCATAGTTTGCACACAATCAAAAAACTTTCCAAAAAAGATAAAAATATATTTTACAAACTACCAGAAAATTTGAGGCTAACTGGATTTTATTTGGCTGTGCTCAAAAATTTTGGCAAGCATTATATGAAGCCTGCTCATCTCAAATTTTCAATAAACACCCTCTTTGGACTAGAAGGAATAAGAGAGTCTAGCGAAATTATTAGACTACTTGAAAAGTTATATCTAATATACCAAAACATAGAGCACGATGTCGATATTCTAAATGCAAGCATCAACTACTTAGGACTTGCAGACGACAATCGAATGTTAATCCACATGTATCTTAGCGAACAAGCAAAAGAAAGACTTGATAGCAATATCCAATTAGTTCGTGGCAAAAACCTACCACTAAGTGTACACGACCTAGATGTAACAGCCCAAGACTTAATTGATGTTAGGATTGACAAAAGATACATAGGTCAAATACTAAGCACACTGTACAATCAAGTAATTGAGATGAAAATCCCAAACAAAAATATAGCACTAATTAACACTGCAAAAAATATTAATCAGACATTTTTGGACATAATAAAAAACAAAAGGAGCAACTAATGAAAATTATTTATTGTCATCACGCCGAAAGGGATGTTGACCCACGCAAATTAAGAAGTCAAGATGACGACTTGACAGACAATGGAATTAAGGATGCCGAGCTTGTAAGTGAACTGCTTGCTAATCAAAAGATTAATGCGATTTACACTTCGACTTTTTATCGTTGCAAAAAAACTGCTCAGATTATCAACCGAACTTTGAATATCCCTATTGTTGAGGAAGAGAGATTTAACGAGGTAGGAAGCGTTGAAGGCGAGGAATGGAAAAATGCACTTCAAAGAAATATAGATGCCATTGTAAACATTCAAGAAAAATTTAACGATGATGCAACAATACTATGCATAACAAGCGGAATAAATTTATCTGCATTTGTTTGTTGGAATCTCAAACTCAAGCCAAACAAAGACTTCCCTTTTATGGGTGCATCAAACTGCTCACCTATAACTTTTTATGCACCATCACTTATTGAATTTAGAGAGCGAAAATTCTTCCGAGGTCTAAATGTTCTCAAAGAAAAAAAGAACAAGGACTACAAAATAGTTGCGCCAACCAAAGGCGAACTTAAGTCAGCAATACTATTTGAACTCAAAGCCAAAACTGAGCAAATGGAAATGTTTACAAACAAACTAAGACGAGAAGAATATTTGAGCAAACTTGGTCAATTGGAGAGAGCTCAGGACCTAGGCGAAGTTGAGACCAAAAAGTATTTGAGCAACCGACTTGCAATAGACATTATGCAACTTATCAAAGACTACTGTTTGTGCGAAGAAATACCTTTTGACTCTGTTAGAACCGAGACGGCACTTAAACTCAACGAAGAGCAATGTATCAAAAATATCGTCACCTACACCGAAAGACTATTCTATCTTGACATCAATATTCAAGAGACATTGATGCTAATATACTCAACTCTTGTAAGTTATATCAATTACAACGACCTTATCTACAACGACATAGAGCGAACTTGTGTAATTGTCGAAGAGGAAGAGGGCTCTTACTACAACGGAAAATATTTGTACAAACTAAGATAATTAATATATACAATTGAATATAAATTTTATTTGGTGACAAACTAAGTTAAATTATATATAACTTAGGAGCGTTTATGAAAAAGACAAGCGTAGCCACCAAAACATCCAAACAAAAGACCAATAAAGTTTTGGCGATTTTAACTCTTTGCACAATTGCAATAACCGCCATAATTATTGGTCAATTTTTAGTTTTGGACAATACCACCAACAAAATTTTGCATGACGGCACTGTCATCAATGGACTAAATCTTTCGGGAATGTCCAAAGACGAAGCAAAGGTTATGCTACTTAGTAATTTTCAAGAAAAAGCAAGCGACTTTGAACTAAACATCAAAGATAGCACCTCAGACAAAAATTGGAAGTTTGACGGTGACGATCTCAAAGTTAATTCGGATATCCACACAATTCTTGAGGCAAGCCAAGACGAGGATAGCCTGCTTGGCAAGGAAACCGACACAAGCGATTTTTTGGCACAGTTTAACAAGAAAGGCGGTTCTATCAATGTTTCGTTTAATTACATCTTTACAGGGCTTGACGAAAAAATTGAAAGCATCCTAAACGAGGTTGAAATTGAACCTGTAAATAGCAAAATAAATTTTACCCCAGATAACAAAAACCCCTTTGATATAACCGAGAGTGTCAACGGCAAGAGAGTAAATAAGCAAAAGCTCTATAACGATATAAACGAGCAATTTTTGACATCCAATAAGATAAATGTTGAGCTAAGTTACACAGAGGAAATTCCAGCTATTACAAAAGAATATAATGAGAGTTTAACCAAGAAAATAGCCACATTCTCCACAAATGTAGCAGACAGCACAGGTGGCAGAAAACATAATGTAAAACTCGCACTTTCCAAGTTTAACGGTTTTGTTTTGAACCCAAACGAAACAGTATCCTTTAATACAATAATTGGCGAGCACACCACACAAAATGGATACAAACCTGCTACCATTATATACAATGGCGAATTTACTGAGGGCATCGGTGGAGGAATCTGCCAAGCAAGCACAACCCTATACAATGCACTCTTATTAAGCGGTGTTAGAATTGACGAAGTTCACAAACATTCTCTCCCTGTTAGATATGCTCCACTCGGACTTGATGCAATGGTTGCCGAATATACCAGCGACCTTAAATTTACAAATACATCCGAGTACCCTATTTATATCAAAACATACTCGGACAAAAACAGCGTATCTATAGATGTATTCTCCCACGAACTAGATTATACTTACAAAACTCGCAGTGAGACAATTGACACTATCAAAAGTTCGGGTGACAAGGTTATCCCCGATACCGACCGCAAGTACACAAGCAAAGTCTTGTTCAAAGGCGAATATTTTAGAATAAGTTATCCAAAAGACGGATATGAGGCAAAAGCTTATCTCCAAAAATATCTAGGCGACAAACTAATCGAAGAAACACTAATTCGTCACGAAATTTATCAACCACAAAGAGGCATAGTTGTCGAGGGCGTTGAAGAGCTGCCTGCAGGCATTAGCCCAATAGATAGTGGCGTCAAAATTATGTACGAATAACTTTATACAATTATAGTGCATATTTGACTTGATTTATTCATTAAAATTTTTTATGAATATAAGCAATCAGATATGCATTTTGGGGGTCTAGACATGTGGATAACTCACACAGTTATTCACATTTAGGCATTTTTTGAACCTCTTTTAGAAACTTTTTCAAACATGAATTGTGCATAAATGCCAAATTTATTGTGGATAAGTGGATAACTTAGTCACTTTTGGGTCGATTTTATACATTTTTATGCAAAAATATTCACTTTTTAATAAATATGCATAAAAATTTATAAAAATTAGGGTGTGCAAATGTGGATAACTTTTGTACACATCCACAAATCCCCTAATTCATTGGATTTTTGGCAAAAAATCTTTTTGAGAAACTATTTTGCGTATGACATTTTATTCAAAGCAAAAATAGCCCTATTGACTTTGATAAATACAAGGTGTATAATCAAAGAAATATGTGGGGATTGGGAAAATGAAAGCATTAACATATATTAATCTCAAAAATGAATTGAAAAATCACGACTATGGATTTTATGGCAAGTATACTATTGAACACTTATTCAAAGTATATACAACTACAGAAATTACAAACTATGGCGACTTTTTCAATATCAGCAAAACAGACTTTAGAGAATTTGTTGAGGAAAATATTGGGGATTTTGCTGGAATTACTAGAGACAGCAACGGAAAAATCTCAAATGAGGATTTTCGAGTAGTCAAACAACTAGCCCAGCAAATATCAGCATACTTAGGCGTTATTAATAGCAAACACATGGATTACTACAGGCGTGGTCAAGAGGATTATGTAAGACTTGTTGAACATTATTTGGGAAATTACAAGCCAAACACATTGGAAGTTGGGAGTGGAAAAATCCCATATTCATCTATTTTGCTGGCAAGAATACTGGGTGGAATTACATCAATGGACAAATTTGTAGTATCGGACGAAACACTAAGAAGCATAGATATTAACCCAGAGGATAGTTATTTCAAAGCAGGCACAGATGTGTCCGAATATGATTTTGTAACAGGGAATAAGCCCTGCTCTGCAATAGAACCTATAGTTAGCAGTTGTGTCGTTGCCAAAAAGCCATATATAATCAAGCTTTGCCCTTGCGATGCTCCAAATCAAAAATTGGAAAACTGGCCAAGGATACTCAAAAAATACGATAAACACATCAAATTTAGCAAACACTATGAGATTGCATGTAATCTAGACGGAAACTTTGAAGATTTTGACAAAGATTACGAAATTGATTTTGTCGCAAAGTAAAATCTTTTGTAACAAAAAAACTTAAATATTTAACTTGTAATTAAGTTGAAATATTTAAGTCTTTTTTTATTTATAAAATTTTTCGACAACTTTGCTAGTAATTACATTCCTGCCAATCTTTCGTTGCTTTTTTGGATTATACAAGCAAATATAATCGCCCACATTAACCTGACTTAAATTTTCCAAAAACTCAATTGGCGTGCTTGCAAATCCCTTGCTCATTGCAACCTCAATCGCAACTTCGCCCATTACATAACTTAGATAATGTCCCGGTTTTTGAGTATAGTCCAGCATATAATCCATGGCTTTGGACTTTGGATACTTGCCAAGGAGATATACATATACGCTTTCGTATGCCTTTTCCAAATTTTTGTTAAATAGCATCCAAGCTATATTTGAACCTTCTATCAAAAAGTTTTGTGAGTAAGCCGTTCCGCCATTTCGACACATTGCATACATTGCCCAGCCATTGATAATAAGCGATGCACCATTATCAAAACATGTGTTTTTGGTCACATCGGAGGCTACTGTATTATAAAAATAACCATAACCCGGATAAACATTAAAGTATACCATGTGCTTGAGGGCAACATCTGTTAATTTGTTGTGATTGCTATAGATAAAAAATCTATTATTGTTGTAACTAACATTTTTGCTTATCCATTCACCATATCCATAATCATCAACGATTGAAATTGGCACACTCTTTCGAATGGAGCTCCTGCCAAACACCTGAGATAATTTGTAGTCAAACTGCAAATCATGAATTAGGCTTCTGGCAGTATTTAGATATGCCTCAGGCTTGAGCATTTTTTGAATAACAGGAATTTCTTGCTGTTTGCGATATTTGCAAACAAGTCTAAAACTTGGGGCAAAGTAATCTTTGAGAACATTTTTATAGAGAATTCTTACAATATTTGTTTTGCTCTGATTTAGAGCTTTGTTTAGTAGCAATTCAAAAAACTGCGAGTAGTCTTTGAATTCTGTACGAATTTTTTTGAGCATATAACTTTTTAATTGCAATGGCAAATAGTAAATACCGTCTTGTCTTTTGAGTACAGCTTTTATAAAAGTCTCTCTATCCGTCTTTGTTTTTAGCTTTTTAAAATGATCCATGACTTGACAAATTGAAAAGTGTTTACGAAAAAAGTTTATTTGCTCGTCCATAATCTCACGCTCATAAGTATTGAGCATGAGACTATATCTTTTGACATTTTTGTAAGTTATATTATCAAATGCAATTCTATATTTCCAATCGCTTGTCTCAAGTATTTTCATATTTTCTCCATTTCTCTTTTGTTGTAGTATTTACATCGTACTACTTAATTTTCTTTTTTTTGAGTGGCATAGCACATGTCAAGACAATCTGCCCAATAAGCCCTACTATAAATATAAACCAAAGCGCGCTATTGTTGATTTGCAGATATATACATACAATTATTCCCCAAAGCAGTGCTGACATAGATAAATACAAGTGAAACTTTTTGAACCACAATGCCGAAAACACAATTAGCACTATCGCATTGACAGGAATAGTGTAGATATATGTAAGCCATGGTCTAACTAGCGTTGTTGCCGAGTCAAGAACAAAAAATATTATGGTAGCTACAAACCACAAACTAACACTTACAAGTAGCGTCATAAATAGATGTGTCTTATAAAACTCTCTTAGCACATTTCGTTTTTTGGCATAAATCAAATCGTTGATTGTTATTCCAAAAAACTCAGCTATGTGCGTCATTGTTTCGACATCCGGAAGCACACTTCCAACTTCCCATTTGGATACAGCCTTGTCTGAGTAATTAAGTTTTTCGGCAAGCTCGAGCTGAGTCAAGTTTTTGGCTTTGCGTAATTTTATTAAATTTTCGGAAAAATTATGTTTTATATCTTCGCTTGTCATATACATTCCAAATTTATTTATTTTCTGCAATATTTTAGCATATATAATATATTTAGACAAGCAAAATATGTCACTCTCTTGCCAAGAGAGTTGCATTTTTTGCAAGAGAATTGATGTTTTTAGATAGAGAGTTGAATTTTGTTAGATTAGGGTGTTTTTTCAAAAAGTTTTTAATAAAATACTATTGAGATTAAATAAGGGCATTTTGTTTTCAAAATAACAAACAGCAAAATGTTTTCTTGTTTTCAAAATACGACAAAAATCTAGGAGAATAATGACTTATGAAAATAGTAATATCAGCCGAAAGCACAATTGATCTTCCTCAAGAAATGCTTGACAAATTTGACATCCACACAACTCCATTTACAATAAACTTCAACGACAAGTTAGTTGAGGATCACTTTGGAGTATCCAAAGAAATTTTTGAATTTGTTGACAAAACAAAAAAACTTCCAAAGACCAGTGCTGTAAGCCCTGACCAATTTCAAACACATTTTGAAAATTTGAAAAAAGATTATGATGCAATAATCCATGTATCACTAAGTTCACTTATCAGCAGTGCTTACAACAATGCCTGCTTAGTTGCCAAAGATATGGAAAATGTCTTTGTAGTAGATAGCAAATCATTATCCACAGGAATTGCCTTGCTTGCAATCAGAGGCAAAGAGCTTGTAGACCAAGGCAAACAACCAAGTGAGATTTATCAAACACTAACTGGGCTTGCAAGCAATGTACAGGCAGGATTTGTAATTGAGAAACTTAACTATCTATACAAAGGTGGAAGATGCTCCGCACTTGCCCTACTCGGCGCCAACATACTCAAAATCAAACCTCAAATCATACTATCAAACGGCAGGATGGTCGTTGGCAAAAAATACATGGGCGGAATGTCAAAAGTTGTTGGCAAATATCTTGACGATTTGCTAGTAGAAAATCCAAATCCAGTTCTTGAAAATGTATTTATAACTCACTCTTCACCAATGCCAGAAGCAGAGGAAATACTAACTGCCAAGCTAAAAGAAAGAGGATTTAAGAATATCTACAATACACTAGCTGGTGGCACAATATCTAGTCACTGTGGCCCAAACTGTATTGGCGTGCTATTCCTTAACAACTAAGAGATATCTTATTTTTAGAATAAAATACATAAACAAATTATTATTAAAAAAGAAAAAACTTCAGTAGAATAAACTTTTTGGTTGATACAATTTTGGTATCCAAACAGTATTACTGAAGTTTTTTTTGATCTTAGATATTTTTTTCTCTACGGCGTTCCGACTTAAGATTAATATTTGGAGCAGGTGTCAAGTCAAGAAGAGCTAGCCCCTTGCCTGATATTAATTGAAAATACCCCTCACTTGCAATCATTGCACCATTGTCGCCAGATAATTTGATTTGAGGGAAGTACACTTTGACTCCGTTATCAAGACCTGCCTTTTCGAGTTTTTCTCGCAACGCCGAGTTTGCAGATACTCCACCGCCGACAACCAAGGTCTTGCTCTTGTCTTTGATTGAAGCCTTGATAGACTTGTTTACAACTTGCTCAATGACTTGGTTTTGAAAAGACGCACAGATATCGTTTACAGGGATATTATCGCCCGCTTGTTTTAGTTTGTGAACATAATTGATTATTTGAGTCTTGACTCCACTAAAGCTAAAATCATAAGTGCCAGGCAACATTTCGTGAGTAATAAATTTGATATTGTCCACTCCCTCTTTTGCCCTCTTATCCACCTTGACACCACCTGGATATCCTAGTCCCAAGCATTTGGCAACCTTGTCATAACACTCACCCAAAGCGTCATCTGTGGTTGAGCCTAGCATGTCAAATTTGTCATAGTCTTTGATTTTGAGAAGAGCAGTGTGTCCACCACTTACCACAAGAGACACAAATGGGGGTTGTAATTCCTTGTTAGTCAAATAATTTGCGCTGATGTGTCCTTTGATATGATTAACAGCAATCAATGGCAACTGCTTGGCATATGCCAAAGCCTTGGCATAATTAACACCAACCATAAGAGCACCAACAAGCCCTGCACCATATGTAACGGCTATTGCGTCAATCTCATCCAAAGTCTTGCCTGCTTGCGCTAGAGCCTCATCCAAAACACTATCTATCGCCATTAGATGATTTCGACTTGCAACCTCTGGCACAACACCGCCAAATCTTGCATGAATTTCTATTTGTGTTGCTATTACATTGGATAGTACCTCTCTGCCATTTTTGACAACAGCTATACTCGTCTCATCGCAACTACTCTCAATGCCAAGAATATAAATATCTCTTGTCTTGCTTTCTTTTTGTAGTTTAGCAAATTTTGCTTTTGCAATTTCTTTGTACATAAATTTCTCTTTTTAATTAATTAATTTCAAAAATTCAAAAATAAATTCTTTGATATTGCCGTCCATTACGCCATAGACATCACTTGTCTCGTAGCCAGTTCTGTGGTCCTTGACCATTGTGTATGGGCAAAAGACATAACTACGAATCTGGCTGCCCCATTCAATCTTTTTGGCATCACCCTTGAGAGCCAAACTCTCTTGCATCTTTTTGTCTAGTTCTAGAGCAAGCAACTTGCTCTTGAGCATTTCCATGGCCATTTCTCTATTTTTTAGCTGTGAGCGTTCTTGTTGACACGCAACTATTATTCCAGTAGGCAAATGTGTAATTCTAACTGCACTGTCTGTTGTATTTACATGCTGTCCACCAGCACCACCAGACCTATAAACATCAACCTTAAGATCTTCTGGTCTAATCTCTATCTCAACATTTTGGTCAATCTCTGGCATAACCTCAACGGACGCAAAGCTTGTATGTCTTCGCTTGTTTGCGTCAAATGGGCTAATTCTCACAAGTCTATGCACCCCCATTTCGCTCTTGAGATAGCCATAAGCATTGTCTCCAATGATTTTGAGAGTAACACTCTTAACCCCTGCACCGTCGCCGTCAATTTTGTCGGTTATTTGCCACTTGAAATCATTTTTGTCAGCAAACATTTGATACATTCTCTGAAGCATTCCAGCCCAGTCACAAGCCTCTGTTCCACCAGCGCCACTATGAATTTTGACATAAGCATTGTTATTATCATATTCGCCCGAAAGTAGTGTTTGTAGATACAACTCGCCAACCTCAGTCTCAAGTGTCTCAATTGAACTATCTATATCTCCAACCATTCCCTCATCGCCCTCAAGCTCTGTTAGGTCAATGTAGTCTTTGATATCACTGATTTTTTTGCGTGATGACGACAACTTTTCTAATTCAAAAGTTATTTTTTTGATAGTTTTGTTAATAGAACTACAGAGTGCTGGATTTGAATAAACCTCAGGTTTTAGGCTCTCCTCTTTCTTTTGTTCTAGTTCTTTGAGTAAATTTTCTTCGTCAAAGACAGTCGGCAATTATTTTCAAATTGCCGACGATTTTTTCTAATTTTTCTTTTTGATCATTAAGTATCATAATTTAATTTCCTTTTTTGACTTTTGCTATTTTAGCAAAAATAAACCAATAGTTCAAGTAGCCAAGTAGTTTTATTTTTTATTTTCTAAACCATTTTTTGCTAACAAGAGGCACTATGATTAAAAATAATGCCAAAGTAAATATCAAAATAAGCACTAACATTAATATATCTGGAATAATTGGGTTTAGAGATGTTTTCACCAAAAAACTCTTTTGTTCGCTCTCTATTCCGTCAATTACAACCTTGGCGGTTATCCCATAATTTCCACCCTTGTCGCACATAATTTCGTTTCCCTGAGTCCAATCGTTGTCACCAACCTTATAATAAATTTCGCCACCCTCTTCACAAGACAAAATTACCTTAACCTTGCCTGTAACTTTGTTTGGAAAATTATCATAGATTTTGCCTTTGAATTCAAACTTAGCAGTGCAAGCGGTTGGAATAACTTTGAATTTGTAAGTCTTAAAATATGCAGTTTCGTCGTTATTATTCTGATAACTCAAAGTTCCGTCTGCATTGTAGTATTCTACATAGTACTCACCGACGCCAAACTTTTTGCTTAACTTTTTGTCTGTAATATTTGTGTCTTTGATTTCATCAACAAGGGTATCTCCTACACCAGATTTGAATATTTTGATGTAAACACCACCCAAATTGATTTTGTAAAAATCAAGAGCTGTGGATGTATCTATCGACTTTGTGTCAGTTCCAGAAATTCCCTGAACTCCAGTATTTAGCGATAATTTGCTGTAACTGAGATATTCATCAGTCAAGTCGCTTATGTTGTTAGCAACAATATTTAGCTTAATACTATTGACTCTTGTTGGCAAACTAATGTTTTTTATCGAAGAAAATTGATTATTAGCAAGATTAATATCCAAATCAGTGCCAACAAAGTAAGTCAAATCCACAGCAGTCAAATTATTTGTACTAAGATTAACATTCTTTAATTTTGGAGCATATTTAAAGTTTATTTTGGAAATTTTGTTGCATGCAAAATTTAGATTTTCCAAGGCTGGCATACGCTGAAACAAATCCTCTTTTAACTCCCCTAGATTATTGCCAACTATTGTAAGTGACTTTAAGTTTGTGAAAGACAAAATTTCCAAACCAGCAAGCGAACTGATATCCCAGTCTCTTATCTCTATTGACTCAATTGCAAGCTCTGTACTTGCAAATGTCTTGCTATATAGTGTATCAAGATCGGAATAATTATAGTTATATTTTTCAAATATACGGTCTTTGACAATCTTAAGAAGAGCACTATATAGTCTTGTATCGACAATATCAGAAGTCGAATTAACTGGATAGCCGACATTAACCTCATTTTTAATCTTTTCTCTAAGTGCTGCAATGTCGTCGTCTGTGTTTTCGCCCTCGTTAATATCTGGACTGGCTGGATTTTGCTCTTCTGCCAAAACTACTATATTTTTGTCATTAGTCGTTGTTTGCAAAAACAAATCCGCTTGATGTGAACAAAGTACAGCACCGAAAATCAGTGCAACTAAGGCAAATAATTTTAATATATTTTTTTTCATAACAGCTCCTTATCTTTTGCTAGTTAAAATAGCTTTGAAAGTGTTTTAAAAAATTCTCCATTTATAATGTAATAATAATAAAAACTAAAATTGCTCTCGTTTGAGTATTTGATTCTTTCGACCTTTCCTACAACTTTGGGCATATCAAAAGTTCCATAAAACGAACTATCCAAACTTACACGCCTATTATCCCCAAGCACAAATATGCTATCTTTTGCCACGACTAATTTGTCGTCATCATCAAATAGCTCCGAATGACTGCTTTTGAGTTGTTGAAATCTCTTATAAGTCATGAACATTCCGTTTCTCTCATCATTAGGAATAGTTGGATTGGAAGTGACTTCGATATAACTCTCGTCAATTATTTCCCCATTCCTTTCGAGCTTATAAGTTCCGTCTGCAAGCACAATGTCTATTTTGTCGCCAGCAACACCCACAACTCGCTTAATAATATTATCCGTATCTGTCTTGACAACCACGATATCTAAGTAATCAAAATCTTTGTCATAAACATTTACAAATACAATATCGTTAGACAAACTCTTTTGGCTATTTAGTGTGGGATACATCGAAGACCCAATAACCTCGCACTCAATAGTTACGCTCGAAAATAATATCAGTGCAAGAGCAGCAATTACACAATAAGCAAAAAACAAGTTTCCCAAAAAATTACAGACTATTTTTGTGAATGGATTATACTTGTTAATTTTAAAATTTTTTTTCGCAACCAATATACTATCTTCTTTTATTTATATATATTATCAAAAAACTATTTTTTAAACAAACTTATTTGCAAAATACTTGCAGGATAAACATAAGTTTACTAACAATTTTTGTCAAAATGGTTTGGCAAAGTGTTTTTGTATCTCAAAACGCCTTGTCTTTTGTGCTCAGAATTATTGTGCATTTTGACAATTTTATCATGATTAAGCCCAACACATCCTGTCCTTATAAACTTATCCAACTCATTGTACGAAAATCCCAGCTTTTGCTCATCAGACATGCCAGATAGTCCATCGCTCGGCGTTTTGTGAACTAGTTTTTCTGGCAGTCCCAAGATAAGCCCAATCTCACAAACTTCGGACTTAGTGAAATTTGCAATTGGAGCAAAGTCTCCAACATTATCTCCCCACTTGGTCGTGTAGCCCACTTCAAATTCACTCAAGTTGGAGGTATTGGCAACAAGATAATCAAGGCTTGCGCCGATAGAATATAACACAGTCATTCTTACTCTTGGTGCAATATTTATTGTTGTAACACTATTTACGCTTTCGCCCTTTTCTTTTATTACTGGGCTTGAGATATTCAGAATATCATTATATGCACTAGAGATATCCACAATTTTGTAGTCAATTCCAATAATCTTGCAGGACTTGTTAGCGTCATCAATGTCTAACATATTTCCATTGGGCATAATTATTCCAAGCACACGGTCTTTGCCCAACGCCTCTGCACAAAGTTTGGCAACAACTAGGCTATCTTTGCCTCCGCTCATGCCAAGAATAGCACCTTTTGCCCAAGAATTTTTGTCAAAATAATCTCTAATCCAAGATATAATTTTTTGAACATCAGTTTTTTCCATTAGTTAACATCCTTCAACAACAAATTTATTAGTTCGAAAACTATATAATCTTCAAATAATATACCAAAAATAACTTGTCTAGTCAAATAATTAAATATTTCGTTTGACAAACAAAAACCTACATGTTTAAATAAAAAAAAGGAACTTTTTTATGGATACAAAATTTGAAAATTTACTAATGGATTTTTATGAGCTAACAATGGGTCAAAGTTATTTTGATTCAAATACTTGTGATACAATTGCGTACTTTGATTTATTCTTTCGAAAAATACCTGACGGCGGTAGTTTTGTAATAGCAAACGGAATCAAAAAGTGTACCGAGTACTTACTCCAATTTCACTTTGAGGATAGCGATATCGAATATCTTAAGAGTCTAAATATGTTTAGCGACGAGTATTTGGCAAAACTCAAAAATATTAGATTTAATGGGGATATGTGGGCAGTTGAAGATGGAACAATAGTCTTTCCAAATGAGCCAATTATTACTATTAAATCAACACTACTTGAGGCACAACTCGTTGAGACCGCACTGCTACTATACTTTAATAGGTCAAGCCTTATTACCACCAAGGCAAACCGAATTGTAAGAGCTGCAAGAGGAAGAGCCGTCATGGAATTTGGCACAAGGAGAGCTCAAGGATATGAGGCCGCAGTTGACGGAGCGCTGGATGCTTACATCGCAGGAGCGGTTGGCACTGCCTGCACCATTACTGGCAAAAAACACGGCATCCCAGTTTTGGGAACAATGGCTCATAGTTTTGTTCAAAGTTTTGATAGTGAATATGAGGCATTTTGCGCATACGCCAAGAGTTTTCCGGATAATTGCACGCTACTTGTTGACACATACAATACTCTAAGTATAGGTATCCCAAATGCAATCAGAGTAGATAGAGAAATTCTAAAACCTATGGGAAAAACGCTCAAAGGCATACGAATAGATAGCGGAGACTTGGCGTATTTATCCAAAACTGCCAGAATTATGCTAGACAAGGCAGGTCTCAAAGATACTAAGATTGTAGTTTCCAATAGTTTGGACGAAAATATAATAGATAGTCTACTTTCGCAAGGTGCTCCAATAGATAGTTTTGGCGTTGGCGAAAATATGATTACTGCCAGAAGTTGTCCGGTCTTTGGTGGAGTGTACAAATTAGTTGCAACCGAAAGGGACGGAAAAATTATACCTAAAATAAAAATCTCGGACAATATCGAAAAGATTACCAATCCGGATTTCAAAAAGATTTATAGAATCATAGACAACACAAGTGGCAAATTTGTAACAGATATAATCTCTATCCACGACGAGCCGATGCCTAGTGGCAAGATTACTCTTACACATCCAACAAATGTTTGGACAAAAAAATCAATAGAAAACTACTCGGTCAAGGATATTAGAATCAAAATGATTGAGAGTGGCAAATTAATATATAAGATTCCAACAATCGAAGAGACTAGACAAAATGTAAAAAACAATCTAGCATTGCTCTGGGACGAAGCTTTGAGACTTAGTTATCCTCACACTTATATTATTAATCTATCACCCAAACTTGCTAGACTCAAATCAGACCTGCTCAACAAATACTCTAACTAAAAAACCAAGCCTAAAACTATTAATCCAAAAAAGATTTTAGTTTTTAGGCTTGTTTTTTTACCATTTATTTTTAACTTTTTCGGCAAAGGCAACAAAGTCTTTGAGTACAACCTTTTCACCATTATCCAATGTTGCAGTCCCATTAAATCTTCCAAATACTTGATGCTGATTACTCGAGATAATCAAGGCATTAGCATTGGCGTGTCTATCAATTATTGGATCAAAAGTCATCTCAAACCTGCCGTCGTTTGAAGTAAATGTCCATTGAGACAAATAGTCGTCTTTGCCCTTGGCGTTCTTAGGAATATTAAAGGTAACCTTGTCAAGTTTGTGAGCAACGCCGTCATAAAATAGCATGTTTTCGGAAGCACTACTTGTGTCTCCAAAACCATACCCTATATTAAATCCAAACTCATGACCGTCTACGACTCCACAACCAGCACCCCAGTACCAAGTGTTTTTGTAAGTCCAAACACCTCTACCCCAATCAAGTATTGCACGAGTATTGCTCTCATTAAAGATATATCTATCATCACCGATTGAGACAGTTCCTTTTGCCTTAAACCCAACAATCTTTTGGTTGTAATAAAAGGCTGTCTTTTTTTCTTTGAACGGAGTAATTATGACCATGCTATCTTTGGGATCAGCACTGAGTTCAAATTCAAGATTAATATCCTTGCCATTCAAAAAAGATTTCATACTCGCTTTTAAAATTCTTTTGTCATCAAATTTTTCAAATGAAATATTATAATTTTTGTTAGCTACACTAACGCTTCCGCTTGTGCTTGAACTTGGCAAGTTTGTCTTTCCTTTGGGCATAAACGACATAGGAGACACTGTCTTTTCCCAAGCGTTTTTGAAGTCAATAAAACTTATTGAATTGAGACCCATATAAGAATTGTCGTCGATAGTTAGAGCTACAGCATACTCATCGTTATAAATAAGATAATAATCCCACTCTTTTATCCTAAGCTTGCAAGCCTTAATATCCTTTCTATCATAATCCTTAATTAAACTTTTGGCATAACCACACTCTATTAGATGCCCCTTTTCGTCTAGCAATTTCCCCTTTTCAACAATTTCCTTTTGCATTTTCATTCCTCCATTATTTTTTGTTCTATATTAATAATTGTCATTATGTTGTGACTTTTTGACATAAATACACAACTATTTGTCAAATTTAAATAATAATATAATTATTTTTGCAAGTTGCAATTTGTACAATTTTAAACTCCAGTATTTACTTTATTTGCAATACTTTTCATCAAAAGCATTAATAATATTCATGTATTCACTAGGTATAAATCTTTGCACTTCAAGAGCCAATTTATTAGGCACTCCAAAGTAAGCTCCAGCAATGGAGCATGCAATGCATGCAATTGTATCACTATCGCCACCAATGGATATGCTGTTTTTGAGCGTATCAACAAAGTCTGTACTTATCAAAAAACAATAGATTGCTTGTGGCACTGAGCCTATCGCGCTTGCATCAAACAAATAAGTCTTTTGAAGTTTCTCTAAATTAAAATCCAATGTGGAGATATATTCAAGACAAAACTCTTTTATTTGGTTTTTATCTTTTTTGTTTCTAGCAAGGAAAATCGCACCGACAACAGCTTTGGTCATATTGATAGCGTCGACATTATCATGTGTACATTTGCAACTAATCTCTGCTTGCTTCAGCGTCTCTTCCAAAGAATCATACGCGTAGCCAATTGGAGACACACGCATTGCACAACCGTTTCCAAAACTATCGTTGCCACCACCGTGTAGCCATTTCAAAAAATTTGCACCAAATCTACTGCGACCATATATGTCTAGCCCAAGGTTTTCTTCCTTTAATCCAAATTCACGCAATTTTGACTCGTAAGTTTGTCCATGCAATATCGCATCGGCTATAGCACAGGTCAAAACACTATCATCAGTAAAACTCATGTCACTTTCAAAAATATCTTTGTCCTTTTTGAAAATACTCAATCTATGACTCAAATCAATTTGCTTGGTTTGATATTCGTAAGTCTCATAAATAGAGCCAACAACATCACCAATCACCGCACCTATTATACTTTTCATATGCAACATCCTTCCACCCAAATTTTAACACAAAAATTAAAACAAACAAAATAAAAATAAACACTTGACATTTTTGCAAATAGACTATACAATAACTAAGCAAACTTTGAGAAAATATTTGATATTATCCATGCTGAGATACCGCAAAAAAATCAACTAGCCCCAAATCCAATATTATATGCAGAGATGTCAGAGTGGTCGATCGTGCAGTCTTGGAACGGCTGTGTACGGAAGCGTACCTCGGGTTCGAATCCCGATCTCTGCGCCAAAAAATAGTCCCTTTGTGGGACTTTTTTATTTGCCGAGATTGGGCGTGTGCTTTGCACACAATTGCTTTCAGCAATTATTCGAACCTGTATTCGTCGCTTCTTTTGAGTGCCAGCACTCTCGCTCCGAAATATATTCGCTCTCGCTCATATAGACGATCCGATCTCTGCGCCAAAAAATAGTCCCTTTGTGGGACTTTTTTATTTGCCGAGATTGGGCGTGTGCTTTGCACACAATTGCTTTCAGCAATTATTCGAACCTGTATTCGTCGCTTCTTTGAGTGCCAGCACTCTTGCTCCGAAATATATTCGCTTTCACTCATATAGACGACCCGATCTCTGCGCCAAAAAATAGTCCCTTTGTGTTATGCACCCCTAAAAAGCAACTTTAAAAAAGAACCCTTAAATCAACAAAGTAAAAATGACTTAACCAATGTTAAGTCATTTTTCTTATTATGCAGTTTTAACAAGTTTGATTGTTGCTGTTGCATTACCACTTGCATCAGTAGTTATATTTGTTATTTCAAAACTCCAACCAAGTGATGCTCCCCACCCTGCACCTGACATTGTCATAAAACCGCCAACAAAGAAA
>JAEDFU010000004.1 GCA_016297915.1 Clostridia bacterium | reverse complement strand
AAAAAAATAGTAATTAAACACAATTACTACTATTTTTACAAAAAGTCAAACAAAAAACAATAATTCTTTCAAAAAGTTTCAAAAAAGAATTGACAGGATAAAATTATTATGCTAAAATTTTAGATGCAAAGTATTGTTTATAAGTGTGTAAACAATCCTAAATGTTAAACATCTTATGTCATTAATATAACCAAAAATTATATTTTTGGCAAACGATTTTTGCATTATTTTACAACTTAATAAATTTTTTAAAAATTGTTTCGAGGAGAATAAACTTAATGTTAAATACTGATAATATCAAAAAGATTAAGTATGGCAACAATATTCGTTATACTTTTGGCAAAACCAAAGAAGCAGAGATGCCATATTTGCTAGAAATCCAAAAAGATTCCTATCAAAAGTTTATCAAAGAAGGTATAGGCGAAGCCTTGAAAGAATTTTCACCTATCACAGACTATGCTGGCAAGGCAGAGGTCTATTTTTTGGATTATGTTATCGAAGATCATCCAAAACTAACCAAGGCCGAGACCAAGCGAAAGGGTGGTCACTATAGTGTTCCTCTAAGAGTCAAAGTTAGACTTGTTATCAAGGAGACTGGTGAGGCTATCGAGCAGGAAGTGTATTTGGGTGATATTCCTTACATGACTGAGGCCGGTACATTTATCTTTAACGGAATTGAAAGAGTTATTGTATCACAAATTGTTAGAAGCCCTAGTGTGTATTTTTCCAAAAAGCTTGACAAAACTGGTAGAGAGATTTTTGCAAGTACACTTAATCCTAAGCGTGGTAGTTGGCTTGAAATTGAACAAAAAGAAAAAGAGCCAAACCAACTAAAAGTTTGTCTCGATAAGGGTGGCAAAATCTCACTTGGTATATTCCTTAAGTGTTTTGGACTTACAAGAGAGAATATCCTTGATACCTTTGGCGACAACGAAATCATGAAGGCAACTCTTGACAAAGACGCCTATGAGACTCAACACGATGCACTAATAGAGCTTTCTAGAAAGACTAGACCAAGCGAAATTCCTAGTGCAGAGGCTACAAAACAATTTATCTTCTCGCAATTTTTTAGTACACAATTTTATAATATCGGCGATGTTGGTAGATTTAAAGTTGACAAAAAACTTGCACTATACAATCGTCTAATCGGACTTACTGCTGGTGAGGATATCAAGGACAAAAAGACTGTCATCGTTCCAGCAGGCGAAGTTATCACCAAAGAAAAAGCTTACGAAATCCAAAACCTTGGTATCAACAGTGTTTGGGTGCTAGTAGACGGCAAAAAACACAAAATGTACGGTAACAACAGAGTTAAGCTTAGCGAAGTTATCAAATGTAACGAAAAAGAATTGGGAATTAATCAAATGGTATATTATCCAGTTCTTGCCGATCTTCTTAAGGAATTTAAGACCAAGGAAGAGAGAATTGAGGCTATAAGAAACAATGCTGATGCTCTAGTTGGTAGCACACTTACAATTGACGATATCTTGGCAACTGTTAGTTACTTCCTAGATTTGAACGCTGGTATTGGTGAAGTTGATAATATTGACCACCTATGCAATCGTAGAATCAAGGGTGCAGGCGAACTTTTGCAAGATGCTTTCCGTAGCGGAATGAACAAACTATCTAATGCTGTCAAAGAGACTTTGCAATCTCATGACCTTAATGATATTAGTCCTGCTCAAGTTGTTAATGCTAGACCTATTAATCGTGCGTTCAAGGATTTCCTTGCATCTCACCAACTTAGCCAACTTATGGACGAAATGAACCCACTAAGTTCACTTGCGCAAAAGCGTAGACTTTCTGCCGTAGGTCCTGGTGGTATCAAAAAGGATAGAGCTACAGACGAAGTCAGAGATATTCACCATAGTCATTATGGTAGACTATGTGTTATCGAGACTCCAGAAGGTGGTAACATCGGTCTTATTAACTCACTTGCTAGTTTTGCAAGAGTTAATGAATATGGTTTTATTGAGACTGCTTATAGAGTAGTTAACAAAGAAAAAGGCATTGTAACAAACGAAGTTGTATATCTAATGGCTGACGAGGACGAAAATTGTTACATTGCACAAGCAACTGAACCTCTAAATGTTGACGGTACATTTGTAAATAAGAGAATTATTTGTAGATACAAAGATACAATCTTGGAAGTTGACAAGGAAATGGTTGATTACATGGATGTATCTCCTAGACAACTTATTTCTGTTCCTACATCACTTATTCCATTCCTTCAAAACGATGATACTGCCAGAGCCCTAATGGGTGCGAACATGCAGCGTCAAGCAGTACCTCTAATCACAACCGAAGCTCCAATTATTGGAACTGGTATGGAACACAAGATTGCACTTGATAACTGTGCTATTACAGTTGCCAAAAACAGCGGAACAGTAACATATGTTGACGCAAACGAAGTAATTGTAACACTAGACGATGGAACTGAGGAAAAATACGAGCTTACTAAGTTTACAAAGACTAACCAAGAGAGTTGTATTAACCAAAAACCAATTGTTAAGAAAGGTCAAAAAGTCAAGAAAGGCGATACTTTGATTGACGGTTACAGTGCAAACGGTGGCGAACTTGCTCTAGGCAAAAATATGCTTATTGCATTTATGAACTGGGAAGGTTACAACTACGAAGACGCTATTTTGCTTAGCGAAAGACTTGTTAAGGAAGATGTTTATACATCAATCACTCTCAAAGAGGAAGAAGTTAAATGTAGAACAACCAAACTCGGAGATGAGGAATTTACAAGAGATATTCCAAATCTAGGTGAAGATGTTCTCAAAAACTTGGATGAAAATGGAATCATTAGAGTAGGTGCTGAAGTAAAACCTGGTGATATCCTTGTTGGTAAGGTTACACCAAAGGGTGAGACAGAGCCAACTCCAGAAGAAAGACTACTTAGAGCAATCTTTGGTGAAAAGGCTAGAGATGTTAAGGATACATCACTTAGAGTTCCACATGGAATCAGCGGTGTAGTTGTTGATATTCAAGTATTCTCACGCAAAAACAAAGACGAATTAGAGACTGGCGTTAACCAAATGGTTAGAGTAACAATTGCTCAAAAGCGTAAAATTAGCGTCGGTGATAAGATGGCTGGACGACATGGAAACAAAGGTATCGTTTCCAAAATTCTTCCAGTAGAAGATATGCCATTTATGGCAAACGGTCAACCTATTGATATCGTCCTAAACCCACTAGGTATTCCATCTCGTATGAATGTCGGACAGGTTTTGGAAGTTCACTTGGGTCTTGTTGCCAAGGCGCTTGGAATTAAGATTGCAACTCCAGTATTTGACGGTGTTAACGAGGCAGATATTAGAGAACTTCTTAAGGAAAATAACTTCCCAGAAAATGGCAAAATCCAATTGTACGACGGTCGTACTGGTGAACCATTTGAAAACCCAGTTACTGTTGGATATATGTACTATATCAAACTTGAACACATGGTTAACGATAAGATGCACGCAAGATCAACTGGTCCATACGCATATGTTACACAACAACCTCTTGGTGGTAAGGCTATGTTTGGTGGTCAGAGATTTGGTGAAATGGAAGTTTGGGCACTAGAGGCTTATGGTGCAACTAAGTTGCTTCAGGAAATGATGACTGTTAAGTCTGATGATACAGAGGGTAGACTTGCAACATACAAGGCAATTGTTGAGGGATTGCCTCTACCAGAACCTGGTATGCCAGAGTCATTTAAGGTTCTTATTAGAGAACTACAAGGTTTGGGTCTTGATGTTCAATTGCGTAACGACCAAGGCAAGGAATTTGCTCTAGGTGACCTAAGCTCTGATACTATTGAGACATTTGCTGAGGCTACTAAGCCTAGAGAGGAAGTCAAGGATATCGAACTTGAATTTGATTCTCCAAGTGCAAGTAACAACGAAACCGCTTTGGAAGAGAATTTGGAAAGCGACGAAGATTTTGATAATATATTTGATGAGTCAGATTTATTTGATGACTTTGATGAAGAAGAATAAAGGAGAATATAATGTTTGAATTAAATAACCTAGCATCTATAAAAATAGGTATTGCATCTCCAGAAAAAATTAGAGAATGGAGTTATGGCGAGGTAACTAAGAGCGAAACTATCAATTATCGTACACACAAGCCAGAAACTTCAGGTCTTCTTTGTGAAAGAATCTTTGGACCTAAGAAAAACTGGGAATGTCATTGCGGAAAATACAAGAGAATTCGTCACAAAGGCGTTATTTGTGACAAGTGTGGCGTTGAGGTAACTAAGAGTAGCGTAAGGCGTGAGAGAATGGGACATATTGAGCTTGCTACTCCAGTTGCTCATATTTGGTTCTTACAAAGTATTCCTTCGAGAATTGGATTGCTTTTGAACCTAAACTCTAGACAACTTGACAAGGTTATCTATTATGTTAGTTATATCATTTTGGATCCGGGCAAAACTGGTTTTTCCAAAATGCAAGTTATCTCTGATGCAGAATACAGAGAAGCAGTTGAAAAGTATGGTTATGATGCATTTAGAGCAGGCATGGGCGGTGAGGCTATCAAAGAATTGCTTAGCGAAATCGACCTAGAAAAAGAGTCTGCTGAGCTAAAAGCTCAAATTGCCAAAGCTACTAAGGGTCAAAAGAAAATCAAGTCAAAGAGACTTGAAGTTATCGAATCATTTAGACGCAGTGGCAATAGACCAGAGTGGATGGTACTAGATGTAATTCCAGTTATCCCACCAGATATCAGACCTATGATTCAACTTGACGGTGGCAGATTTGCTACTTCGGATATTAACGATTTGTATCGTAGAATCATCAATCGTAATAATCGTCTCAAAAAGTTCATTTCAATCGGTGCTCCAGAAGTTATCGTTCGTAACGAAAAGAGAATGTTGCAGGAAGCTGTTGACGCTCTTATTGAAAACGGCAAAAAGGGTAAGGCTGTTCAAGGACCAAAGCAAAGAGAACTTAAGTCTTTGACTGCAAGTCTAAAGGGTAAACCTGGTAGATTTAGACAAAACTTGCTTGGTAAGCGTGTTGACTATTCAGGTCGTTCGGTTATCGTCGTTGGTCCAGAACTTAAGATGTATCAATGCGGTCTCCCAAAAGAAATGGCATTGGAACTATTCAAACCATTTATTATGCGAAAACTAGTTGAGCGTAACTTGTCTTTGAACTTTAAGACAGCTAAGCGTGTTATCGAAAAACAAAAACCAGTTGTATGGGATTTGCTTGAAGAAGTTATCAAGGATCACCCAGTACTACTTAACCGTGCTCCTTCACTTCATAGACTATCTATCCAAGCTTTTGAACCAGTACTTATTGAGGGTAGAGCAATAAGACTTCATCCACTTGTTTGTGGTGGCTTTAATGCTGACTTCGATGGAGACCAAATGTCTGTCCATGTTCCTCTAAGTCCTGAGGCTGTAGCTGAAGCTAGACTACTTATGCTTTCGTCAAACAACATCCTCAAACCTGCTGATAGTCGTCCAATTTGTACACCAACACAGGATATGGTCTTGGGTTCGTACTATTTGACTATTGTTAAACCAGAAGCTAAGGGTGCTGGAAAATGCTTTATTTCCGAAGACGAAGCTATGATGGCTTATCAAAACAAAATCATCGAAATTCAGTCACCAATTCAAGTAAGAAAGACTGTAATGTTTGATGGCAAGCCAGTTACTCGTAGAGTAGAGACTACAGTTGGTAAAATTATCTTTAACAAAAATATTCCACAAAACATTGGTTTTGTAGATAGAACAAATCCAGACAATGTAGGCAAATACGAGATTGACTTCTTGGTTACTGCTAAGTCTTTGAAAACAATTATTCGTAAGTGTTTTGATGCTTTGGGTACAACCGAAACAGTCAAAATGCTTGACCACATCAAAGAAATCGGTTACAGATATTCAACAATCGGTGCTATTACTATCAATGTATTTGATATGGAAATCCCATCAGAAAAACAAGAGTATATCTCCGAAGTTGAAAAACAAGTAGCCGAAAACGAAAAATTCTTTAAGCGTGGATTTATTACAGAAAACGAAAAACTAGACAGAAATATTAAGCTTTGGAAAGACGCAACCAAAAAACTTGAGGGTGTTGTTATAAGCAAGATGGATGTTCTAAACCCAGTTAGAATGATGGCTGAGTCAGGAGCTCGTGGTAGCGCAGGACAGGTATTACAGCTTTGTGGTATGCGTGGTATCATGGCTAATACATCTGGTAGAAAGGTTGATATCCCAGTTAAATCTAACTTCCGTCTAGGTCTTACTCCTCTTGAGTATTTCCTATCATCTCGTGGTGGTAGAAAAGGTCTTGCCGATAAGGTTTTGAAGACTGCAGACTCAGGATACCTAACAAGGCGTCTTGAAGCAGTTGCTCAAGAAGTTATCATAGCCCAAGAAGATTGCTTCAAGGAAAATGGTGAAAAAGTTAAGGGTATGAATGTATCTGCTATCGTCAAAGACGGCACTCCAGTAAGCTCTTTGCAACAAAGAATTACAGGTAGATATTCGGTAGATAATGTTCTTGATCCTAAGACAAAACAAGTAATAATCCCAGCAGACACAATGATTACTAAGGAAATGGCTGACAAAGTTGTTGAAGCAGGAATCGAGAGTGTTTGCATCCGTACAGCTCTTACATGTAGAGCAAAACACGGCATTTGTGCTAAGTGTTATGGACAAAATATGTCTAATAACAAAGTTGTTCCTCTAGGTGAACCAGTAGGTATCATCGCTGCTCAATCAATCGGTGAACCAGGTACACAGCTTACTATGAGAACATTCCACACAGGTGGTGTTGCCAATGCTGCCGATATTACACAAGGTCTTCCAAGAGTTGCCGAGATATTTGAAGCAAGAAAACCAAAGGGTGTTGCTACAGTTAGTGAAGTGGCTGGAAAAGTAGTACTCAAAGAAATGGCTTCTCAAAACAAAGACGGTGGTAAGTATTACGAAATCGTTGTCAAAAATCCTGACGGCGATGGCAAGTATATCATCCCTTATGGTGTTGTGCTCAAAGTTAAAAATGGAGACACCGTTGAGGCTGGCACAGTACTCACCGAAGGTTCAATTTATCCAAACGACTTCCTTAGAACTCGTGGTGTAAATGATGTTCAAAACTATCTTCTTAACGAAGTTTTGGCAACATATTCATCTCAAGGTGTTGAACTTAATACTAAGCATGTCGAGATAATCATTCGTCAAATGCTCAGAAATGTCAAAGTTGAAGACGGTGGAGACACTGATATGCTAATTGGAGATATCGTTGACCACTTCAAGTTCGAAGAGGAAAACGAAAAGATTATCCAAGAGGGTGGTGTTCCTGCATCTGCTAAGCGTCTTGTTCAAGGTATTACTAAGGCTGCACTTAGCAACCCATCATTCCTTGCTGCTGCATCATTCCAAGAAACTTCAAGAGTACTTACTGATGCATCTGTAAAGGGCAAAGTAGATAACCTTGTATCACTCAAAGAAAACTTGATGATTGGTAAGCAAATCCCAGCTGGTACTGGTTATGCTACAATCAAAAACCTTGAGTACAAAGATACAAACGAGCAAGAACAAGAAATTGCTCAAATGGACGAACAAACAGGCAAACTATTTGATGATGTCGACTTTGAATAATTAAATCAAAAAAACTCCCAGTATATTAATTGCTGAGAGTTTTTTGTTAATTATGTCTAATTAAAAGAATATTCAAAAAGTATAAAAAACGACCTACAAATGGACATTATTTTGCACATTGCATAGTACGGATTTTGATTAAATTTATCTTCGAAAAAAATAAAAAAATTTCAAAATTAGTATTTACAAAGTCTAATTTATAGTGTATAATTATGTTGTAATCAAAGATAAACATATATGCTTTGTTTATTTGGTGTTGGTGGACACCGTTAAATTTGATTTATTTTGGGAAATGAGTTAAATCTTTAATTGGGGGAAAATACAATTCCGAAGGAGAAATGTTATGGACCAAACAATTAATGAAATGGAAAACAAAGAATACTTAAATAAAATTCAAAATACCTATGATGCTTTTGGCAAAGATATTACACCTGTATCTCCAACAGCTGTTGTTCCTGCTAGTGTTGAACTATCCAAAAAAGGTGATTTGTATGTTGAGGATGGTGTACTCAAGTTTAGAACTAATGAGCATAGCAAAGCCATCAAGAGATATTGTGAAAACAACATGCTTGTAAACAAAACTAATGAAAAATCTAATGTTATTGAGAACCTTATGTCAATGACAGATAGTTTTGTACAAGGAGCATAACATATATAAATATTACACACATTTACATTTATGTAAGTGTGTTTTTTTGTTTTGATTAATTTTGGTTTTGTGCTAAATTAAAAATAATAGCATAATTTTTGGTACTATGCAAATATATAAAATATGGATTTGTTGGGAGGTTTTTTGTGTCAAAAGAATGGAAGATTACAATATCTATAATAAGTTCAATTTTGGGACTAATTTTGATTTTTTTGGGAGTGTACTACTTGTTTCCTTGGAACAAGAGCTTTTTTGATAGTGCAAGTGTCGAATTTGCAATCCCTGGGCTTGACACCAAGTTTACTCCGCAAGGACTAACTACTATCGACGGCACAGACAAGTTTTTGGTGTGTGGTTATATGACAGACGATAGTGCGTCAAGACTTTATTTAATTAATGATGGCAAAATTGAAAAATACTTTACGCTAACGCTTAATGATGAGGACTACAAAGGTCATGCCGGTGGTGTTTGCTCCAAGGGTGGAACTATTTGGATAGTTGGAGACAAGATTTGTTATAGATTTTGGCTTTCTGATGTAAATAACTGTGAGAACGCAGGCAAAATTGAAATAATTGATTGTTTTGAAACAAGCAATGGTGCAGATTTCGTCTTTGAAAACGATGGCTATCTATATATCGGAGAATTCTATAGAGCAGGCAATTATGAGACAATCAAGTCTCACTGGATTAAGACTCGTAGCGGAGAGACAAATCCGGCATTAGTATTGGGATACAAAATTGATGAATCCAAATCTGTTGGACTATATTCAACAACTCCATCAAGAGCATTGTCCATTAGGGGGTTAGTACAAGGAATAGCTGTAGCCGATGACAAAATATTGATGTCTTGTTCGTATGGGATTGCTGATTCAAAGTTGTATGTATATTCTAATGTATTCAAAGAAGATACAGCTGTAGATTATGCTCTTGGTAATCATACTATCAAACTTTGGTACTTGGATGGGGAGTCTCTTAAAAAGGAAGTCACAATTCCATCAATGTCCGAAGAAATCACTATCAAAAACGGCAGGGTGTATATCTTGTTTGAATCTGGAGCGAAAAAATACAAAATATTTAATCGTAAACAACTAAAAAATGTTTATAGTTTGGCACTTGATAACATTTAAACCTAATTAAATAACTTTTGAATGATTTTTGATTATTAAAAACAGCCAAAAATACAAAAAATACAGACAAAAAATTTTACAACAAGATTTTTTTGTGTTAAAATATCAAAAAGTAAACTAAAAAGAGTGTGTATATGAAAAAATTTACCTATCCAGCAGTACTATTTTTTGACGATGAGGAAAAGTGTTATATCATCGCCATGTTTGATATTGGACTTGTAACCAGTGGTGAAACTGTTGAGCAAGCTCATGCCAATGCACGAGAGATGCTTGACGCATATTTGGAGTGTGCATACGCTTTTGAAACAGATATTCCAGAACCTAGTAGTTTTGATGTTGTTTGTAAAACTCACCCAAAAGAGATGTGCGTGCTAGTTGAAAGTACTCTTAATGACAAAAATAAAGCAGTGTAAAACTAAATATTTTAATTTTAATGCTTATTTGATTGATTTTGAATTACAAATAGTTTGAAATCCATAATCAAATAAGCTTTTTTTGTAGTACTATGCAATCTTGACTTTTTGGCTAAATTATGGTATAATCAAAAAAGTTTAGTGTAAGTAATATATGAATAGTGAAATTGATTCAGCAATTGAAAACAAATACCTACAAATACAAAATTTAAAAGTTCAATAAGCACAAACAAACTTTCAAATCATTGAAAAAATTAATGTTGAAAATTGCAAAAATTAGATGCGGAAGTATCAAGATTTTTGAGTAAAATTAAAAATACACAAAATAGATAATTACAAATTAAAAATTTATTCGTGATTTTCCAAAAAAATCGCAAAAAAACAAGAAAAAATCCCAATTCAACAAAAATGAAAAATATTTCAAAAAATGTTGACATTGGGTTTTTTATTTGCTAAACTAAATAGCGTATTATAGTATACTGAACGAGATATGTTCGTTTGGTAATTTTTGAGTGGCTAATCTTGGTGTGATTTTGGTGACTTGGAAATATCTCCACGCTACAATACATAGTGCTAAGTGGAGAATAACTTTAAGGTAAATTGGATATGGTTGAATCTTAATTTGCCAAAACTATTTAGGAGGATAAAATGCCAACAATTTCGCAATTAGTTAAACAAGGCAGAAAGCAAGTTGCTGTTAAATCCAAAACTCCAATAATGGACGAAAACCCACAAAAAAGAGGGGTTTGTTTGAGTGTTACTACTACATCTCCAAAGAAACCTAACTCAGCTCTAAGAAAAATTTGTAGGGTAAAACTATCTAACGGTCAAGAAGGTACTGTTTACATCCCTGGTGAGGGTCATAACCTACAAGAACACAGCGTTGTTCTTATCCGTGGCGGAAGAGTAAGAGATTTGCCAGGTGTGCGTTATCATGTAATCAGAGGTACTCTTGATACTGCCGGAGTTGCAAAGAGAAAACAAGCACGCAGTAAATATGGTGCAAAAAAAGGTAAGTAATAACTAGTGTTTTGCTAGTAATCAAAAAAATATTAAACAAGGAGAAAAATTATGCCAAGAAGAAGTGGTGTACGCAAGAGAGATGTATTGCCAGATTTTGTCTATAATAATAAGGTTGTAACCAAACTTATCAACCAAGTTATGCTTGATGGCAAAAAGGCAATCGCCGAAGGAATTGTGTACGGTGCATTTGATATAATCAAAGAAAAACTTAGTGTTGAACCAGATAAGTACTTTATGCAAGCACTAGAGAATGTAAAACCATTACTTGAAACCAAAGCAAGAAGAGTTGGTGGTAGTAACTACCAAGTACCTATCGAAATCAGCCCAGCTAGACAACAAACTCTAGCAATCAGATGGTTGGTTACATACGCTAGAAAAAGAAACGAAAAGAGCATGGAAGAAAAACTTGCAAACGAAATCATGGATGCATACAATAGTACAGGTGGTGCATTCAAAAAGAAAGACGATACTCACAAAATGGCAGAAAGCAACAAGGCTTTTGCTCATTATCGTTGGTAATTTAAGGAGAATTATAATTTATGCCTAGAAAGACTCCCTTAAGCGAATTAAGAAATGTAGGAATTATGGCTCACATTGATGCCGGTAAAACTACTACTACCGAAAGAATTTTGTTCTTTACTGGTAAAACTCACAAGATTGGTGAGGTTCACGAGGGTGAAGCAACTATGGACTGGATGGCTCAAGAGCAAGAAAGAGGTATCACAATCACTAGTGCTGCAACAACTTGTATGTGGAAAAATCACCAAATCAATATCATAGACACTCCAGGACACGTAGACTTCACAGTTGAAGTAAATAGAAGTTTGAAAGTTTTGGACGGCGCTGTTGCTGTATTCAGTGCAAGAGCAGGCGTTGAGGCGCAAAGTGAAACAAACTGGCGTCTAGCTGACAAATATAATGTTCCTAGAATGGCTTATGTAAACAAAATGGATATTAACGACGCTAACTTCGAAAAAGTTATCGACAGCATGAAAGCTAGACTAAAGGCTAATGCAGTTGCTATCCAATTGCCTATTGGCGAAGCAGACGAATTTAGAGGAATCATAGACCTAGTTGAAATGAATGCAACTTATTATGATGACGAGACTGGTTCAAAAATTAGAGTAGAGGAAATTCCTGCTGAGTACAAAGAAAAAGCAAACAAATTTAGAGCAGAACTTGTTGAAGTTGCTGCTGAACAAGACGATGCCTTGATGGAAAAATATTTTGAGACTGGCGATTTGACAGTTGAAGAAATCAAAAAAGGTATCAGAAAGGGTACTATCGCTGGTAAACTAAACCCAGTTGTTTGTGGTACATCTTTCAAAAACAAAGGTATTCAAAAATTGCTTGACGCAATCGTAGACTACATGCCAGCGCCAACAGATATCGTGGCTATTAGAGGTACCAAACCTGGCACAGATATCGAAGAGGATAGACATAGTTCGGATACAGAACCATTTGCTGGTCTTGCATTCAAGATTATGACTGACCCTTATGTTGGTAGACTTACATTCTTCCGTATCTATTCTGGTGTTCTTACAGCAGGTAGCTATGTATACAATAGTTGCAAGGACAAAAAAGAAAGAATCGGTAGAATTATAAGAATGCACGCTAATCACCGTGAAGAAATCGAAGAGGCTTACGCAGGTGAAATCGTAGCACTAGTAGGACTTAAGGATACAACTACTGGTGATACACTATGTGCAGAAAATAAGCCAATCGTGCTTGAAAGTATGGATTTCCCAGAGCCAGTTATTAGAGTTGCTATTGAGCCTAAGACTAAGGCTGACCAAGAAAAAATGGTTATAGCACTTGTAAAACTTGCTGAGGAAGACCCAACATTTAAGACATACACTGACCAAGAAACTGGTCAAACAATCATTGCCGGAATGGGTGAACTTCACCTTGAAATTATTGTAGATAGACTAAAGAGAGAATTTAAGGTAGACGCCAATGTTGGTGCTCCTCAAGTTGCTTACAGAGAGACTATCCGCAAGGAAGTTGAAGTTGAAGGTAAGTATATCAAACAATCTGGTGGTCGTGGTCAATACGGTCACTGTTGGGTTAAACTTACTCCACTTCCAGCCGGAGAAGGTTACAAATTTGAAAACAAGATTGTTGGTGGTGCTATTCCTAAGGAATATATCCCAGCTATCGACGCAGGTATTCAAGAAGCAAAACAAAATGGTGTTCTTGCTGGATTTGAAACCGTTGATTTTATGGTTACGCTTTTTGATGGTTCTTATCACGATGTAGACTCATCAGAAATGGCATATAAAATTGCTGGCTCGCTAGCTTTCAAAGAAGGTGCGAGAAAGGCAGACCCTGTTTTACTTGAACCAATTATGAAGGTTGAAGTTGAAACACCTGATGACTACTTAGGCGATGTTATGGGTAATATTACCCGTAGGCGTGGCGTGCTAAGTGGCACTGATTTGCGTAACGGTACTCAAGTTATTCACGCAGAGATTCCTCTTGGAGAAATGTTTGGTTATGCTACAGATCTTCGTGGACTTACTCAAGGTCGTGGAACTTTCAGTATGGAATTCTCTCATTATCTAGAGGTTCCAAAAAATATCGCCGACAAAGTTATAGGCGAAAACAAAAAAAGCTAATTTTTAATTAAATAAATTTAGGAGGATATTAAAAAATGGCAAAAGCAAAATACGAAAGAACTAAGCCTCATGTTAACGTTGGTACCATTGGACACGTTGACCACGGCAAAACTACATTGACTGCTGCTATTACTATGACACTTGCTGCTCAAGGTAAAGCACTTGCAATGGATTATGGCGCTATTGACAAAGCACCAGAAGAGAGACAAAGAGGTATTACAATCAATACCGCCCATGTTGAATACGAGACAGACAAGCGTCACTATGCGCATGTTGACTGTCCAGGACACGCAGACTATGTTAAGAACATGATCACTGGTGCTGCACAAATGGATGGAGCTATCCTAGTTGTTGCTGCAACTGATGGTCCAATGCCTCAAACAAGAGAGCACATCCTTCTTGCTAGACAAGTTGGTGTTCCATACATTGTTGTATTCATGAACAAAACTGACCAAGTTAATGACCCAGAACTACTTGAACTAGTAGAGATGGAAATCAGAGACCTACTTACTGAGTATGGTTTCCCAGGAGACAAAACTCCAATTATCAAAGGTTCTGCTCTAAAAGCTTTGGAAGCTGCTAAAGAAGGTAGAGTTGATGATCCTGCATGTCAATGCATCAACGAGCTTATGAACGCTCTTGATACTTACATCCCAGATCCTCAAAGAGAAACTGACAAACCATTCCTTATGCCAGTTGAAGATGTATTCACAATCACAGGTCGTGGTACAGTTGCTACAGGTAGAGTAGAGAGAGGAACAGTTAAAGTTGGTGACACTGTAGAAATCGTTGGTATGGGTTCTAAACTTCAAACAGTTATTACTGGTGTTGAAATGTTCAGAAAGATGCTTGACCAAGCTGAAGCTGGAGACAATGTAGGTCTTCTACTTCGTGGTGTTCAAAGAAACGAAATCGAAAGAGGACAAGTTCTTGCTAAACCAGGTTCAATTCATCCACATACTCACTTCACAGCTGAAGTTTATGTATTGAAGAAAGAAGAAGGTGGTCGTCATACTCCATTCTTCAATGGTTACAGACCTCAATTCTACTTCCGTACAACAGATGTTACTGGTACAATCGAACTTCCTGAAGGCGTTGAAATGGTTATGCCAGGTGATAATGTTAGAATGACTATCAAACTTATCACTCCAATCGCTATCGAGCAAGGTCTTCGTTTCGCTATCCGTGAGGGTGGTAGAACAGTTGGTTCGGGTGTTGTTAGCTCAATCATCGAGTAATTTCACTTGTAAATCACAAACATATAACATCATGATTAATTTCATGATGTTATTTTTTTTGTTTTTCTTTTTTGATTAAGTATGATACAATACTTGTATAAATAGTGTAATTGCAAATTAAACTCAAAAAAACTTGATATTTTGTTTAAACACTCACAAAATATAATTACTTTACGAGGAAAATAGTATGGAAAACGATAAATTTACAAGAAAAAATACTCAAGATAATTTCGTTACCGAAAAAATGGATATTATCAAAAATAATTTGCTAGGTCAGTACGACGAAAAAGGCAATTATAATATCGCTCCACAAATTGTAAATGAACTTATAAATCTCAAAAAAATCAGAAAAAGTTCATACAACAATTCTATGTACTGTAATGGAAACCTGCTTGGTTATGGCGAGATTTTGTTTGAAATTTGTTTTGATAATTCTAGAGATGACGACAAAAATGCCACCTCTTCACTCTATGTACTTGAGGAGGTTGACAAGGTTAATGGTTATCTCCAAAATATTATCAAAACAAAAATTGCCGAATTTAAGAGCACAGTTGAGGATTTTTTGCATGATTCTTACGAAAGATTTAATGTATCAGATGAGTCTGACGAAGGTGATGATGAGGGCAAAGAAAAAAAGACCCTTGACGATTTGACAATAGATGATAGTTATATCCTTGCCAAAAAGGCGTATATGTTGCTACTCTCAAAGTTGTCTGAGGAAAAAATGCTTGATGCTTACGGCAAATACTTTACAATGCGTCTTTCCAAACTAACCAAAATGGACAATGAATTTAGTAATGCTGTTCTTTCTGCATTTAATCAAAGATATGAACTTATCCAAGATGTTTTCCTCAAAGAAAAAAATTATAAATCATTAAACGAACTATTGGATGCTTGTATTGAGGAAGTATCTGGAACAAAAGATATTTATTTGAATCAAGAAAACGAATTCAATATGTCTATGACCGAGGCTCTTGCAGTGTTTACTGAAAATGTAAACAAAGTAAGCGATAAGGCAGAGCAAAAGGCTATTAATATGCTTGATGCATCAGATAGACAAAAACTAAACCAGATGAACCAAGCATTGGAAAATAATTCAACTCTTGATGCTCAAGGCACTGGAGTAGGCAGTGACGATGCAACTGTTCTTGCCAAAGAATTTGAGGCAAGTGAAATGCATTCAATGGGTGCTAGTCCAGTTAATCCAAGCTTTGAAAACCCTGTATTGTTTGATGAGTCATCTGCTGAAAGCGAAGAAAAAGAGGAATCAGAATCCGAAGAAAAAGAATCCGAACAAGAGCAAAAAGAGGAGCAAACTCCACAAATAGTTGATCAACAACAGCAATTTGCGACACAAGAAACAAGTACTATGCAAACTCCAAAAAGTGCTGAAAATCAGCCAAATATTGTGGAAGAAATTGCAAAACTAGAAGCTCAAAAAAGACAGGCTGATGCTCTTAGAGATAGTATCTTGAAAGATAGTGCACAAGTATCAAATCAATCTATTTTTGAAAATGATTCGGCACAACCTCACACAGTAGACCACGACCATGACGATGCCTCTGTTGCAGCGTATAGAGACGAAAATGCAAAGTATCAAAACGAGCTTAGAGATACTAGACTAGAAAGATTAAAAACTATAAGCGAAATAACTAGCAAGACTAGCAATGAAGGCAAATCTATTTCCGGAGATGTCACAAAAGAAGTTTCAGACGATGAGACAGTCAAAACATATCCTGACAAAATTGGTTCTGCTTTGTATAATGTTACAGCTCACGCTAAGACAGTAGAAGTAGAAACTGATAATAAGCGTACTGAGTCCCAAACGCCAATTTATACAGGGGAAACACTAGATAATGACACAATGTCACCAGCTAATAACACAGAAACAACAACAAATGGTGCAAAAACGCAATATGCAAAAGATAATGTAGGTGGATCTGTGTTTGATGAATTGCAAAATCTAAAGGCTGTCCGAGAAGATTTGCAAGAAAGTACTGCAGGATTACAAGATGATAGAAAATCAGAAGAACCTACTTTTGGCAACTACTATGGCGAAAAACAAACCACTTCGCAAAAAGAGCCAGTTTCTGAGAATCCTATGGATACACCTAAAGAGGAATCAACTTCTTTGGCAGAAAGCCTAGAACGAGCTAGAATGAATTTTGAGCGTAGGGCATTTGATGAGAATCATAAAGATGTTGATAAAAAAGTAGAAGAAGCGTCTTTATTTAAAGATTTAAACTATGAAAGGTCATTAGGAATGCATAATGATTTTGTTAGCGATAATCCTATGGAAAAATAAGGCTACTGTTTAAACATAAAATTTAGTTATAAATGAGTAAAGAATTAAATCTATCTTTACTCTTTTTTTTCAATCAGTATTGACTTTGGGGATTGATAGTGTTATTATAATCTTAATAAATTTTAGGTGGAAAATTATGTTAAAAGATGCTATTGAAAATAGTAATACATTAAATGAAAAAGGCGATTATTTATATTTTCTTTATTATGGACTTCCAAATCAACCGTTGACATTGCCTACATTGTATAGTGAATATGATGGTGCTGAGGTAACCAAGTTTTTTCAAGGCTATGGATACTGTGTCGATTTTGGAGAAAAATCAAAAATGTTTTCAAATTCAAATTTTGAACATTCTGAGTATAAGCCAAGATCTTATTCTTTGTGCTTTGATCCTGACAAAGTGGAAATATACGATGAGGAAACTGTGAAAAAATATGGCTTACAAAAGTTAGTTGATGAAACTGGTGAAAAGAATGTATTTGTTGCCAAATTCCCAAAGGATATGATTGGACTAAAGGAGAATCCAGATAAACTTATGCCAGTGCTCTATTCATATCTGAATAGGTCTAATTTTATGAATTATGGAAGAGCCTATGAAATGCAATTAAACTACTTCAGAGAAAAGAATGGAAAAGAAAATAACAGTGATTTAATTGTAAAGGATAATATCGAAAAATACGAAAAGGCGGGTAATGGAAATTTCTTTGGCTCAATTTCTCCAACATTTATATACGCTGCACAATTGTCCAAATACGGAAAACTTATATATAATCCAGTCTATGGTGATGTAACTAACGATACGAATGTCGGTCTCAACACATATAGTAGCGAACAAATGGAATACCTCAAAGAGAATAATGAGTTAGGGCAATCTCAAGAAATGTACGAAATTATCAAAAAGTATTGCGAATGGATAAAAACGCAAGACGAAGATAATATTATTTGGGAAGATGATATTAATAATCTAAGAATAAGGTTAGATGCTGACTTTGAGCGCAGGGTTGAAAAATATAAATTTGGTGAGTTTGCGAAAAGATTTGATTATAAAAAGGTTAAAAAATGGGACTGGATTATAAGCCAGATCAAGAGCCAAAGTGACGAATACAAAAGACAGGGATTGATTGAAAATATAAGCGAGACGACTAGGGAAGAAGCAAGGCAAAGAGGTTATGAATTTTATTAATCAAAAAAATATTTGCAAAATTGCTAAAAAGACTTGATTTTTGGTCTAATATATATTATATTATATATAGCATAATAAAAGTAGAGTTACAAGACGGCTCTATTTTTTATTGTAAAGATATTGACAAATCATTTGTCCTTATGCTAAAATTTACTCGCTAAGGAAAACTCATCGGAAGGAGAATTGTTATGAGAGATAATATTATTATTGCTTGCACAGAATGTAAACAAAGAAATTACGATAGCCAAAAGAATAAGAAAAACGATCCAGACAGAATCGAAGTTAAAAAGTATTGTAAGTTCTGCAAAAAACACACTGTTCACAAAGAAACAAAGTAAAAATATATTTTTAAGGGAAGTTTGAATATGGCTAAAAAAAATGTACAGCCTGCAGAGTCTGATGTAGAAATCATTACTCCAGATGCTAACAAAAAACAACTCAAGAAAAACGAAAAAGTAGATAACAAACAAAAGAAAGTCGCTAAGAAAAACAAGTCCGACAAAAAATCACTTAAGAAAAAAGCTGGCGAAGTTTGGAGCGAACTCAAAAAAGTCTCTAGACCTTCTTTTGGAACAGTTTGTAAGAATACTTGTGTAGTTATTAGTGTAGTTGCAATCTGTACACTTTTGCTTTTTGGTGTAGATAGATTATTTAGTTTGATAAATAATTTGTTGCTACCATAAAAAACTAGAAGGAGCATTCTAATGGAAAACGAAGAATTAAACGAGACTTTGGATAACTTAGAATCTGAGACTGCAAATACCGATTTGGAAGTAGTGGATAGTCCTATAAGCAATGAGGCTATTGATGCGGTTGAGTCAACTGTAGGTTCGGGCAATCTTATTGATGATACTACCGAGACTATTGTTGATAGCGAAAAGGAAGAGGCAAAATGGTATGTTTTGCACACATTCTCAGGTTATGAAAATGTAGCCAAAGAAAATTTGGAAATCGTCAAAGACAAGTATAGTTTGCAACATCGTATATTTGATATCGTAATACCAATGGAAGATGTTGTAGAGGAAAAGAACGGAAAACAAAAAATAGTTTCCAGAAAAGTTATGCCAGGTTATATCATTGTAAAGATGATTTATGGTGATGATATTTGGCACGCTGTTACTCGTACTAGGGGAATTACAGGTTTTGTTGGGCCAAAAGGTCGTCCACTACCTTTGACTGAGGAAGAAATCCGCAAGATGAGACTCGAAAAGAATACAGTTGTAGATATTACAATTGCCGAAAATGATAAGGTCGAAGTTTTGGACGGTGCTCTCAATGGATTTGTTGGAACTGTTGTTGCAGTTGACAAAGAAAATGCCAAACTCAAAGTTATGGTTGAGATGTTTGGAAGAGACACCCCAGTTGATTTGAGCCTAGAACAAGTACGCAAAATTTAATTTGATTTTTTATGGTTATTATAACCATTTAAAATATAGTGGGAGAAATGTAAATTTGTTCATGCATTTCACTTATACCACATTTGCCAACAAAAGATATTGGCAGGAGGAAAAAAATGGCAGAGAAAAAAGTTACAGCAGTTGTAAAATTGCAATTACCAGCAGGTAAGGCATCGGCAGCACCTCCAGTAGGAAGCGGTCTTGGACCTTACGGAATTAATATTCCTTCATTTGTTAAGGATTTTAATGACAAAACTAGTGACAAAGCAGGTCTTATTATTCCAGTTGTTGTTACAATTTACGCTGATAGATCTTTCACATTTGTGCTCAAAACTCCACCAGCTGCAGTTTTAATCAAAAAAGCTTGCGGAATCGAAAGCGGTTCAGCTAATTCAATTAAAACCAAAGTTGCTAAGATTACCAAAGCACAAATCAAAGAAATCGCAGAACTAAAAATGCCTGACCTTAATGCAGCAACACTTGAGACTGCTATGAGCATGATCGAGGGAACTTGCCGAAGCATGGGTGTTACGGTAGTTGATTAAGTGGGAGAATAAAAATTTTAGTTGTAATTTATTCACTAAAACCACAAGGAGAAGAAAAATATGAAGAAAGGTAAAAGATACATAGAGTCTGCTAAATTAGTAGACAAAGCTACTCTATATACAGTAGCAGATGCTCTAGACCTAGCAGTTAAGACTGCAAGTGCAAAGTTTGACGAAACAGTTGAATTGCATGTTAAGTTGGGTGTAGACGGAAGAAACGCTGACCAACAAGTTAGAGGCGTTGTTGTATTGCCACACGGAACTGGTAAGACTAAGAAGATCTTAGTATTTGCTAAGGGTGACAATGCAGATATTGCAACCAAAGCAGGTGCAGATTTTGTTGGTGCTGAGGATATGGTTACTAAGATTCAAACTCAAAACTGGTTTGGTTTTGATGTCTGCGTAACTACTCCAGACATGATGCCAGTAATTGGTAGAATTGCTAAGGTTTTGGGACCAAAAGGTCTTATGCCAAACCCTAAGAGCGGTACAGTTACAACTGATCTTGCTAAGGCAATCGCTGAGATTAAGGCTGGTAAAGTTGAATACAGACTAGACAAGAATAACATTGTCCATGTTATGATTGGTAAGGTTTCTTTTGGTGCAGACAAACTTGCTGAAAACCTAAAAGTTGTTATGGATGCTATCGTAAAAGCAAAACCAGCAGCAGCTAAAGGTACTTATATTAAGTCAGTTTCAGTGTCTTCAACAATGGGACCTGGTATCAAAGTTCAATATTAATAAAAAAAATCCAAGTTTTTCTTGGATTTTTTTTGTGTACTATGCAATGTGAAAATTATCGCTTGAATAAGCCTAAAAATAATGCTTTGTTGCATAGACATTTTGTATTTAAAATCTTTCCATTTCTTGATCAATTGTTTTGACAAATTTATCGCCTTTTTGTTCAAAACCTTTGCTTAGGTAAATCTTATTTAAGTTTTGATTTCCGTCCAAATTAATAGCTTCAAGCACAACCTTGTAGATATCGTTTTGAGCGAGGAATTCTTCTAGTTTGGCAAATCCCAAATTCATAAGACCAAGTCCTCTATAATCTTCGTGAGTGAAGTTGTTGTCTATATAAGCATACAATGTATGCTTGGGTGTTTGCTTGATTTTGACTTCACAATTATATATGCTCTCAGTTGGGTTTTCCGGCATATACATATTAATGCTAATGTGATCTCCAGCCGAGAGGGTGTCAGACTCTAATTTGTTGCTTTTGCTACTGCTAGAATATTTTGAATTAATAAAGTCAATTATGTCTTGCTTATCTAGTTTATTTGGGTTTTCTAGCAATCCACCAATAATATTTGTCATCTTGTCGTCATTTATGTATTTAACATATAAGTCCGACAAAAAGGACTGATTGTCAGAGTTTTTGTAATCTTCGAGTATGTTATTTGGGATTTTGTTTGACAACAACTCGTCATGAGTAGATAGGTCAAATATAATGTTTCCTAACTTTTGATGAGGTATTACTGATTTTATATTTTTTGTCATAATATCACTCCATACTTTTTATTGTAAATATTATATCATATTTTGTACATAATTTCAAATAAGATTTTGTGTAATCCAAAAATTTTACACAGGATCATCAAATATATGCAAAAAATACAGTGCTTAGCTAGATAAATTTTGTAATAAAATTAGTTTGAGATTAACTTTTGGAGCTGTGTCTATGGTTTTGTATTGACACAAAGGCTTTTTTTAGGTAAACTATTTAAGTTAAAAATATCAATATAATAGGTAAGAATATGATACAAGTAAATAATGTATGTGTACAATTTGGAAGTCACAAATTGTTTGACGAAGTAAATTTGAAATTCACCAAAGGCAACTGTTATGGAATTATCGGTGCAAATGGTGCAGGCAAATCTACTTTTCTAAAAGTATTGTCTGGCGAATTACAACCTCAAAAAGGTGAGGTGGTTGTGTCTCCTGGCGAAAGAATGTCTGTTTTGAACCAAAACCAAGAGGCATTTAACGATTATACAGTAATGGATACAGTTTTGCAGGGGCATCATAGACTCGTTGAAATTATGAAAGAAAAAGATGCTCTATATGCAAAGCCTGATTTTAACGAAGAAGATGGCATGAAAGCTGCCGAACTTGAGGCTGAATTTGCAGAGCTTGGTGGTTGGGAGGCCGAAAGTGATGCAGGAATACTTCTTAACGGACTTGGTGTGGATACTTTGCTACATTATAGTATGATGGGCACTCTTGATGCACCAATCAAGGTCAAAGTATTGCTTGCACAAGCACTTTTTGGCAATCCAGATATACTAATCCTAGATGAGCCAACAAACAACTTGGATATTAAGTCGGTTAGGTGGTTAGAGGAATTTCTTATAAACTTTGAGAATATCTTAATCATAGTATCCCATAATAGACACTTTTTGAATAATGTTTGCACACATATTTGTGATGTCGACTACGGCAAAATCAATATTTATCTTGGAAACTACGACTTCTGGTACGAAACTAGCCAACTTATGCTTAGACAACAAAAAGAAGCTAACAAAAAAGCCGAAGTTAGAGCCAAAGAACTTCAAGAATTTATCGCAAGATTTTCGGCAAATGCAAGCAAAAGCCGTCAAGCTACAAGTCGAAAAAAGGAACTCGAAAAGCTTACAATCAATGACATTAAGCCAAGTACCAGAAAGTATCCATACATCAACTTTGAAATGGATAGAGAGGCTGGCAACGATATTTTGATTGTTGAAAATTTAACCAAACCTGGAGTTTTTGAGGGAGTAAGTTTTGTTGTAAACAAAAATGACAAAATCGGTATTGTTAGTGATAAATCTACAACAATCAGCACTTTATTTAATATAATTGCAGGCGTCGATAAGGATTATACTGGTACAGTTAAGTGGGGCAAAACGATAACTTTTTCGTATCTTCCTCAAAACTTCAATTCATACTTTGAAAACTGTGATTTAAGTTTAGTAGAGTGGTTAGGACAATTCTCAAAAGAGCAAGAACAAACCTACTTGCGTTCGTGGCTTGGTAGGATGTTGTTCTCTGGTGAGGAGGGACTAAAAAAGGCCAAGGTTATATCTGGTGGTGAAAAAGTCAGATGTATGCTAGCCAAGATGATGTTGACATCTGGTAATCTACTTATATTTGATGAGCCAACAAACCACCTTGACTTGGAGAGTATTACAGCGCTCAACAAAGGACTTATAAGTTACAAAGGCAATTTGCTACTTACATCTCATGACCAAGAACTTATGCAAACTGTTTGTAATAGAATTATCAAAATTACAGACAAAAAAGTATTTGACAAATCAATCACTTACGATGAGTTTATTGATTTGGATGTGTAGGGGTTTGAAAAATATACATTTAAGCATTATAATCAATCAAAATGAACAACTTTAAAAATCAATAAACATTTGAAAATTTGCAAAAATATTTGCAAAACTATTGACAACAAAAATTAATTAATATATAATATTTAACGAAAATGAAATATTATGTGCCTAAGACAGCAAGTGACTATGTCCTAAAGTAAATTATTTTACGCTTGCCGAGGAAAGATGAGTGTTAAATATTTGACATCTCGTGTCTTTGTTAGGCATGAGATGTTTTGTTTTTAATAACTAATGGAGGATAATATTTTGAGCGCTAATCTAGAATTAAAGAAAGAATTAGTAGAAGACATCAAATCAAAGTTAGAGCAAGCAAAATCTATCATCTTTGTAGATTACCGTGGAATCACTGTTGCTGAAGATACTGCACTCAGAAAGGAATTTAGAGAGAACAATGTAACATACAAAGTTTTCAAAAACAGACTTTTGACTCGTGCTTTGGATTCGCTCGGAATCACTGGTTATGATGCTACAATGTTTGAAGGAACAACTGCTGTTGCATTTAGCGAAGACGAAGTTGCTCCTGCCAAAGTTTTCTGCAAACATTCAAAAGACTTAAACAAAATGGCTGTTAAATTTGGTATTGTTAATGGTCAAATATTCACTAAGGAACAAGTTGAAGAATTATCTAAGATACCTTCGAAAGATGTTCTTATTGCTATGCTTCTTGGTACTCTTAATGCTCCAGTTTCCGCATTGGCAAGAGCATTAAATGCAATCGCTGAAAAGCAAAACTAAAAATTAAAAAATAATAAAAATTAAGGAGAAATTTAAAATGGCTGATTTAAAATCATTAGTAGAAGAAATCAAAAAACTTTCTGTTATGGAAGTTAGCGAATTAGTAAAAATGTTAGAAGAGGAATTTGGAGTTAGTGCTGCTGCCCCTGTAGCTGTTATGGGTGCTGCTGCTGGTGCTGCTGCTCCTGCTGCAGAAGAGAAGAGCGAATTCACAGTAGTTCTTAAAGAATCAGGTGCAAACAAGATTGCTGTTATCAAAATCGTTAAAGAGTTTACAGGTCTTGGTCTTGGCGAAGCTAAAGCATTGGTTGACGGAGCTCCAAAGGAATTGAAACAAAATGTTCCAGCTGAAGAAGCTAAAGAAATCGAAGCAAAACTTAAAGAAGCTGGCGCTAGCGTAGAACTTAAATAATTATCCAATAGTTACAAAAAAACAACTTAAATTTCAAACTTAGGTTGTTTTTTTGACTTTTTTGTGGTGTTTTTTGAAAAAGGAGTTAATTTATGTATATCAAAGTAAAAAACAAATGGCAACTAGCGTTTGATATTTTGATGATTGTTTTGGGCACAACTGTAATGGGTTTTGCATTTTCAATTTTTTTGGAACCAAACAATATCTCAACAGGTGGATTTTCGGGACTATCCATGATAATAAGCACATTGCTTAACAAAATGGGAATACATTTCTTAAATTCATCAATAATTTATTTTGTACTAAATATTGGACTATTTTTGTATGCTTTAGGTGCTTTGGGCAAGAGGTTTGCAATCAAATCGCTCATTGGCATTGCATCTTTTTCGGTGGCAATGGAACTTTGTAGTCTTATCAATCTAAACCTTAACTTTGAGCCATTGATTTCGGCAACATATGGCGGAGTTCTCATGGGTGTTGGTATTGGCTTGGTTGTTAGATTTGGTGGCTCGACTGGCGGTGGAGACATGATAGCAAGCATAGTTAGACGCAAAAATCCCAAGGCATCAATTGGCTCGATTGTAATAATAATTGATATGATTGTAGTTGTACTTTCTTTGTTCGTATTTAGTAATGGTATTGAGATTTTGCCTTATACAATTGTTGCTCTTGGAATTTGCTCTGTATGTACAGATTTTGTAAACGATGGCTACAAGCAAGTAAGAGCTTATCACATAATCACAAACAAGGGTGACGCAATTTCTAAGAGAATTATGGAAGAATTGAGCAGGGGTTGTACTCGCACAAAATGCGAAGGAATGTACTCGCATGAGGACAGAGATTATATCATCTGCTTGATTAGTAAATTCCAAAGCGGAACTCTTACAAGAATTCTTAGAGAGGAAGATCCTACAGCTTTTATTTACTCAACCAAAGTTAGTGATGTAGTTGGATTTTGGACAAAAACTGCAGAACTCAATAAGGAGATTGACAAATTTCAATCAAACAAACGAAATGAAATAGAGATAGGCATTCAAAATACAACTTTGGACACACCAAAACCAGAACAAAATACACCAGAAAAAAAGACAAAACACAATAAAAAAGACACTAAGTGAATTTGGGGTACACCCCAATTGCACTTAGTGCTTTTTTTAACATTCAATATTAACTTTGAGACTAGCTGTAACAGTTGGATGAAGTTTAACTTTGATTGTATATAATCCAACAGATTTTATAGCGTCTGTTTCTATCTTTTTCTTATCAACATTAATATTTAATTTGGCAAGTTCATCCGAAATCTCTTTGTTTGTAACACTTCCAAATACTTTGCCATTTGCTCCACATTTAACTTTGAGATTCACTGTGGTTTGATCGATTACTTTGCCTAGTTCAACTGCTTTTAGTCGATCTTGTTCGTCATGATAAGCCTTGGCTTCCTTGGCTTGATTTGCTTCGTTGAGATTAGAAGATGTGCCAGCTTTTGCAATTCCCTGAGGTATCAAAAAATTTAGTGCATATCCGTCCGAAATATTTATTACATCGCCTTTTTTGCCTTTGCCTTTGAGGTCTTTTAGTAATACTACTTTCATATAATACTCTCCTTTTTTGAGTTTTGTATCATAGTTATTTTAAAAAAATATTAGTTTTTTGTCAAACCAAAAATTACGCTAAATACTTATTTTTGGATAAATTTGGGATGACTTGTCAAAAATATTTATATGAATTAAATTATTTTTGAAAAAAGGAGCAAAAAATGGATTTAAAGTGCAAAAAATTAAATTGTAAGTACAATAATGAATGTGCATGTATGAGCAAGGGGATTACTATTAAGCGTTCGTGTGAGTGCGGGACATTTGAATTAAACAAAGACCGCAAAAAAGAGCAACATCAAGATATTAGCAAAAATATGTTTGAAGTTGCTCCAGATATTCATCCTTTTAGACACAATAAGGATGTTAAGATTGAGTGTAGGGCTGAGTGCTTGTTTAATCACGATGGTTGCTGTAGTTCAAATGGAATAAGTGTAATGAACGGCAAGGACTCAGGCGTTTGTATAACTAATATTCAACCATAAGTGTATTTAATCTCGTTTGTTTCGACCCAAAACAAGCAGTAATCTTACTAAGTTGAGAATAGATACAACCAAACTTGCAACATAAGTAAGTCCAGCTGCGTACAAGACTTTTTTGGCATAACCAGTTTCTTCTTCGGTTAAAATTGTGCTATCCTGCAAAAGTTTAAGTGCACGATTGCTAGCATTATATTCGCAAGGTAGAGTAGCAAGGTTAACAAGTACAGATAGAGCAAAAGCTCCAATACCAATATACCAAAACCAAATACCGATATTTGTATAAAAGAATATTGCACCGAGGATTATCAAAACCCAAAGCAAATTGTTGACAATATTGCAAATTGGGATTATAAAATTTCTAATTTTGATTGGAATGTAGTTGGTTTTGTATTGCAATGCATGACCAACTTCGTGGCATGCAACGCCAAGAGCAGATATTGACATACTATCATAAACACTATCACTAAGTGCTAGTGTTTTTTGTCTGTGATTATAGTAATCAGTAAGCTCACCTCTAACTCTTATAATTTTGATATCTTTTAGCCCTGCAAAGTCCAAAAACATTCTTGCAACTTCGCTAGCAGTCTTTCCACAACTAGAAAAACATTCGCTATATTTATGAAAAGTGTAGGATACTTTGCTTTGAGCATATATAGCAAGAATAATTCCCGGCAAAAGGATAATTCCTAAAATATAATATTCGTAGTACATTATTTTTTCTTCCTTTTTTTGTTAAATACAAATAAACTATCAAGTAGTCCTGCAATATAAGTCTGAGCGGCTGTTCTAAGTAATTTTTTTGATTTGCGATACTCACTAGGGGATACTAGATTGTACTCTTTGATATATTTGAGTGCTCTTCGGCTTGCATCATATTCTAGTGGAATTAGTATTAGCAAGTTAATCACATGTAGTCCAAACAATGCTCCAGACACAATCATTAAAATTTTGCCTACAGAATCATTTGGATACTTGAGCAAAAACAAGAATAATCCAATAACTAGTAGAGGAATTATAAATTTATTTGTAAATCTTGTAATCTTGCTGGTTAGTTGATTCATTACAAACAAAGGTGTTTGTTTTTTGTGTTGAACTGCATGCCCAAGTTCGTGACAAACAATAGCCATAGAGCTAAGTGACGCTGAATTACAAACATCCTCGCTTAGTATCAAGGTTTTGTACTTGGGGCTATATGCATCTCCCAACTTTACATCTGTTAGAGCAAATTCCAAATCATCAAGCTCTAGGTTCTGTTTGGAGATAAACGCAATTTGTTTACCGCTTAGATTGGCTTTGTTTCCAACTTTTAGATATTTTTCGTAAGTCTTGATTATTCGATACTTGCTAGTAAAAACAATAATTATTAGCAGTACGATAATCAAGGCAACTATTGCAATAACTTTGTATTTATCCAATTTGCTTATCCTTAAATTCAATTTATATATTTATTATATAACAAACTCAGCCAAATAAGCAAATATTATTATCGTTCGCCATCAAAAAACTTCTTCTATTTCTTTTATTTTGCCACCGCTTAGCACAAAGTTGTAATTTTTGCATTTGCTTCCAATAACAGTATAATTAATTTTGTCTTGCAAGATATTGTGCCTGTTTAAAAACACATGTTTGAATTCTCCAAAGTAACTCTGGAATTTGGCAACAGGGGTGTTTTTGAGATTGTCACAAAGCATGGTTCTAATTTTGCTTTCGTCACCAACTGTAGTGCACTCCAAAAAATCCTTGGGAAGCAGTAGTATACTTTGACATATTCCGCAAGTATTGTTTTCATAGACATGATATTTTTCGCTTTGTTTGGTGGAAAACTTGAGTTTGCATACTACTGAATGATGTGAGATGTCGTGTAGGTTTTTGAGTGCCATTATTTCGTCCGCATCCGAACTAATTGAGCACACAGTGTCGCTAAATAACACCTTCAAATTACTTGAGTCAATCATAAACAAATAATAGCTGTTGTCATTTATATAGCCCTCGACAACAATAATGCCTTTTTTTAGTTCGCACTTGGCACTTGAAATCAATGGGAGAGTTGTACTGTAAACAATGCTAGCTCCACTAAAAATTGTAAGATTGCTAATAGACGATGATGTAATAGTCACATAATAATTTCCAATATTTTGATTTAGAATTGCTTTGGTCTGTAAATTTGGGTTAATATCGAATGGCTTTACAATTACATCATAGTGGTTGTTTGGAAATGGTACAACTAGCACATTTTCGTTTTGGCAACGCACCTTATTTGCTGTGTCTAGTTCAAAAGTATAGGGTAGTTGGCTTTTTTTGTAAGTAACAGGCTCAAAGTTCACAAATACTTTGTCTGTCTTGGTTACAAAGTCTAGTTCCATTGTATTAGTGTTATCAATCAAACCAATTGCACATCCGTTAACTGAAATATAACATGGTGATTTGGACATTATATGTATAAAATTTTCTTGCATAATTTCCCTCTGTTTTTTTCTAAATTATATGAACTAAGGATTATTTGTATGATAAATGTCAATAATTTATGTATGAAAAAGAGCGATTTTATCTGTAAACACGGCAGAGTATTTTTTGTAAATAAACAAATTCTTAAGTTCAAAAGTCCAAGCGGGATTGTTTCTGACGATGATATAAATAATCTGTTTTTTGGACTAGTTAGGCTAATCAAACGCAATTGCGAACTTAGTTTGGAAGAAAAATATCTGCAAAAAATAAGCAAACTAGAGCGTGAAATAAAAAAATTATCAAGGTGAGTTTTGTTGAAATTTGTCCTGATTTTTGATACAATTGGAGTGTAGGAGAAAATCGCATGGACATTCATATATTGGCAGGTTTGACGACTAGAGATTTAAACGCCAAAATATTTGAGATTTTGAAGTCGAGAGACAAATCAAAACATCACATAATAATTGCCCCAGATAGATCTTTGTTTAGTTTGGAACAAAGTCTTTTTGACAAACTTGGCGAGAGCTGTTTTTTTGATATTGATGTTATGTCAATTTCTCGTCTGTCCAAAAAGTTTTTGATAAGTACACCAACACAAAAAATTTTGTCCAAGCAATCGGGAATTGCACTCACCAAAAAACTCCTTATTGAAAATAAATCCAAGTTGCATACTTTTGGCAAAGTTAGTAGCACTATGGGTTTTGCAAGCGAATTATTTGAAACAATATGTCTGTATAAGAGCTGTAATATCACTTGTGACGATATGTATGTGACCGATAGCACTGATTATGCAAACCTAAAACAAAAAGACATAAAACTTATATATTCTGAGTACGAAAAGTTTTTGAAAAACGACTACACAGATAGTTTTAATAGACTCAAACTTTTTGCAGATACACTAAATAGAGACAATCTAAAAAATACTTGTTTTTATTTTGTGGATTTTGAGGACTTTACTGAGTTGTACTTGCAGATTATCTACAAGATTGCAAGGTTTAGCGATAAGACTTACATAACTTGTCCGTATAGCAAAGACTCAAATAACAAAAATATTTTTACTAACAAAGTATATTTTGACCTTGTAGATTGTTTTAAGTATAATGGACTTAATTTTGCAATCGACAAGATTACAAATAATGATATTATTGCAAATAATCTGTTGGCTTATTCACCTCAAAAAACAGGGGAGATGATATCAAAGTTTACAGTAAACTGCTTTGATAATTCTTGCGACGAGGTTAAATTTGCTATAGCAGATATTTATAATAAGACATGCCATAGTGATTGCAATTTTGGAGATTTTGCCATTGTTGTGCCAAGTATGATGCTTTACAAAAAACTACTTATAGACGAACTGCAACTATATCACATTCCATATTATCTAGACCAAAGTTCGAGCATTACAGAGCACGAGTACATAAGATTAATTTTAAACATTTGCAAACTCTTAGATGGGCAATTTGTGGCAAGCGATATTTTGTGTATTATCAAAAACAAAATATTTGATTTCGATTTTGTCAAACTTAGTGAGTTTGATGAGAGCCTCAGAAAAAGCGGAAGAAAAGGTTTTGCTTGCTTGAAATCTGATTTGACTGATGACGAAAACTTGCTTGGATTTTTTGAATTTATAAATTCAATCAAAGATTTTGCTAAAAAAACACATTCAATTAATGATTATTTTGATAATGTCGTATTCAAAATTACGGAGTATTTGTCTAAATATATTTCAAATTATATTCCAAAACTAAACGCCATAGACACACGAGTTATTGATCAAGTCCTAAACAAGTTTGATCACGCATGCGACGATTACAAGTCTGTCTTTGGCGATGATGAAACCTGCTTTGATGAGTTTTTGGAGACTTGGATATCTTATTTGGATGCAACAAATATTACGATGCCTCCAATTACTAGCAACACTTTGTTTATAGCCGACTTTGAAACTAGTTACATAAGTGATTATCAATATTTGTATATTCTCGGCAGTAATGAGGGGAAACTCCCATCTCTCAAAATAGATAATGGACTCTTGTCCGATGACGAGATTGCAAGACTTCCTAATAGTAACAAAATCAATCCAACTATTGCACTGCTAAATGCAAGAAAAGTCTACAAACTTTTTGATACTATGCAAAAGGCAAAAAATGGCGTTATAATAAGCTTTCCTGAAAATGAAGCAGGTGGCAAACTTTTTCCAAATTCGCTTGTTAAAAGTTTAAGTTATATTTGTGGGCTTCAGATAGTTAATATGTCAGGCTATCTTGATTTTGTGGATAGTTCTAGATATCAAATCAATATGGAGAGTGTTTTGTTTAATAACCAAACGCACGATGTAATTATTAATAATATTTTGAACATGACCAAAAATTACAAGATTTACAAGGATAACGAGAATTTTCACAAGATACTCAATTTGCTAGTTGAAATGAGTGGTGAAGAGAATATCTATAAACTTATAGACAATAACTTCAAATCCAGACAACTAGGGAATATTCCAAATGTCAATATGTTTACAAATAATTCAACAAGTGTAAGCCAAATAGAAACATATTACAGTTGCCCTTACAAACATTTTGCTAGATATGGACTAAGACTAAAGGTCAATCAAAAATGTGAGTTATCTCCACAAGATATCGGAAATATGATTCACGAAATACTCAAAAATACTCTTCCAAAGATAGTAGATAATTTTGACTTTGATGCAGAGACTTTTGCAATTGATTATTTGGATAATCTCTTGCAGTCCCCAAAATACAAATTTTTGCTCGAAGTGCCACTTAATAACTATGCCCTAAAATCGCTTAAAAAAGAATTAGTGCGAATAATTGGTGCTATCAAAAACGAGCTTTCCCTAAGCAGTTTTAAGCCAAACAAAAAGTACTTGGAATATGCTTTTTCAGACAAAATTGCAGGAGTTCCAGTTGGTGTCAAGGGCGTTATTGATAGAGTTGACATTTGGGGTAACAAATTTATTGTCATTGACTACAAGACAGGAGATAGTAGTTTTGATAATTACACCGATGTGGCAAGTGGCAAAAAACTTCAGTTGCTAGTTTACGCCAAGGCTTTTGCGGATAAAAACAAACTAAATCCTGTAGGAGTTTTCTATCTGCCAATCAAAAACTCATTTAAGGCAAGTGAGCAAAATTACAAATTTTCGGGCGTAATTGATGGCGACAAATCTAATCTTTTGGCAATGGATAATAATTTAACATTGCCAAATTACAAGAGTAGTGTAATTAATTTGTCAACAACTAAGTCTGGCGAGTTTTACAAAAATAGTTCATTTTTGACTAAAATGTGTATTGATAGTGCAGACTTTGATTTTCTTGTTAATTTTGCAATTAATCAAGTCAAAGTTGCTACTCAAAACATTTTAGATGGAGACATAAATCCGCATCCGCTCAAAGTTCAAAATAGTAGTGCTTGTGATTACTGTGAATTTGGTGGGCTTTGTGGCTATCTAAATGATAACGATAGAGTGGTTAAACCAGTCGATACTATACAAGAACTAAAAGGAGATAAATAATGGCATATACACCTAACGAAGAACAAAAATTATTTCTGGATAGTTCCAATTCAAATGTACTAGTTTCCGCATCGGCTGGCTCTGGCAAAACATCGACAATGATACAAAAGCTTATGCAAATAATTTTGAACGAACATGTATCGGTCAAAAAGCTCTTGGTCTTGACATTTACGGATGCAGCAGCAACAGAGATTAAGCAAAAGTTATTTAATCAAATAACCGAAGCACTAAAAACTGTTGACCAAAAAGACAAGGAGTTTTTGAACTCACAGCTAGATTTGATTAATTCTGCCGAAATAGGGACATTGCATTCTGTTTGCAAAAAACTCATTATCAAGTACTTTTATGAAATAAACGAGAGTCCGGACTTTAGGATGCTTTCGGACAAAGAAAGCAAGTTTTTGTTAGAAAACTCAGTAAGTAGTGTTTTTGAAAAACATATTGCAGACAGTGACGATAGATTTTTTGAACTATATGATAGTTACAATTCAAAAAGAAATGAGCAAAATCTCAAAAAGATTATCCTCATCATGATTAATTATCTTAGAAATAAGGCTGATGAAAAAGATTGGATAGAGAGGACAAAAAGTAGCTTTGATTTGAACCTTAATACAAATCCTGTATGTGACTACTTGTGGCACTATTCAGTCAAAATGATAAGTATTCGTTTGTCACAGTTTATGGATTATGCTCAGGAAATAGGATCTAGTGATCTTATTAAATACTATGAATTCTTGTCGCATAGAATTCAAGATATGTTAAGACTCACTGAGTCAAAAAGTTTTGAACAATTTATCAAAATTTTAGGCTCTCTGGAGACACTAACTAAACCTAGAAAAGACAAAAATGCCAGTGTTTTTGAATTGGATGTTGACGAAAAAGTTGACCAATTAAACAAAGATTATCTGGAACTCATTAAGCAAATCAAAAGCAGTCTAATAAGCTTTGATTTTGACGAAATCAAACAAAATTTGCTTGCTTCTAAGGATAATCTTGAATTGTTACTACAATTATGCTTTGAATCTTTGGAAAAATACACTCAAGAAAAAAACAAGAAAAACGCAAATGACTTTAATGATCTTGAGGACAAAATGCTCAAGCTTTTGGAAAATCCCAAAATAGAAAATATTCTAAAAGATACATATCAGTTTGTGTTCTTTGATGAGTATCAAGACATCAACGAAAAGCAAGAAAAGATTGTAAGCAAACTTACATCTGATGACAACTATTACATGATAGGGGATGTTAAGCAAAGCATATATGCGTTTAGACAATCCTCACCAAAAATTTTTGTAAGTAAGTTCTACAAATTTTCAAATGACGGCATCAAAAACAAGGTGATAAACTTTAACAAAAATTATCGTAGTGACAAAAACATTCTAGAGTTTAATAACTTAATATTCGACAAACTTATAACCGAAAATACAATCGGTATAAACTATAGCCAAAATTCAAGATTTGAGTCTGACAAGAAGGTAGACAAATGCGTTGTCGATATGCAGATAATTAATTCTAGTACTGGTGACGATGAGACTTTGGAGAGTGTTGAGCTAGAAAAAAAAGAAGCCATAGTTGTAGCTAACAAAATTGCCGAGCTCAGAACAATCAAAAAACAAGACGGAACTTATTATGACTTCAAAGATATAGCGATAATAGTAAGGTCAAGAGGTACTTTTGTAGGTAGACTCTTTAATACTCTTAGTGCTATGCAAATCCCAGTTAATGCCGTAATATCGTCTGATTTTTATAATTCATTTGAGATTAAATTGTGTGTAGCATGCGTAAGGATTATGAGCAGTCTCAAAGATGAGATATCTTTGGCTGTAGTTCTCAAGCATCTTTTTGACTTAACAGATTTGCAACTTATAAGTATCAAAAACTATTCCAACTGTAGCAATTTTTGTGATGCAATTGCAAACTACGATAATAACGATGAAATTGCCGTCAAACTCCACGCATTTTTTGAATTTGTTGATAATATGAGAATGTATCTAAACTCTCATACTATTAGTGAGTTTTTAAATAAAGTTTTGAATGACTTTTCGCTTATGACCAAGATCAAAAGCATGCCAAATGGCAACGAACGAATTGCTAAAATTAATGAACTTTTGTCTCTTGCTGACGGCGAAAATTACAGATACAACATAGATAAATTTATTGATTTTATCGACTTTGTTTCTGTAGATAACGAATTGCAAAAAGTAGGAACTGGCGGAAATGCTGTCCAAATTATGACAATTCATTATAGCAAAGGGCTTGAGTTCCCAGCCGTGATTTTTTGTGGACTGGGCAAAAAATTCAATATAAACAAAGACACTAACGATATAATTATTAACGATAACTTTGGCTTTGGACTTAAATATACAAATAGTGATAGGGCTTTGCAGGATACTATATTGCGAAACGCTTGCAAAATAGACAACAAAAAGTCAGAACTTAACGAAGAAATTAGACTACTTTATGTTGCAATGACCAGACCAAAAGAAAGGCTATCTCTAATAGGTCAGTACAACTTGGATAACTTTGAAAAAAATGCTGTGTCGCAAGTTTACAATGCTAAGAACTACTTTGATATGATATTCAAAGCAATTCCAAAGGTGTATTATTCAAACTTTTTATCAAGCAAAGACTTTGTTTGTTGTGAGGATTTAGATAGTAAATTTGATATTAAGTTTTTGAGTGCACAAGATATTGTTGACGACTCAAGTGTAGGGAATGAGCCTGTAATTATTCAAAATGCGGATTTGGAGCTAAAAAAGATTTTTGAAAATAACTCCAAAGCCTTGCCTAACTTTGAGACTTTTACTATCAAAAATACAGTAACAAATATCCTTAATGAACAAAAAGATTATGAAAATCTAAATTATGTTCCTCATGCATTAAGCCCTGAGGACAAAATCGAAAGTAGAGATTTTCTTAAAATTGGGACGGCTTATCATAGTGTTATGCAAAATCTAAATTTTGACGAAAACAAGGCACAAATCAGTGATTTGATAGATAGGCTTGTAAGAGAAAATGTGATAGACCAAGTAAGTGCAACACAGATAGATATTGATAGCATTTGCAAGGCTATAGAAGTTCTGTCGCCAATAGTTTTGAACGCAGACAAAAAATACACCGAAAAACAATTTATTATGCAAGAAAACTATAATAAAATTGTAAAAAATAGCGATAATAATACTAAGGTGATTGTGCAGGGAATTATAGATTTGGTTGTTGTCAAAGACGGCAAAGTGTGTCTAATTGACTACAAGACTAACCGCACAAAAGACGAAATGTATCTCAAAAAAACTTATGCTTTGCAACTAGAAATTTATAAACAAGCCTTTGAAAAAGCAACAAATACTCAAGTTGACAAAAAATATTTATACTCTTTTTATCTAGGGAAACTTATAGAAATCGACTAGAATTGGAAAGTTTATGATGTTTTGTCAAAATATAAAATTTTTTGAAATTGTGCTAAAAATTATTAGTTAAATTGAGTTTAGTATGATATAATACTAGATGTATATAGAAAATGAAATTAGGAGAAAATTATGTCTAATGTATGTCAGTTTTTGGCAGATAACTTAGTAGGCAGCATCATGAATGTATTTAGAACCATTGGTAGTTTCAGTGGTACAGACCCTCAATCGGGTTTGCAATATGTACTTTATGTGTCTTTGGCTGTGTTCCTACTAGGCATCATTATCTGTTGTGTATTAATATCTCGTACTTATGAGTCAAGACTTTTGCATAGTGTTTCGGGATTTAATAGGTATTTTAAGAAAAATCCATTTATTAACGAAGATAACTTGGTTGAGGTCAACAACAAGTTTAAGCAAGTTCCTAAGACTCTAAGATATTCTTGGCAGGAATACATGCTTAATAGAGATAGACAACCATCAGAGTATATCAACTCTGTTTCCTGTATTGACCAACCAACTCGTAGTAGTGCATACAAGAATATTTCAAATACGGTTATGTTTATCACAATCATGGTATCTGTGCTAACAATGCTATTTGGATTTGTATTTGTTTATGGTGCGCCACTTAATCAATATGGTAGTGGCAGTGGTGCTACTGCAGGCGAGACAATCGGAACTTTTGAGGGACTACTCGAAATATTCATGTTCCCACTATTTTATACCTTTATTGGTTTGTTTGTAACAACTATTCTTAAATTGCTAGAATCAAGCAGATATGCTGACTTGTATTATGAATTCCATGAATTTGAAAGATATCTAAACAAAGCCTGCTCAACAATGCCTTCATTTGTTGATTACGAAGTTTTGTTTACTCCAAAGGAAATTAGAGAGGCTATTCCAGTATTGCAAGAATATCTCGAAAAGAGAGCTTTGCAAGAACAAAAAGAAGCTGAAGAAGCAGAGATGAACACAAATCACTTTGAGGACTTTAACTTTGAACCAGTTGGGGTTGAGAGTGCTTTGCTACTAGATAGAGCTATGTTAGAGGGTGAAAAATACTTTAACTTTAAGCGTGGAATAACTGAGAGAATTAACTCCAAAGAGCAAGAAATGTTTAACTTCCAAAAGGCTTTTGACGAAGTTACCAAAGATTATGAGAGAAAATCTCAAGCCGTTAGGGAAAACATGGCATCTCTTACTGAGCAATTAAATGCAACATCAGTTAAGATTGAGGCTAACTACCTAAAAAAGAGATATAACGAAGAACAACAAAAACAACAACAATTGGAAAAAGACTACGAATATTCCAAAGTCAATTTTGAAAAACAACAAACTGAGATGGACTCAGATATTGCATCGCTTACTGCAGAAATCAAAGAGAAAAAATCTCAAGTCGAAGAAAATATGATGAGTGAATGTCGTACTTATGCTAACAAGGTTTGGGGACAAATTAACAAAGAAATTCAAGCTCAACAAGAACCAATCCTTAAGGAAAAAGAAGAAAAATCTAAGATTTTGCAAGAAGAAATCGACAAAATGACATTGCTTGTTGCTGACCAAGACGCTGATATCAAGGCTAAACAAGAGTATATCCTCAAACTTGAACAAGATATCAAGGTTAGACTTGCTGAGATTGAGGCTATCAATAATGTTAGAGATTACTTCAATACTCCAGAATTTAGACAAAGAGTTGCTGATAAGAAAAAGCGTAGAAAATACGAGGATTTTGATGATGAGGATGACGAGGAAGAAAAGACCGAAGTCAAAGCTCAAAAGAAAAATCCAATTGCCGATATAGTTTCAAGTGATAATCGTGATGAACAACTCAAAAACGAAGAAAATGAGTTGCTATCCAAACTTAGAGAAGTAAACAAACAAAACTCTGAGTACAACAAGGATATTGAAGAAATCAAAGCAAGAGAAAAGAAGGAAGCTGAGCAATACTCAAATCCATTTGCAAATCTTGCAAATATCCAAAAAGATATCGAAAAAACAAACAAAGAATTAATCGACAATCAAAATGATTTGGCTAATTCAATTGATGACACAATCAAAGCTGTTGAGGACAAAGAATCGACAAAAGACAAAGATGTAGACAAAAAAGAAACATCACAAGAAACTTCCGCTGACAAAACTGAGGAAACAAAGACTGAAGAAAAACCAGCTGAAGAGACTAAACCAGAACCAAAAAAGAAAACATCTTTGCAAGGTCTTTTAGATAGTGCCAAAAAACTCAAAAAATAAATAAAAAGGTCTCAAATAGAGACCTTTTTGTGTTTTTACTTAAGCTTTGCTATATCTAGCAATTTCAACAAGTTTGCCATAAGAACTGGCTTTGTTGACTATATCTTTGGTGATAACTGCATCTTTTTTTGCAATGAGTTCTCCATTAAATGCTACAATATCCTGACTCAAATATCTTCCTATCAAAAATCTAAAGTCGGTGATAATCTTATTGCTAGGAGGTGTTTGTTCGTTTTTTATAAGACTAGACAAAATCATTACTTTTTTTTCGACATTTTGAATTTTTATATTTTTGGTGACTGGTTTAAATTTTTGGATTGACACATCGTTGCCAACAATAATTGTGGTTTTTCCAATATTAAATATTTCATCACGATTGATTACTTTGCCGTTATTTAAGATGATTTTGTCTATCTTGTAATCCTTGTCAATAATAATATCGTGGCTTGTCCCTATGTATTCACAATTAAGATTATATACTTTCAAATTTATCGGATTGGTGTTTTCCTCGATTTCTTTGTCGCAATTTGATTCCAAGTCCAAGTATGTTTGATTTTTTATAAAGATACACTCGTTGCCAATTTTGTAAATATCTCTAAATTTGATAAGTTTAGGGATATTATCTTTTTCGTCGAGTATGCATGCGTAATTGCATTTTTTTTGTTTGTAATCAAACATTATATTATAAATTATACCTATGTATTCACCCTCAAACAAACTAATAACAGGGGTAGAAATTATATCTGATACTTTGTACATTTTTGATTCTCCATTTTGTTAGTTAATAAAATATATTAATTTTTATCCAATATTATGACTATGGGTCTTGAATATTTGATTGCAATATTGACAAAATTTTGTTGAAAAATAATTAAATCTTTTCATTAAAATAACATACATTAGTTTGTTAATTAATGTAATTGTGCTAAAATTAATTAAATATGGGGCTATTTTCGAGTATAAAAGAATTGTTTAATAAAAATATCGAGTGTGATGCAGATATGAACAGTCACATGGTTTTTTTGCTTAAAAGAAAGAAATTCATGTACTTAAACAAGAATATTATCGTAAGAGATGGCACTCAATGCGTAGTAGTTTATAAGTCTAGGGTGGCAGATGTTATTTTGCCGGGTAAATACAAAATAACTGAACAAACCATCCCAGAAACTTACAGAAGAGCAAAGGTTGAAAAACTAAATAAACATGGCGCAAAAATAAAAAGAATTAGAGTCGACTTGTACTTTGTAAGCACTCAGGAATTTAAGGATTTTGAATTTGACTCTGATGAGCCGTTCTTTTTGAAAAGTAAAGAATTAGGAAGAATAAAAGGCTATATGAAGGGTAGTTGCACTACAAAAGTAATCGATGCAGGACTACTAGTCAAGTGTTTGATAAATGATACAGGCAAAGAAAAAACCGAAGATGTGCATACAGATGTTGGTCTTTGGATAGGTAATAAAATCAACAAAAAGATTGAAAAAGATAAGATTTCTATTGAAAATATCTTAAATAATAATGATTATATTGCCAAACTTTTGAATACTGATTTGGAAGATGCATATGATTATATTGGAATATTTGTCAAAAATATCAAGCTAAAAGCAATTGATTTTCCTAAACGCTATCAAAAAAAGATAAATGAATATATTGTTCATCACAAGACATCTATCAAGCCAAGTGTAGTTTTGAGTAGTTTGAGGGGGAGTGAGAGTGCAGTCCCAGTACAAAATAATAATATATCCTCTGCACAAAATAGTACTATGCAAAATGGCAGATTTATGCCAAATATAGCCACTTTTAAAGTATGTCCAAAATGCGGATTTAAGAATCATGTTGGCAATAGAGTATGTAATAATTGCTCAAATCGTTTTGATTGATTTGACTATTATGCCAAGTTTGTGTTATACTAAAAATGTTAGGCAAATACATTTTTGCAGATATCAGTACAATAATCTTATTGACTGTAAAAAGTATTTTGTTTAATGTGAAAAATTAATAAATTATTTATTTGATAGATAGTCAAATGTAAGGAGAATTATATGGCAAAAATCACAAAAGATACTACAATTGGCGAAGTTTTGGAGCTTTGTCCAAATGCAGAAACAATATTGCAGGGGTTTGGCATGCACTGTGTTCACTGTCCAATGAGTCAAATGGAGACTTTGGCAGAAGCTGGTGCTGTTCACGATGCAGATATTGATCTAATGGTTAAAAAACTAACCGAAGATATGAAAAAATAATACAAATTTTTTGGTCCTCCGCTCGGAGGATTTTTTTGTAAGAAACTATTGCAATTATCCTATTTATATGATATAATATATTATATTAATAATAAAACATTAATATATGGGGAAGTCAAATCAATTTTAATTTGATTGATTGGTGGAGAACATTAAAAATTTTATAAAAAATTAGTTGTTTAAAAATTTTGTTAAAATTTGCAAAAAATTTTTGAAAAAGTGTTGACTTTTGGGTCTTTTTTAGATAAAATATGTATGCTGTAATGTTTTGCTTGGTGTGAAGTTACTCTAAAAAATGCCGATTTTTAGGGATAATTTACACTTTTGAAGTGTTTACGCAATAGATTGTAAACGACTAAAAACTTCGCATATTTTTTTTGATTACAGCGAGTGAACACACGGTAAAGTGTAAGAATATATCATATGCTCCCATTGAAAATAAGCTTTAATTTGTTTTCAAAAGGGGTTTTTGTGGTTTATTGGAGATTTTATTGGGTGCAACTCATGTGCGATATACACAAGTTTTTAGGCAAATTAATTAAAGGAGAAAATTAATGGCAACACAAAAAATTAGAATTAAATTAAATGCATTTGACCATAACCTAATTGATGTAGCAAGCAAGAGAATTGTTGATACTGCTCTTAAATTTGGTGCAAAGATTAGCGGTCCAATTCCACTTCCAACAAACAAAGAAGTGGTTACAATCATCAGAGCTACTCACAAATACAAGGATAGTCGTGAGCAGTTCGAACTAAGAACTCATAAAAGACTAATTGATATTTACAGTCCTTCAGCAAAAGCAGTTGATGCTCTTATGAAGCTTGAACTTCCTGCAGGTGTAGACATCAATATCAAACTTTAAGGACAGGGAGGATAAAAGATAATGAAAAAAGCAATATTAGGCAAAAAACTTGGCATGACTCAAATCTTTGATAACAATGGTTTAGTTGTCCCTGTTACTGCTATTGAAGCTGGTCCATGTTTTGTATCTCAAATTAAGACTATGCAAAATGATGGTTATCAAGCTGTTCAATTAGCATTTGATAATGTTAGAGAACAATTACTAAATAAACCAATGCTTGGTCAATTGAAAAAGGCTGAAATCTCTTCAATGAGATATCTAAGAGAATTTAAACTCGACGATGCCGAAAATTACAAACTTGGTGACAAGATCACATGCGATGTATTTGCAGAAGGTGATATTGTCGATGTTACAGGTACATCCAAAGGTCATGGATTCAGCGGTACTATCGCAAAATGGAATTTCCACAGACACAGAATGACCCATGGTAACGGTCCTGTACATAGACATGTTGGTTCTATCGGTGCTAACACTTTCCCTGCTAAAGTTTTCAAGGGTAAGAAAATGGCTGGTAGATGGGGTAACGAAAAAGTTACTGTTCAAAATTTAAAAGTTGTTAAAGTTGACGCAGAGAGAAACTTAATACTTGTCAAAGGTGCTATTCCTGGTGCGAAAGGTAGTTTGGTTAGTGTTAAATCTGCTGTTAAAGTAAACGCATAAGGAGTTAAACTATGGCAAGCACAAAATTACTTAATTTATTGGGTGAAGAATGTGGTTCAATTAGACTTAATGATAGTGTATTCAAACAAGAATATAACGAAGCACTTATCCATCAAGTTGTAGTTGCACATCTAGCCAATTTAAGACAAGGTACCAAGAGCACTCTTACTCGTTCAGAAGTTAGAGGTCATGCTAAAAAACCTTGGAGACAAAAAGGTACTGGTAGAGCAAGACAAGGTTCAACCAAAGCACCTCAATGGAGAGGCGGTGGTATCGCATTTGCACCTAAGCCTAGAGATTTCTCCAAAAAAGTAAACAAAGAAGCTAAGAGAGTTGCATTCCGTAGCGCAATCTCTACTAAACTTGCAAACAAAGAGCTTATCGTTCTTGAAAATCTTGACATCAAAGATGCTAAGACTAAGACAATGGTTGAAGTTCTAAACAAAATTGGTGCTGACAGAACTGCTGTTATCGTAACCAAGGGACTTAACGAAAATGTTATGAGAGCAAGTGCTAATCTTCAAAATGTTGAAGTTACAAATAGCGACCTTCTTAATGTTTATGATATTGTTAAATGCGACAAGTTGGTTCTTACTGCTGACGCTATTAAATCAATCGAAGAGGGGTATAAGGCATAATGAAAACATTTGATATTATTAAAAAACCACTTCTAAGTGAAAAAACTTATGCAGACATCCACAACAAAAAATATGCATTTGTTGTTGACAAAAATGCAAACAAAGTTGAAATCAAAAAAGCCGTTGAAGAAATTTTTGGAGTAAAAGTTAAATCAGTTAACACTCTTAATGTTGACGGCAAACTAAAAAGACAAGGCAAGACTCAAGGTTATACTAGCGACTTCAAAAAAGCATATGTAACTTTAACTGCTGATAGCAAAGCCATTGAGTTCTTCGAGAGTCTATCGTAGGAGGATAAATTATAATGGCTATTAAAACATACAAACCAACATCTCCTGCTAGAAGATTTTATACTACCGCTTCTTTTGAAGAAGTAACCAAAAAGACTCCAGAAAAGTCATTGCTTACCGAAAAGAAAAAATTTGCTGGTAGAAACAATCAAGGCAGAATTACTGTTAGACACAGAGGTGGTGGCAACAGAGTTAAATACAGAATTATTGACTTTAAGAGAAACAAAGATGGTATTCCAGCCAAGGTTGTTGGCATCGAATACGATCCAAACAGAAGTGCATACATTGCATTGCTTAACTATGCTGATGGCGAAAAGAGATATATCTTAGCTCCAGTTGGTCTTAACATGGGTGACACTGTTATGAGTGGCGCAAATGCTGAAATCAAAGTTGGTAACGCTCTTGAAATGAAAGATATGCCAGTTGGTGCTGTTATCCACAACATCGAGCTTACTCCAGGAAAAGGCGGTCAAATCGTTAGATCTGCTGGTATGGAAGCAAGACTTATGGCCAAAGAGGGCAGATATGTTACAATTAAACTTCCATCAGGAGAAATGAGATTGGTTCTTGCTAATTGTAAGGCTACAATTGGTCAAGTTGGTAATCTTGAACACGAAATAGTATCTATCGGAAAAGCAGGTAGAACTAGACACCAAGGTATCAGACCTACTGTTCGTGGTAGCGTTATGAACCCTTGTGATCACCCACATGGTGGTGGTGAAGGTAAATGCCCAGTTGGTAGAAAATCTCCACTTACTCCTTGGGGTAAACCTGCTCTTGGTAAGAAGACTAGAAACACCAAAAAACAAAGTAGCAAGCTAATACTTAAGCGTGTGAATTAGGAGTTTAAAGTATGAGTAGATCATTAAAGAAAAAACCTTATGTTGAAGAAAGGTTACTAAAAAGAATTGAAAAATTAAACGCTGAGGGTAAAAAACAAGTTTTGAAGACTTGGAGCAGAAGCTCAACTATTTATCCTGAGTTCGTTGGACACACTATTGCTGTACATAACGGAATGAAACATATCCCAGTTTACTGCACAATTGATATGATTGGTCACAAACTTGGTGAATTCGCTCCTACTAGAACTTTTAGAGGTCATGGCAGTGATAAGGTTGCAGGAAAGAAGTAAGGAGAGATAAATTATGGCTAAGAGAATGAAAGAAAAATCTGCAAAAAGATTAGAAACTAGAGACACTCGTCCTACTGCTACTGCTAGATATGTTAGAATGGGTGCTCCAAAAGCAAAAAGACTTTTGGATTTAATCAAAAACAAATCTGCTGTTGAGGCTTGTGCAATACTTGATATTACTCCTAGTACAGCATCAATTGTAGTTAAAAAAGTACTATGCTCTGCAATGGCTAATGCCGAAAACAACATGGGTCTAAATAGAGATGAACTTGTTGTTGCCGAAGCATATGCTAACCAAGCACCATCTTTTAAAAGAGTATCTTTTAGAGGTAGAGGTGGTGTTGACACAATTATAAAAAGAAATTGTCATATCACTATCGTGTTAGACAGCGTAAAAAAGTAAAGGAGCAAGAAAAGAATTATGGGACAAAAAGTTAATCCACACGGTTTGAGAGTTGGTGTTAATAAAGAATGGAGTTCTTCTTGGATTGCTAACAAAAAAGAATTCTCTAATTATCTAATTGAAGATAACAAAATTAGAAAATACATTAACAAAAAACACGCTGGTAACAGTATTTCTAAGATTATCATCGAGAGAACTGTTAACCGTCTAACCGTTGATATTTATACTTCTAAGCCTGGTATCATTATTGGTCAAAAGGGTGCAGGAGTTGAAGAATTAAAAAATGACATTACTAAAATTAGCAATATCAAAAACATTAGCATTAATATTAAAGAAGTAAAGAGACCTGACCTTGATGCTGAATTGGTTGCTGAGAGTATTGCTATGCAACTCGAAAAGAGAGTTAGCTTCAGAAGAGCAATGAAACAAGCAATGCAAAGAGTTATGAAGGCTGGCGCTGTTGGTTGCAAAATTATGGTTAGTGGCAGACTTGACGGTGCTGAGATTGCTAGATCTGAGCATTATCACGAAGGTAGACTTCCACTTCACACAATCAGAGCAGACATCGATTATGCTACTTACGAAGCACACACAACTTTTGGTGTTATCGGTGTTAAAGTTTGGATTTGCAAAGGCGAAATCCTAAACAAAAGATCTGTAACTTGCGATAATACTTCTGATAATGGAGGTGAAGCATTATGTTAATGATGCCTAGAAGAGTTACAAGAAGAAAACAATTTAGAGGAAGAATGAAAGGTAAAGCCACACGCGGTAATAAGCTTGCTTATGGTACTTATGGTTTGGTTGCTACAGAGCCTTGTTGGCTTACTGCTAATCAAATTGAAGCTGCCAGAGTTGCTATCAACCGTTTCACTAAGCGTGGTGGTAAGGTTTGGATAAATGTATTCCCTCAAAAACCAGTTTCCAAAAAACCTATCGGTACCCGTATGGGTAAAGGTAAGGGCGCTCCAGAATTTTGGGTTGCCGTTGTTAAACCTGGTAGAGTATTATTTGAACTAGAGGGTGTTGCTGAAGATCAAGCTAGAGAAGCTATGCGTCTTGCTGGACACAAACTACCTTGCAAAACTAAATTCGTTATGAAAGAAAATGAAGAAATTATTGAAGGTGGTAACGAATAATGAAAGCAAAGAATTTTAAAGAAATGACTAACGAAGAACTTAACGCAAAGTTAAAGTCATTAAAACAAGAATTATTTAATCTTCGTTTTTCAAACGCTACTGGACAACTTGCTAATCCTATGCAACTAAATGTTGTAAAAAAGGATATCGCTAGAGTTAAAACCATTCTTACTGAAAGAGAATTAAATAAAAAGGCTAACGCCTAAGTGCTAGTATAGGAGGATAAAGATAATGACAGTTGAAAGAAATAACAGAAGAACTAGAATTGGTGTTGTTGTTAGTGACAAAATGGACAAAACAATTACTGTTGCTGTAGAACTTGATAAAAGACATCCACTATACGGCAAAGTTTACAAAACAACCAAAAAATTCAAAGCCCATGACGAAAACAATGAAGCAAAAATTGGCGACACTGTTGAAATTATGGAAACTCGTCCACTAAGTAAAGACAAGTACTTTAGATTAGTGAGAATAGTCGAAAGGGCTAAATAAGGAGATAAAATATGGTACAACCTCAAACAATATTAAAAGTTGCCGACAATAGTGGCGCTAAGAGAATTATGTGTATTAGAATCTTGGGTGGCTCATTTCGTAGAAGTGGTAACATCGGGGACATTATCGTAGCATCTGTTAAAACTGCTACTCCTGGTGGTACAGTTAAAAAAGGTGATGTTGTAAAAGCAGTTATCGTTAGAACTTCTAAGGGTGTTTCAAGACCTGACGGTTCTTATATCAAATTTGATGACAACGCTGCTGTTATAATCGATAACCAAAAATTACCTAAAGGTACTCGTATCTTTGGACCAATTGCAAGAGAACTTAGAGACAAAGGTTTCATGAAAATTATTTCGCTTGCACCTGAAGTATTATAAGGAGATTAATTATGGCATTAAATGTTAAAAAAGGTGATACAGTTGTAGTTATCGCTGGAAAAGATAAAGGCAAAACTGGCAAAGTGTTAGTTGCAATGCCTGCAGACAACTCCGTTGTAGTAGCAGGTGTAAACATTATATCTAAACACAAAAAACCAAGAAGTGCTCAAGATAAGGGTGGCATTATCAAAAAGGAAAACAAAATTGACGCTAGTAATGTTCAAATCGTTTGTCCTTCTTGTGGTAAAGCTACTAGAGTTGCTCACAACATGGCTGACGGCAAAAAGACTCGTACTTGCAAAAAATGTGGTGCTAGCCTAGATACTACCAAAAAAGCAACCAAAGAAACTAAAACAACAAAGACTGCTACCAAAAAGGTAGAAGAAACAAAATCAGCCCCAAAAGCAGTTGAAGCAAAAAAAGAAACTGCCAAGAAGGCTCCTGTAGCTGAAAAGAAAACTGAAACAAAAGCAAAAACAACCAAGACAGCTACAAAAACTGAAGAAAAGAAAACAACAACAAAAAAATCTACTACTACCAAAAAAGTAGAGAGTAAGTAAGGAGGAATTATGGCAAAAGAATTGAATAGATTACACAAAATGTACAACGAAGTCGTAGTTCCTGCTATGATGAAAGAACAAGGCTACAAGAATATCAATCAAGTTCCAAAGATTGAAAAGATTATCGTTAGCCGTGGACTTGGTGATGTTAAGGATAACTCTCAAGCTTTCAACAAAGCTGTTGACGAGTTGGCTACTATCACTGGTCAAAAACCAGTTACAACTTTGGCTAAAAAATCCATCGCTAACTTCAAGGTTAGACAAGGTATGAAAGTTGGTGCTAAGGTTACTCTTAGAGGAGAGCATATGTATGAGTTCCTAGACAAGCTTATCTCAATTGCACTTCCTAGACTTAGAGACTTCCAAGGCGTTTCCAAAAAATCTTTTGACGGAAAGGGTAACTATTCTATGGGTCTTACTGAGCAATTGGTATTCCCAGAAATTAGTTACGAAAAGATTGACAAAGTTCGTGGCTTAGACATTGTTATTGTTACTTCTGCTAAATCTGATGAGGATGCAAAACTAGTTCTTTCTAAACTAGGTATGCCTTTCAAAAAGTAGGAGGTAAAGGAAGAAAAATATGGCAAGAAAAGCATTATTAAATAAACAACAAAAAGTACAAAAATTTTCTACACGCGAATATACTCGTTGCAAAATTTGTGGTCGTCCACATTCTGTACTAAGAAAGTATGGTATTTGCAGAATATGTTTTAGGGAACTTGCTTACAAAGGTGAAATCCCTGGTGTAAAGAAGTCAAGTTGGTAAAAGGAGGAAACAAATTATGACAATAGATCCAATCGCAGATATGCTTACAAGAATGAGAAATGCGTTGAACGCTAAACATACAACTGTTTCCATTCCTGTATCAAAAACTAAACTAGCCATTGCTGAACTTCTACTAAAAGAGGGTTATATCGCTTCTTACAAAGTTGAAGGCGAAGGCATCAAGGCTAATATGATTATTGAATTCAAAGACAACAAGGTTATCCAAGGTCTTAGAAGAATCTCTAAACCAGGTCTTAGAATTTATGCAAGCGTAGAAGATTTACCTAAGGTTATCAATGGCTTGGGTATTGCAATCGTTTCTACCAACAAAGGAATAATTACTGATAGGGAAGCACGAAAACTAGGTGTTGGCGGTGAAGTGCTTGCTTATGTATGGTAGGAGGTAAAAGTTATGAGTAGAATTGGTAAAAAGACAATCGTATTGCCACAAGGCGTAAATGTTACAGTTGCTGGCAAACTCGTTACTGTTACTGGACCTAAGGGTACTCTTTCAAGAGAAATCAATCCTAAAATCGAAGTAAAAGTTGAAAATGGTCATGTAAATGTTATCAATAACAATACTGAACCTCAATACAACGCTTTCCATGGTCTTTATAGACAATTAATCGCTAACATGGTTGAAGGTGTTTCAAAAGGCTTTGAAAAATCTCTAAATGTTAACGGAGTTGGTTTCAAAATCAATCAACAAGGACAAGATTTAGTATTGAATATTGGTTTATCACATCCAGTAGTTCTTAAGGCTATCCCAGGTATTGAACTTTCTTGCGACAAAACAACTATCACTGTTAAAGGTATTGACAAAGAGTTAGTTGGTCAATTTGCTGCAAAAGTTAGAAATATTAAACCAGTAGAACCATACCATGCTTATGGAATCAGTTACACAGACGAAACTGTTGTTCGCAAAGAAGTTAAGAGTGGTAAGAAGTAGAGGTTAGGTTATGATTAAGAAGATTAATAAAAATGAAAATAGAAAAATGCGTGCAGAACGCGTTAGAGAAAAAATTTCAGGCACTACTGAAAGACCAAGACTTAATGTATTCAGAAGTTTGAATAATATCTACGCTCAAGTAATTGACGATACTAAGGGTATTACTCTTGCTCAATCATCTACAATGGACAAAGCCATTGTTAAATCAATTGAAGGAAAAACTAAACAAGAAGCCGCATTCATTGTAGGACAGGCTGTTGCTAAAAATGCTATGAAAAAAGGTATCAAGCAAGTCGTATTTGACAGAGCTGGATATCAATATACTGGCAGAGTAAAAGCAGTGGCTGATGGTGCTAGAGATGCTGGTCTTGAGTTTTAAGAGGTGTTTATATGCAAAATACTGAAAAAAAGCCATTTGAGAAAAAGGGTGGCAATAGAAATCACAACGATAAAAAATCTTTTAATAAAGAAATCGACCCAATTGCTAGCAAACTTGTAGATGTAAATCGTATTACTAAGGTTGTTAAGGGCGGTAGAAATATGAGATTTGCAGCTCTTGTTGTTGCTGGTGACAAAGCTGGCAAGGTAGGAATCGGTACTGGTAAGGCTGCCGAAGTTCCTAATGCTATTGACAAAGCAACAATGAGTGCAAAAAAACATATGGTTAGTATTCCTCTTGAGGGAACTACTATACCTCACGAAGTTATCGGTAAATTTGGAACATCAAGAGTAAAACTTTTGCCTTCTAAAGAAGGTACTGGTGTTATCGCTGGTGGTTCAGTTAGACCAGTTGTTGAGCTATGCGGTATCAAAGATATCACAGCAAAAGCATACGGTTCTCGTAGCAAAATCAACTGCGTAAAGGCTACTTTGGATGCTCTTATGCAATTGAGAAGCAAAGAAGAAATCGCAAGTCTTCGTGGAAAAACTGTAGAGGAAATTTTGTAAGAGGTGTATTATGGCAGAAACAACTAAGACAAGTGCAACTCCTACAAAAGTTGCAAAAAAAGAAAAAAGACTTAAAGTAACACTTGTAAAAAGTCCTATCGGTTACTCAAAAGACCAAAGACAAACTGCTGTTGCTTTGGGACTAAACAAATTAAATTCATCTAACGAACTTCCAGACAATAGTGCTGTTAGAGGTATGATTTTCAAAATCAAACACCTTGTTCGTGTAGAGGAAATCTAAGGGGGAGACTATGAAATTACATCAATTAGCACCTGCTCCTAATTCTACTCCAAAAGCAAAAAGATTAGGAAGAGGTTTAGGCTCTGGACTAGGCAAAACTAGTGGTAAGGGTACAAAAGGTCAAAACTCTCGTAGTGGCGGTGGCGTTCGTCCAGGATTCGAAGGCGGTCAAATGCCACTTATCAGAAAATTACCAAGAAGAGGCTTCAACAACAAGAACTTCGACAAAGTTTACAATGTTATCAATGTTGAAGATTTGAACAACTTTGAAGATAATACTGTTGTTACAGTTGAATTACTAAAAGAAAAGAATATTATTAGTAAAGTTGCCCCTTATGGATTAAAAGTATTAGGTAATGGAAAGTTGGAAAAGAAACTTACTGTTAAAGCAGCCAAATTTTCAGAAACTGCAATGCAAAAGATCAATGAGGTTGGTGGAAAAGCCGAGGTATTATAATGTTTAAAAATTTTATCAATGCTTTTAAGGTAAAAGAAATTAGAAATAAGATATTACTTACCATTCTTTTGGTTCTTATTTACAGACTAGGATGCTGGATTCCAGTTCCGGGTGTTGATGCGTCTGCATTTGCATCTCAGGTTTCTGGAGACGAAGGTTTCTTGGGTCTGCTTAGTTCAGTGAGTGGTGGAGCGCTTGCCAACGGTTCGCTATTGGCTCTAGGTATTGCTCCTTACATCAGTGCATCTATTATTATTCAATTGCTTACTATCGCTGTTCCTAGTCTTGAGAGATTATCCAAGATGGGTGACGAAGGTAGAAAGAAAATCGCCGGTTATACCAAAATTGCTGCATTAGTTTTGGCAATAGCTCAAGCAGTTGCAATTGTTATAAGTTTTGAGGGTGTACTAAAAGAATCAACTCTTGGAGATGGATTAACTCTTCCTACTTGGTTTGTAGGTATTGTAGTTACTTTGGTTCTAATTGCAGGTTCTATGTTTACTTATTGGCTTGGTGAAAAAATTACAGAACTAGGTATTTCAAATGGTCAATCAATTCTTATCTTTGTAGGTATTCTATCTACTGCAGGTACTTCACTTTTGACAAACTTCACAAACATCTTCAAAGGAGATATGGGAAGTTTGACCGAACTATTGCTATTCATCCTAGCATTAATCCTTATATTTGGATTTATTGTATGGATTGATGGTTCTGAGAGAAAAGTTCCTGTTCAATACGCAAAACAAATCAAGGGTAGAAAGATGTATGGCGGTCAAAGCACATTTATTCCAATTAGAGTAAATGCAACAGGTGTTATGCCAATTATCTTTGCAATGTCATTACTTTCGTTCCCACAACTAATCCTTAGTATCTTTGTTGATACTTCAACCAACAAATTCTATCTATGGTATAGCAAATGGTTGGGTGCTGGTAGTTGGGTTTACATTATCCTTGTTGGCTTGCTTATTACATTCTTTGCATATTTCTGGACACAAGTTACTTTCAATCCAGACGATGTATCCAAAAATATTCAACAAAATGGTGGATTTATTCCAGGTATTAGACCAGGAAAACCTACATCAGATTATCTAAAGAAAATTTCAAATAGAGTAACTCTATTTGGTGCATTATTCTTGTCTGTTATAGCAATTATCCCAAGTTTGATTTTCAAATCAATTGGCGGATCTTTGGTTAGTGCATTTAGTGCTACTGGACTTCTAATCGTAGTTTCGGTTGCTATCGAATTTGATAAATCTTTGGAAGCTCAAATGCTTATGAAGAGTTACAAAGGCTTTTTGAAATAAGAATGAAAGAGGAAAATTAATGAAACTAGTATTACTTGGGCCAGTAGGAAGTGGCAAGGGTACTCAAGCAGGAATTATTAGTCGTGAGTACAATCTTCCACATATCTCAACTGGAGAAATATTTAGAAACAACATAAAAAATGAAACGGAACTAGGCAAAATTGCTAAGTCTTATATAGACAAAGGCGAGCTTGTTCCTGAAGAACTAACAAATAAGTTAGTTGAAGATAGACTAAAGTCTGACGATTGTAAGAACGGATTTATTCTTGATGGCTATCCAAGAAATTTGGCACAAGCTAAGTTTTTGGAAGGCATTACAGATATAGATTTGGCTCTTATGATTGATCTATCTGAGGACAAAATAATCGAAAGATTATCTAGTCGCAGAATGTGTGGCAGTTGCAATCAACCAACATCTCTTGAGTGGATGAAAGAAGGCAAGTGCGAAAAGTGTGGTGGAGATGTTTATATTAGAGACGATGATAAACCTGAAGTTATCAAAGTTAGACTAAGCAAACAGGCTGTATCACAAGATGTTATTAATTTTTACAAAGAAAAAGGTGTGTTTAGCAAAATCGATGCAACAGATACTGTTGAGGATACCTATGCATTGGTTAAAGCAATACTAAACCAGGTAAACAATGATTAAGATTAAATCTCAAGAAGAAATCGACCTTATGCGAGAAGCAGGAAGAATTACTAGAGATACACTTAAAGTTGTGGAAGATAGTATAAGGGTTGGCATTAGTACCAAGGAGCTTGACAAAATTGCTTTTGATTACATCAAGTCTCAAGGTGCAACGCCTTCCTTTAAGAACTATTGCGGATTTCCAGGTAGCATTTGTGCATCGGTAAACGATACAATTGTTCATGGTATCCCAAGTAACAATATTATCCTTAAGGAAGGAGACATCATAAGCATTGACTGTGGCGCTAAGTACAAAGGTTATCACGGCGACGCTGCGAGAACTTTTCCTGTAGGAAAAATTGATGCAAAAGTTAAAAGATTAATTAAAGTTACAGAACAAAGCTTCTTTGAAGGTATAAAAGATTTGAAAAGTGGTGCATTCGTAGGTGATATATCTCATAGAATACAGACTTTTGTAGAAAAAAATGGCTATTCAATAGTTAGGGAACTTGTTGGACATGGCGTAGGAAGTCATCTTCACGAAGATCCAATGGTTCCAAATTATGGAAAAGCTGGTAGTGGTCCTAGACTAAATGCAGGTGCTGTTATTGCCATAGAGCCAATGGTTAATATGGGTGACAAAAATGTTGTATTTATGTCAGACGGTTGGACTTGCAAAACCAAGGATGGATTGCCATCTGCTCACTACGAAAATACAGTTTTATTAACCGAAAATGGTGTTGAAATTTTGACATTATAAGAGGAATTTATGGCAGAATTTTGTAGTGGAGCTGTTGTAAAAGCAACAGCAGGAAGAGAAAAAAACGAGATATTTGTAATATTTAAGATAGACAATAATTTTGCGTATCTCGTAAATGGCAAATCAAGACCTTTGGAATGTCCTAAGAAAAAGAATTTTAGACATTTGCAATTGTTAAAATCAAATAGTGGACTAAATCTAAATTTGATAAAAAATTGTGATGTCATAAAATATTTGAAAGATTACATTAAATCTAGTGATTGCAAATAGGAGGCTTGTTGTTTGTGTCAAAAACAGATGTTGTAGAAACAGAAGGTGTTGTAGTCGAAGTTTTGAGAAATGCTAACTTCAAAGTTCAGCTTTCTAATGGTTATATAATTACCGCTTATTTATCCGGAAAACTTCATTTAAACAACATTAGAATTTTAGTGGGTGACCAAGTAAAAGTTGAAATGTCACTCTACGACTTAACAAAAGGTCGCATAATTTGGCGACTAAAAAACAAAAATTAGGAGAGTAAAGTTATGAAAGTAAGACCATCAGTAAAGAAAATGTGTGACAGTTGCAAAATTATCAAAAGAAATGGCACAGTTATGGTTATTTGTTCAAAATATCCTAAACACAAACAAAGACAAGGTTAATACTGTCTAAAAAGTCTAATGTAATCTATTTTACACTCATGATTTTGAGTAATGACTTTGAAAATAATTGCAAGTAAGTCGCGGCAAATTCTTACTTTGCGTTTATATATATTTCGATAAGGCCCATGCCTTTTCGGGAGACCAAATCAGACAACTTGATTTGGCTTAAAGTTATGTTATTTACATAACCGTCTCAAAATCTCTTTTGAGACCGTAATGCTCAAAGTTTGAGCATTACTTATGCTAATAAATTTAGCAACTTTACAAGTATTATCTAAACAAATAAATTAAATAAATTTATGGAGGAAAAAAATGGCTCGTATTGCTGGAATTGATTTACCAAATGACAAGAGAGTAGAGATAGGTTTGACTTATATCTACGGCATTGGTAGACAAACTGCTAATGAAATTTTGAAGGAAACAAAAGTTAATCCAGATACTCGTGTTAAGGATTTGACCGAAGAAGAAGTAGGTAAAATCAGAGCGTATATCGAAAAGAACTGCGTTGTTGAAGGTGACCTTCAAAGAGAAGTTTCATTAAACATCAAAAGACTACAAGAGATTGGTTGCTATCGTGGAATTCGCCACAGAAAAGGTTTGCCAGTTCGTGGTCAAAACACAAAACAAAATGCAAGAACTAGAAAAGGTCCTAAGAAAACTGTTTCTAAGTCCAAAAAAGAGAAAGCTAAGTAAAAATTTTTAAGGAGAAAATAAATGGCTGTTACAAAAAGTAAAGTTACAAAAAAGAAAAAAGTAACTAAGAATTTAGATAAAGGTGCTGCATATATTCACGCTTCTTTTAACAACACTATTATCACAATTACAGACAACGCTGGAAATGCTGTTTCTTGGAGTAGTGCTGGTAGTTTGGGTCTTAGTGGCGCTAGAAAAAGCACTCCTTATGCTGCTCAACAAGCTGCTGAAATCGCTGCTAAAAGTGCTAAAGAACAAGGTATCAAGTCTGTTGAAGTTTATGTTAAAGGACCAGGCAATGGTAGAGAGACTGCTATCAGAGCACTTCAAACAGTTGGCATTGATATCACTATGATTAAGGATGTATCACCAATTCCACACAATGGTTGTCGTCCACCAAAACGCAGAAGAATATAATTAAAGGAGAATATATTAAATGGCAAAATATACAGGTGCAGATTGTAGAATTTGTCGTCGTGAGGGATGCAAACTATTCCTTAAGGGCGAAAGATGTACTTCTAAAAAATGTGCTATGGAAAGAAGACCTAATGTACCAGGTGTACATGGCGCTGCAAGGAAGAAGGCTACTGAATATAGTCTACAATTGAGAGAAAAACAAAAAGTTAAAAAAGCATATGGCTTGCTTGAAAAACAATTTAGAGCATATTATGATATGGCTAATAACCAAAGAACTGGTATTGTCGGCGAAAATATGCTATCACTTTTGGAAAGAAGACTTGATAATGTTGTATACAGAATGGGTATCGGTGCTTCAAGAAAAGAGAGTAGACAAATTGTTAACCACGGACATATCACTGTTAATGGCAAGACTGTAAACATCCCTAGTTACCTTGTTAAAGTTGACGATGTTATCGCTGTCAAAGAGAACAAAAAGGAACTTCCTATGTTTAAAGAATTGAAAGATGTTAAAGTTGTTATGCCTAAATGGTTGGAGTTTAACACAGAAAAACTTACTGGAAAAATTAACGCAATGCCACAAAGAGACGATATTGATCTTAACATCCGTGAACATTTGATTGTAGAGTTGTACTCTAAATAATAAATAAAAATAAGTGAGGAAAAATCACATGATGGAAATTGAAAAACCAAGAATTACTTGTGAAGAAACTGACAATGGCTGTTTTGCAAGATTTGTTGTAGAACCATTGGATAGGGGTTTTGGTATTACACTTGGAAACTGTCTTAGAAGAGTGCTTTTGTCTGCTCTTCCAGGTGCTGCTCCAATTGGAATAAAGATTGATGGTGTTCAACACGAGTTTTCTACAATTAAAGGTGTTACTGAGGATGTTGTTGACATTGTCCTTAATATCAAAAATTTGGCTGTAAAAAGTTTTGATACTGCCAAAGATTTCACAACTATTTTAAGAATTAATAAATATGGTGCTGGCGAAGTTACTGCTGCAGATTTTGAACCAAACGATTTGGTTGAAATTCTAAATCCTGATCTTCATATTTGTACTCTTGACGATACTGCTAAGTTCGAACTAGAAGTTTATATTGGTCGTGGCAGAGGATATGTTCCTGCTGATGCTAATAAGAGAGAAGATATGCCAATTGGTTATATTGCCGTTGACTCTATCTTTACTCCTGTCAAAAAAGTAAACTACTTTGTTGGAAACACTCGTGTTGGTCAAAGTATTGATTATGACAAACTTACAATCGAAGTTGAGACAAATGGGACTTTGTCTGCTAGAGAAGTAATTTCTCTATCTGGCAAACTTGTTCAAGACCATATTGGGCTATTTGTTGACTTGGTTGAAAGTATGTCACAAATGGATATTCTTGTTAGTCGTGAAGAAGATAAACAAACCAAAGTACTAGAAATGACAATCGAAGATATTGACTTGTCTGTAAGAAGTTATAACTGCCTCAAGAGAGCTGGAATCAATACAGTTGCTGATCTTACCAAAAAGTCCGAAAGTGACTTGGCTAAGGTTAAAAACTTGGGTAAACGCTCTTTGGAAGAAGTTGCTGCAAAACTTCAAAGTTTTGGTTTGTCACTAAGAAATGACGAAGAATAATTTAAGGGAGAATTTGTATAATGAGAAAATTAAATAGACCTACAGACGAAAGAATGGCTGTTATGCGTAGTCTTGCTACAAATCTTCTTTGGTATGGAAAAATTGAAACTACTCTTGAAAAAGCAAAAGAAGTAAGAATTTATGCTGAAAAAATTATTACTAAAGCTATCAATACATATGAGGATGTTGTAAAAACAACTAAAACTACTGTTGATGCTAAAGGCGTAAAAACTCAAAGAGAAGTTATCAACGATGGTACAAAGAAATTGGCTGCTAGACGCGATATGATGAGCAAATTGTATGACATTCAAGAAGTTAGAGCCGAAAAAGAATCCAAAGCAGATTTTGTTAAGCGTACAGCAGATATTAAGCACCCTCTTATCGAGAAAATATTTAATGTTTATGCTCCTAAATATGCTAAGAGAAAAGAAACTCTTGGTACTGGCGGTGGATATACAAGAATTGTTAAACTTGGTACAAGAAACGGTGACAACGCTGAAATGGCAATCATTGAATTAGTTTAATTATTTGTTTTAAAAAAAGTTGGATTAAGTTGCCAACTTTTTTTACTTTTTGAAAAAATTTTGATATAATGTACAAAATATTATAAGTTAAACTTTCACATTTTTACATTCTCAAGTATACTTTGTTATATGAATTTTGAAACAAATAATAAACATGTTGTAGGCGATAATAAATTGACAAAAAATTTGTATTTGTAGCGACTAATTTGGTAGTTGCATAATACTATGCAATAGGAGGATTAAGTATGTTTGATATAGTTATAATTGGCAGTGGCGTAGCAGGACTGACCGCAGGTATTTATTCGGCAAGATCAAATAAATCGGTTTTGATTATTGAACAAAATTATTTGGGTGGAACAACCGCAAGTCTCAAAGATATCGAAAACTATCCCGGATTTGATAAAATTGACGGCTTTGATTTGGTACAAAAAATGTATGAGCAATGCGTCAAATTCGGCGTAAACTTTGAGTTTGATGATATAAAAGCGATAGATTTTGACAAAAACACATTAATTACTGACACTAATCGTATTGAATACAAAACTCTAATTATTGCATCAGGAACATCACCAAAACGACTAAATATTGCAAACGAGGATAAATATAAATTGCATGGACTGAGCTATTGTGCTGTATGCGATGGCAGTCTGTATAAGAATAAAAAGCTTGTTGTCTTTACAAAAAACAACTCAGCTCTTAATTCTATTAAATATTTGTCTAGCATAACAAATGATTTAATCGTGCTAGATTTGTCTAATGGTTTTGATAATCCTGATTATGAGCATTATAGTAATGTAAAACCTATTGAGATAACTGGTGGTGACATGCGACTCAGTGGAGTTAAATGCATAGTTGGAATTAGCGAAAAACAAATTCAATGTGATGGAATTTTTGTGGATTTAGGCAAAGAAACAAATATTGATTTGTACAAAGAAAAATTAGCAAATGACGGGACATTTTTGTTGACAGATGAGGTAATGCACACAAATATAAACAATGTTTTTGTAGCTGGCGATATTAGGAAAAAATCACTTAGACAAATTATTACTGCTTGTAGTGATGGTGCGATTGCAAGTAGTGAAGCTATCAAATTTTTAAATAATTTACATCCAAAGTTTTAACTTAAAACGACTTCTAATCATATTAATAATTAGGGGTTGTTTTTTTATGATATTTGGAACAGATGGAATTAGAGGAATAGTTGACAAAAGTATTAATTCAAAACTTGTATACAATGTAGGCAAGGCTTATGCAAAATATATAGATAATCACAATCTAAAAAAGTTGGTTATTGTTGGCAAAGACACAAGAACCAGTGGAGATACATATTTTTCGGCAATAGCTGCAGGACTTAGTGATTATGGAGTTGATGTTGTTTATGTAGGAGTTGTATCAACTCCTATGATTTCTTTTTTGGTGTCAAAAACAGTAGTTGGTGGAGGGGTTATGATAACAGCTTCACACAATGATTATTCGTATAATGGCGTTAAGATTTTTTCTAATATTGGCACAAAACTTGGAAAAACAGATGAAATTGAGATAGATAGTTACATAAATTCCAGATTAAGGCCAAGCAAAACCAAGGGAACAATTACTTTTGATAATATTATGCCTACAGTTTATACTGATTATTTAAAAAGCGAATGTAAGTGTAATCTTGAAAATATTACTCTTGTTGTTGATTGTGCTAATGGCTCAAATTACAATGTTGCTCCACATGTTTTTAAGTCACTTGGAGCAAATGTTATCAAAATATCATGTGATAACGATGGTGCAAACATAAATAATAATTGTGGGGCTAATCATGTAGAAAATCTAAAAGCAGAAGTTTTGAGACACAAAGCCGACTATGGAATAGCTTTTGATGGTGACGGCGATAGACTTAGATTAATTCTCAAAAACGGCACAATTCTAGACGGAGATGATTTGCTTTATGTTTTGGCAATGTATTTCAAACAACGAAACAAATTGAATAGTCTTACAGTTGTTGGAACAATCATGTCAAATATGGGTCTAGAACAATCACTCAAAAAGCAGGGTATCAATCTAATTAGATGTAATGTTGGAGACAAGAATGTAATAGGTATGCTTGGCAAAAAACGATTGATAGTCGGAGGTGAGCCGTCGGGGCATATCTGCTTATATGAACATAACACCACATGTGATGCATTGTTCAATTGTTTGTATTTGCTCAAAATTATTGTTGATAATAATCTAGATATTTCGGGACTACTCAAAGATTTATATAAGTATCCAAGTACTATCAAAAATATTCCAGTTTCTCAGCATGTTCGCACATCTTGGGACAAAAACGAGAATATTAAAAATCAATTAAAAAGACTTCAAATTGATAATCCAAACGCACGAATAGTTGTAAGACCTAGTGGCACTGAACCAATGATTAGAATATATGTCGAAGGTCCTAGTGAATTTGAAAATATACTCTTGATACAAAAAATAGAAAAATTGATACTAGATATTAAATAGTAAAAAAGCACAAGAAATCTTGTGCTTTTGACATTTGTATATAGTTTTTTGACAATTACAATCTATTTTTTGTTTACTTCGTCCAATATTTTGTCTTTTAAATAAGCGACTGTTGAATTGTTCATTTTTTGCAAAACTTCTATTTTTAGTTCCTCAATGTTGTATTCGTTTTGTATTTGTTTGTGCATTACTGGAATTTTGACTTCATTGAGTACAGCCAAAACATTGTCATCAAACTTCTTGAGTTGCTGAGCTACTGGACTTGGTTCAAATAAGTCTATCACCAAAATTGGTTTCATTCCTTTTCGCAAAAATACACATACATCCACATACTTATCTATTACAGATTTGTAGTCAACAAGATTGCCCTTGGGTTCAATTAATTTTGAAACTCCAACATTTGGAAAAGATATACAGTCTCTAGGTAGTGCCTTGTGGAGTGCGTTCAAAAAAACCATTTCCTGTTCGGTACAATAGTTTTCTTTTAGCTTGACTTGCGGTGTTGAGTTTTTTTGATAAGAGGGGGTTACAGGGTGGCTAAATTTTTTTTGCAAATGTTTGTACAAAATAATTGATAGTGCTATTCCTACAGCTAATATCAAAATAGGGAGTACTATTTCGGTAAACACAGATAACATCCTACTCATAAGTTTTCTCCTGTAAAATTAATCAAATATATTTTACTATAATTTGAGTCGTTTGTAAATACCCCTGTATCAAAAAAAAGTAGGCAATACTAGTGCCTGCTTATTTAGATATTTTCAATTTGCCAGTCGATAGGTGTTTTGCCTAGGCTCTTTAAAATCTCATTTGTTTTGCTAAAATGTTTGCATCCAAACCAACCGCCTTGATTGGCACTCATTGGGCTTGGGTGAACAGCTGTCAAGACATAGTGCTTGGTTGTATCAATATTTTTTCCGATTGCTTTGGCATTAGATCCCCAGAGCAAAAATACAACAGGGTTTTTTCTTTCATTCAGCAAACTGACCACTTTGCTAGTAATCTGCTCCCAGCCTTTGTTTTTGTGGCTGTTTGGTTTGTTTTGCTCAACAGTAAGTACACTGTTGAGTAGCAGTACGCCTTGCTTTGCCCATTTGGTCAAATTTCCATTATTAGGAATATAACATCCCAAATCACTATTTAGTTCTTTGTAAATATTTTGAAGCGACGGAGGAATTGCTACATCTTTTTCAACCGAAAAAGACAGTCCGTGTGCTTGATTTGGGTTGTGATAGGGGTCTTGACCAATAATCACTACCTTGACATCATCATATTGAACCAAATTGAGTGCGTTAAACACATTTTCTGGTTTTGGATAAATAATTTTGGTCTGATATTCGTGATTTAGCCATTTTTCTAGATTTTTGTAACTAGGGGTTTCAAATTCACTCTTTAATAAATCAAACCAGTTTTTCTTGATTACAAACATTCTTTTGTTCCTCGCTTTTGTTAATTATATAACAAACTCTGCATTTTTTCAATTAATTTTGGAAATACTTTTTAAAATATAAAAAGTAAGCTTTGATGTAAATTTGTTTGTTTTGAAAACATTTTTTGTATATAATTATTTTATAGGATGAGTAGTTTTTAGGGAGTCTTGAGGGTGTTTTGCTCGTCACTATGAAACTTACTGTACGAAAGCTCAAGACAAAGGTGTGGTGTATGGAAATATTGGTTGCTCCAAAACTAAAAAAATATCGCAAAATTGGACTTGCTCTGGGTGGTGGAGGTGCAAGGGGTTTTGCACTTATTGGTGTCGTTAAGGCACTTGAGGAGGAGAATATCAAATTTGACTACATAAGTGGCACATCTATAGGCTCAGTTGTGGGTGCAATGCTCGCTTATGGGCTTACTAGTCAGGAAATGTTAGATATTGCAACCAAACTCAAAGTCAAAGATGTTCGAAAAAATTTGATTCCATTTATGCCAAGTTCAACCGAGGCAATCGAAAAGATTATTATAAATACTATGGGCGACATCAATGTTGAGGATCTAAAAACTCCATTTTGTGCCGTTGCTGTTGATATGGTTTCGGGCAACGAAGTAGATATCACCAAGGGTAGACTTTGCAAGGCCTTGGCAGGCAGTTGTGCAGTGCCAACAGTATTTAATGCTGTTGAGTTTGAGGATAAGGTGCTATTTGACGGAGGTCTCCAAAATACTATTCCTGCCGATGTTTTGCGAAAACTTGGATGTGATGCTGTTGTTTCAATTGATATTAATTCAACTCGAGGCAATGGAACAACATCAAAAAAATACCTTGATTTGCTCGTGACCAGTGTTGGAGTTATGATGAAGAGTAATGCAATCAAAGGCTATCTAAACTCGGATATTATGATAAAACCTGATTTAAAGAGATTTAGTGCATCCAAAACAACAGGCATGCTTGAGATGATAGATGAGGGCTACAAGGCTACCAAAGCTATGATTCCTCAAATCAAGAGTTTGTTTCGCAGGAAAAAACTAAAAAAACATTGGTGGAGTTTTAAAAAATTTATTGATGACTAATACAAAAGAAAAAAGACTTTGGGTTAACATAATTTTGATAGCAATGCTAGTTCTTTTGATGTTTTCAAATATATTCTCCTATAGTCTTGAGATTTTTCTACATATTCGTCCAAACATTCCAAAGAGTTTTGAAACACAAGTGCATTTTGTAGATGTTGGTCAAGGCGACGCTATAGCAATCAAATTTTCAAACGGCAAGACAATGCTTGTAGATAGTGGCACAAAGGAATACTGTCACAAACTAAAATATTATCTAGATAATGTCGTTCTCCAAAATTCCAAGACAATTGATTATGTTGTTTTGACTCACCCTGATGTTGACCATAGTGGAAACATGAATTATATTCTCGAAAATTACAAAGTTGGCACATTTTATAGACCGGCGATTTTTGAGATTTACGAAAACTGCGAGCCAAGTTGTGAAAATTATACTTATAGACAATTATTAAAGACTCTTGTAAGCAAAGATATATGTGTTAAGTTTAATACATCCGAATATATAACTGACGGCGATGTAACAATCAGAATGTTAACAACTCTAGATACTGCAAACATAGGTGAACTATCGTCAACAAATGATTATTCTCCAACTATCATAATCGAGGATAATGATGTAAGGGTTCTCCTTGCTGGAGATATATCCGAAGATATTGAGAGGGAACTTATCTCGCAATATAGCGAAGTTCTTGATGTGGACATTCTAAAACTATCTCACCACGGAAGCAAGTATTCAAATACAACTGAATTTTTAAGTATAACAAGTCCCAAAATTGCCGTTGCTAGCTGTGGTGTAAATACTTATGGTCATCCAGCAAACGAAACAATCAAAAGAATATTGGATTACGACAAAGCAAACAATACAGATTTGTTTGATAATTATTATTCAACCTTGGAGTCTGGCAATGTAGTTTGTACGCTCAAAAAAGATATTCAAGTTGACTGCGTCAAAAATATTGATAATTATAATTTTGTTGATTATTGGATTTATACTTTGATATTTTCTGTGTTTATTATTTGGATAATAATTAGCCCATACATCAAGGTTTGGAAGAAAAATTATAGGTTCAAAGTTCAAAACAAACAATTTGAGAAATACTTGGCGAGTGAGAACCAAAATAGGAGTGCAAAAAGTTAAAGAAATTTGAATTTTTGACTAAATACTATTGTAAAACTTGTAAAATTATTGTACAATCAAAATATGGTATTGCTAAATAAAAATAAATGTTAGATTGGGAAATTAATAGGTTGCACGAGCAAAATATGTAATCTAACTGGGGAGGAATGTTAATGCCAAAAGCGAATATATGCCTTATTGGCTTATCAAACCAATTTGTTGACCAGTTTGGCTTAGACTTATCTAAAAAATTGGAAATGTATTATGCTAATGTAGCAAAAATTATTGAGTTTGAACTCTTTGATATGGCAAAAATGGAAGATGTTTGTGGCAAGGATTACTTGGAGAGAAAAGAGTCATCAATACTCAAGCGTATTTGTACATACGAAGATACAGTATTGAATGTTGAGTATAGCTTGCTTAACAAAGATATAAACTATACATATATCAAAAATAGTTGCGTAATTGTATACTTGAAATTATCAAAAGATAGATACAAAAAAATTCAAGATAGTGAGAACTTATCCGATAGTGTTAAGATTATTAATTGGGATTTGTTTGATGACAGAAATTTTATTTGTGAAAAAAAATCTGACTTGATTATCGATTGCGGAGAATTATCAGGCAAGGATTTGTTGGATAAGTTCTTGGAAGAAATCGTTAAATTTTATGGATAATGAGGAAAAGTAGAAATGGATTTGGAAAATAAAAATGTTAATAGTTTGAGAATACTTGCAATAGATATGATAGAAGAGGCAGGTAGTGGACACCCAGGGATTGCTCTAGGCTCTGCACCAATTCTATATAGTCTATATTCCAAGATTTTGAATGTTATCCCAGATGACGACAAAAATATTTTTCGAGATAGATTTGTCATGTCCGCAGGGCATGGAAGTAGTATTTTGTATGCTACTTTGCACGCTTTTGGCTTTGGAATTTCAATGGATGATCTTAGGAAATTTAGAAAACTAGGCTCTATTACTCCGGGACACCCTGAGGTTGGTTTGGTTCCGGGTGTTGATGCAACAACTGGGCCTTTGGGACAGGGCGTTGCTACTGCTGTTGGGCTTGCTATTGCTCAAAAAATCATGGCAACTAAGTTCAATAAGCCAGACCTTACACTCTTTGATAATTACACCTATGCACTCGTTGGTGAGGGGTGTCTGATGGAAGGTGTTAGCTATGAGGCTTTGAGCTTGGCTGGAACTTTGGGGCTAAATAAGCTAACAGTTTTGTATGACTGCAACAAAGTAACTCTAGATAGCGATATCTCTGGCGTTATGGGTCAAAATACATTGGCGTATATGCAAAGCCTTGGCTTTAATACAATCGAAGTTGCTGACGGCAATGATGTCGAACAAATTACCCAAGCAATTTTGCTTGCAAAAAAGAGCAAAGACAAACCTAGTTTTATTCAGATCAATACTCATATTGGCTTTGGTAGTGTATTGCAAGACAGCAACAAGTCTCACGGAAGCCTACTTGGTAGTGAAAATGTTAGGTTGCTAAGAGAAAAATTAGAAATAAACTCTAAACCATTTGAACTCGACAAAGATGTTGCAAGAGACTTTGTATTCTTAAAAAAGAGATTTGATACCTTCAAGAAAAACACCAAAGAAAAACTAAAAGTTTATTCTCGTGCATATCCAGGAGATTACAAATTATTACAACAATTTTTGAATAACAAGTTTGATAACATTGATTTGATGCTTGCAGATATCGAGACAAACAAAGACTTGTCCGGAAGAGACCTTGGAAATTTAGTCTTGCAAGAACTATGCAAGAGTTATCAGAATATCATTTGCGGTTCGGCAGATTTGAGTTCTAGTACTAAGGTTAAGTATAATGATTCATGCGCAATAAACGAAAACTTTTCTGGTAGAAATATCAAATTTGGCATTAGAGAATTTGCAATGGGCTGTATATCAAACGGAATTGCCTTGTATGGAGGATTAGTGCCTATAGATAGTACATTTTTGTCCTTTAGTGACTACATGAAAGCATCACTAAGACTTAGAGCGATTATGGGACTTAAATGTATTTCGGTCTTTACTCATGATAGTATTGCAGTAGGCGAGGACGGAGCTACACATGAGCCTTGCGAACAACTTTGGACTCTTAGATGTATTCCAAATATGTACACCTTTAGACCAGCAAATTTGGTTGAAACTAAGGCAAGTTTTCAAATTGCTCTCACTTCGCAAAAGCCTAGCAACATAATCCTTTCAAGACAAAATTTGAGAGACTTTGAGAGTGATTTGAGTGACGCCAAATTCGGCGGATACATTTTGTCTAAGGAAGATAGAGGAGAACTCAACGGAGTTATCATTGCAACAGGCAGTGAGGTTTCTCTTGCACTTGAAGTTAAGGAAATGTGTAAGACCAAAGGCTACAACATAAGAGTAGTATCAATGCCTTGTGTCGAACTATTTGAGAGTCAATCCGAAAAATATCAAAATAGCATAATTCCAAATCAAATGAAGTCGATATTTAGTATCGAAGCTGGAGCTACTTCTGGTTGGTACAAATTTGTTGGAAAGTATGGCAAATGCTATGGAGTTGATGACTTTGGCGGAAGTGCCAAACCTGCCGAGTTATATGCTAAGTTTGGCTTGACTGCAGAATGTATTTGCAAGGATATAATAAGTGTTATCAAAAAAAATCGTGACAAAATATTATCTATTGTATAATTTATCAAAATTTAGATATCCTACTAATGTAATGAACATATAGAGCCCTATATGTCAACATTATAAATTTGGGCAGTGACTGACAAATTGTACTTTTGCAGTAACTTTTGACCCAGCAAAACACCAATTACAAAAAGGAATACTTATTTTCATTTATTGCTTTGATATCAAAGTGATTTTAGCAATAGTAACTTTGTAATCGGTGTTTTTTTGTAGCCAAAATTTGGTGCAAAAAAGCCCTATTACTGTGATATGTCAAAATCTAAAAATTTGGGGAATTTGGTTGTTTTTTGATTGACAAAAGTCGTGGGGACATACTAAAAATAATAGAAAATAAGTACTATGCAAAATACAAAAAATACAGATATTTAGGGAATATCTGTATTTTTTTGTGTACTATTCAAAATTATACAAAAGTAAAGTCATAATTACTTAAATTGTTGTGATAAATATTAATTCTTTAAAGACTAAAAATCTGTTTTTTCTGCTAACATTTTGTAGTGATTGTATGTGTCGATAGCATTGCTCTTAGCTTCCTCAAATAGTTCTTTGGCAAGTTCCTCGTCCTTAGCAAGTAGGGATTTGTATCTTGTTTCGCCTTTTAGGAATTCCTCATAATCAAGAGTAGGTTCTTTGCTATCTAGAATAAATGGGTTTTTGCCTTGTTCTTTGAGCATTGGATTGTATCTATACAAATGCCAGTAACCACTCTCGACAGCTTTTTTCTCTTCGAGTTGGCTATTTTCCATCTTGATTCCATGGTTGATACAAGGAGCGTAAGCTATAATGATTGATACGCCATTGTAATTTTCTGCCTCTTCAATAGCTTTGAGGAATTGATTCATATCAGCACCCATTGCAACTTTGGCAACATAAACATTCTTGTATTGAGCGGCAATCATGCCAAGATCTTTTTTGTTAGTACGCTTACCATTGCTAGCAAATTTGGCAATTGCACCCATAGGAGTTGCCTTGCTTGCTTGTCCGCCTGTATTAGAGTAAACCTCTGTATCTAGCACCAAGATATTAACATTTTCGCCACTTGCAAGTACATGATCAAGACCACCGTAACCGATATCATATGCCCAGCCGTCTCCACCGACAATCCAAATAGATTCGTTAGAGAAGTTATTTTTGTCCGTCAAAATTGCTTCCTTGGTGCATTTTAGTTCTTGTGGAACTTGAATGTTTTGTAGTTTGTTTGTGATAAGTTCGGCAAGTTCTCTTTGACGATTTGTCTCGTCAGAACCTGAGTATTCTTCGATTAACTCATTAAGTTCGCTGTCTAGTTCGGCATCATAAATTTTATTTAGATTTGCACGCAAATTGTCTTGTTGGATTTGATGACCAATTTTGATACCATATCCAAATTCTGCGTTGTCCTCAAACAAACTATTTGCCCAAGCAATTCCATGACCATTTTTGTCTTTGACAAATGGACAAGTAGGGGATGAGCCACCATAGATACTAGAGCAACCAGTAGCGTTGGCAATAACCATTCTATCGCCAAACATTTGCGAAATAACCTTAAGATAAGGTGTCTCTCCACATCCAGCGCATGCTCCTGAGAACTCAAAGTATGGCATGTTGTACTGACTGCCTTTGATAGTATTTGGCTTAAATACGCCACTCTTTTCGTTTGGAATAGAATTTACAAATTCGTAGTTTTTGTTTTCTTTTTCCATAAGATTGGTTGCATCTTGCATAAGAATCGCTTTTTCTTTGGCAGGGCAAACACTAGCACAGACGCCACATCCAGTACAGTCTTTGGAACTTACTTGCATTACAAATTTAAGGTTCTTTTCTGCCATAGCATTTGATGACTTAAAGCCATCTGGTGCATTATTTAGATTTTCAGGTTTGACAAGGTGTGGTCTAATTGCTGCATGAGGGCAAACAAACGAACACATATTACATTGAATACATTTATCACTTTGCCAACAAGGAAGTTGAGTTGCAACTCCACGCTTTTCGAACCTAGCTGTATTTGTAGGAACTATGCCTCTTGGGTCAAATGCACTTACTGGCAAATCATTTCCTTCAAGTCTAGATATAGGTTTAATGATTTTTTCGTAATATTCTTGTTCGGAATTATTATCTATTACTGCTTCCATATCTTTCAAATCTGCCCATGATGCTGGGTAGTTGATTTCGACAATATTATTGACACCGCTGTCTATGGCTTTGTAGTTCATATCAAGAACCGCTTGACCCTTGCTACCATAGCTCTTTTCGGCGTATTTTTTCATCTCAGATACTGCTAGTTCGCTTGGAATAATTCCAATAAGTTTGAAGAATGCTGATTGCATAACAAGATTTATTTTGTTTCCTAGACCAATTTCCCCAGCAATCTTGTCTGCATCAATTGTGTAGAATTTGATATGTTTTGATGCGATTTCTTTTTTCATTCTGTTTGGAAGCATTACATCCAAGTCATCCAAATTCCAGCCTGTGTTAAGAAGTAGTGTTCCGTTTTCTTTGACATTGTTAAGTAGGTTGTACTTGCTTACATAAGCCTCTTTGTGAACAGCCACAAAGTCGATATTATCTAGCAAATAGCTCTCGTTTATCTTGTTTTTGCCAAATCTTAAGTGGCTTATTGTAGCACTGCCGCTCTTTTTGCTATCATACTCAAAGTATGCTTGACCATTGAGGTCTGTATTGTTTCCAATAATCTTGATACTTGACTTGTTTGCACTAACTGTTCCGTCACCACCAAAGCCGTAGAATTTGCATGCGGTTACGCTCTCGTCACTAGGGTAGATTTTGTTAATTAATGGCAAACTTGTATGAGTTAAATCGTCGTTAATACCTACAGTAAAGTGGTTTTTTGGATTGGAACTTTGCAAATTTTCGTAAACAGCGTTAACCATTGTTGGAGTGAATTCTTTGCTACCAAGACCGTATCTTCCGCCATATACAGTTGCCTTAAAGTTGTGTTCAGCAAGCGCACAAACAACATCTTTGTATAGAGGTTCGCCATTGCTTCCTGGCTCTTTGGTTCTATCTAGTACGGCAATATTCTTGACAGTCTTAGGGAGTGCATCAACAAAAGCCTTGGTATCAAAAGGTCTATATAGTCTTACTACAACTACGCCAACTTTTTGACCTTTTTGGGAATTTAGATACTTGACAGTTTCCTCTGTAGTATTAGCGCCACTTCCCATAATTACTATTACTTCCTCGGCATTTGGGTCGCCATAGTAATCAAACAAATGATAATGCCTGCCAGTAATCTTGCCAACTTTGTCCATGTAATCTTGAACAATAGCAGGGGTCTTGATGTAATACTCATTGGCAGTCTCTCTATTTTGGAAATAGATATCTGGGTTTTGAGCAGTTCCTTGTTGATGAGGGTTATTTGCATTTAGAGCTCTAGCTTTGAAATCTTTGATTTTGTCATAAGGAACTAAGGTCTTGATGCTCTCAATATCAATATCTTCAATAGTATTGATTTCGTGACTTGTTCTAAATCCGTCAAAGAAGTGTACAAATGGAACACTGCTTTCAAGAGTAGACAAGTGTGCAACAAGTGCCATGTCCATTACCTCTTGAACTCCAGATGCACAAAGCATTGCCCAACCAGTTTGTCTGATGCTCATAACATCTGAATGGTCACCAAATATAGATAGAGCGTGAGTTGCAAGTGCTCTAGCGCTTACATGCATAACACAAGGGGTGAGTTCCCCAGCTATCTTGTACATATTAGGAATCATTAGTAGCAGTCCTTGGCTTGCTGTAAAAGTAGTAGTCAAAGCTCCCGAACACAAACTTCCGTGCAAAGCTCCCGAAGCTCCACCCTCGGATTGCATTTCTACAACTTTGACTTTGTGTCCAAAGATATTTGTTCTGCCCTCAGACGCCCATTGGTCACAGAGCTCCGCCATAGTAGAACTAGGTGTTATTGGATAGATTGTAGCAACTTCGCTTAGTGCATAAGCAATGGTTGCTGCGGCGGTATTTCCGTCGATTGTAATTTTTTTCACTATTTTTCTCCTTGTCATAAAAAGTACTATTCTCATTATATTTGTTAGCACAAAATTAGTCAAATAATTATCTATCTTTGGTGTAAATTCCTTTCAAACAATTGAATAATTGTCTATTTTGTATTAAAATTAAATTGACTAGTTAATTATTACAAGTATAATTAGATTTAATTCATTCCATGAGGAAAATTTATGCAAAGATATGTTCTAAAAATAAGTTACGACGGTGCAAATTATTCTGGATTTCAGATACAAAAGGACAAAGTGACTATTCAAGGTGAGTTGGAGTCTGCACTCAAACAGGTTTTGAAGAGTGATATAAGTATTGTAGCGTCAGGCAGAACAGATGCTGGTGTGTCAGCAATTTGTCAAGTGTGCCACTTTGATTGCAATGAGGATATTAACGAACATAGGACACTATCTTATCTCAATGCAATACTGCCCAAGGATATAAGGGTGCTTGAGATAGATAAGTGTAGCAGTGACTTTCATGCAAGGTATTCATCCAAGCAAAAAACATATGAGTACTACTTTTACTGCGGTATGCAAAATGCTGTTTACGAGAGATTTGCGACACAAATTGGTCTAAATGTAAATATTGAGGCTATGGGGGAAGCGTGTAAGTATTTTGAGGGTGAGCATGATTTTTCGAGTTTTTGTGCAAGTAACACTGAGGTTAAGGACAAAGTAAGAATAGTTTATCTTTGTAGTATAGTTGATTTGGGTGGCGGTCTATACAAATTAGTTATCACTGGCAATGGCTTTTTGTATAACATGGTGAGAATTATCATGGGAACACTTGTTGATGTTGGCTATGGCAAATTACAGTGTGAAAAGCTAAAGGATGTTATTGAGTCAAAGTCAAGAGACCAGGCTGGCAAAACTATGCCGTCCAAAGGATTAGTGCTCAAAAATGTCGAATACTAAAGGGGATTTCATTGACGACAATATCAAACTTTGATAAAATATAATTGATAATTGTGTAAACATATTCAATTGATTAGGAGAGAGTATGAAGTTTTGGGTCAAAATAGTCGTAGCGCTCAGTGTTGTAGTAGTTATAGCATTCGGCATTTGGGCGTTTGTCTTTAAGGAAAAAGACGAAGTAGTCGCATATAACAAAGTTTGTGAGATTGTTGACTACAAAGAGTCGTTGGGAACAAAAGAAAAACTTATTAGTTTGAGAAAATACAATTATTATGGTGAGGATGCGTCGCAGCTTTTTTCGAGTGCATCGTCTAACGAAAAGTCTATTATATCTCTAAGAGAGACAATGTTATCTGACACTATAATTACAACCTACGATGAGGGTGGCAATGTAACATGTTACTTTGATAGTTATACAGTAATGGAACAAGAGGCGGATAATATTATATCTAGTTTGCTTCCTTATATCAAAAACACAACTGGAATTGATAGCTTGACCAAGGAATTAAAATCAATTGCAAAAAAGTACACAAGCAGTTATAAGTCTCTAAGTGATAACATAGACAATCTAAATTCGTGTCAAGCAACGGTTACTGGTACAAATACAGAAATGGAAGTTTTGCTCGGTAACTACTCAAACTTAAGAGTGACATATAGAGAATGTCTTAATAATGCATCTCAGTTGATTGCCAAAATGTTTGAAATAATCAAAGCTAAGTATTCTCAAACAATCTTTGATACCAAGCTTGCATTAATGGATAGTTTTGGCCGTAGTCTAAATGTGGCAACCAAGTCTAGTATTAAGATTATGGAAGAGCCTTATTATGCACACGATTTGCATTTGGTTTTGGACAAAATTATTAAGATTAATCAAAATGTAAATATCTTTTCGACAAAGTACACAGAATACGGCTTTTTGAATAGTTATAATACTCTAAGCAATAAGTATTCGTCCGAGTATAACAAAGCACTTGGCAAACAAAACATAGCCAAACAACAGATGGCGGATGGTCAAAACTTGAGTGAAATTGTAATCGGTGCACAAAGTAGTCTTATATATGTACTTAATGTGCTAGGATACTAAGAGGTGTGTGTATGAAAAAGTTTTTTAGTTTACTTGTTCTTCCGCTGGTAGCTTTGGTTTGTTTGTGTGGTTGTGGAGATGATTATAAGTCTCAAGACCTAAATAAATTGTATACTCAAACAAAGGAAGTATGTGTCGTTGAGGGCGATAATAAGTTCTTTTCGGACGAGACTAGACCAAATTCTATAGTTATCAATTATGAGGCGGATGTCAAAAATGTAATTAATGCAACATTGCCTTCGAATAAACTTGCCAAAAAATATGTGGTTCTTGGCTATCAGCAAAAGATTTTGGATAATATCTTTAATTATTACGAAAAAAATCAAGAGAATTTTTATTTGAAGATGTCAAGTGCAAAATATGACAAAAATGAGATGAATGACTTGTATAATAGTTTGCAAGCTCTCAAGTCACAACTTGCAACTTTCAAAAATGCTTACAATACATTCTGTGATGCAACTAAGGGTGGCGTTAGCAATGTAATGGAATTTAATCTTTCTAATTATTCATTTGAACTTAATAGGGTTATAGACAAGTCGTTCGACTTTATTTACAAATTTATCAATCTTAACAACAAGTATTGTGTTTCTAATCCTGATGCAATTGCAGCATCGCCTCTGGAAACCAAGATTGAAAAGACTTATGTAGATATTGCATACATTGTTTATTTAAACAATTTCAAGGCTTTCGACTATTCGGTAGGGTCAAAGGGGATTGCTGACGATTTGGATTCGATTGTAATGAATTCAAATAAATTTTCGCTTATAGACAATCTAAATACAATCAAAACTCTATCTCCAACAGTTATTGCAGGCTTAGATGACGAGGGGACTGCACATGACAATATTATGGAATTGGTAAATAACTATTTGTATAGCTGTAGTGTCTTTAATCAGAGACTCAAAACATATGTAAGTACCTATAACGAACAAGATATTTACAAAATAGCGCAATATAAGTTTGGTCTTATTGCTGGTGTTGATTATGGTAGTTATTTGGATACTTTAACCAAATCAAAAAAAGCATCACTTGTGTATTTAGATGACTTTGTAACAAATACCTTCGCAAAACTAATCTATGACTTGTCACTAATTGTTGCGTAAACAAAAAAAGGAGAAATATGGACTTTAATAAATTAGCAGATTTGCTTTATCCCAATGTAAATGATGATATTAATTACTATTTTGCTAAGTATCCAAGTAGACCACTTCTCAAAGACGGTGTTGTAACAAGATTTGCACCTAGTCCAACAGGATACTTGCATATTGGTGGATTATTTCAGTGTGTATTGCACGAAATGCTTGCTAAGACTCCATCGAGTGTGTTTTATTTAAGGCTTGAGGATACAGATCAGAAAAGAGAGATTGAAAATGCCGGAGACCTATTGTACAAAGCTCTTGGCAAATTTGATATCATCCCTATGGAAGGCTATAGAGGAAATGAACCTGAAAAGGGGATTTATGGGCCTTATGTACAAAGCAAAAGATTGGATATCTATAGGGCTTTTGCTAAGTACTTGGTGTCAAGAGGCGGAGCTTATCCTTGTTTTTGTTCCAAACTTGAGGACAAAGAGGATATAGTAGCTAAGAGAGAACAAGAAATTGAGCAAAACAACGATACAATTGACCATGATGTATGTAGAAATTTGACTCTCGATGATATTGAGGAAAATCTTAACGCTGGCAAACCATTTGCTCTAAGACTGCTTTCTACCGGTAATCCGGACAAAACTTTTGAAATTCATGATTTAATCAAGGGCAAGAGAGAGATAAGGGAAAATGGTAAGGATGTGGTTCTTATCAAGAGTAATGGTATCCCAGTTTATTCGTTTGCTCACGCTGTTGATGATACTCTTATGGGAACAACAATGATTGTTCGTGGAGAGGATTGGTATCAGTCGGTTGCAAGTCACATTGAAATTTTTCAAAAATTTGGCTTTAATCTTATTCCTTATGTGCATACTCCAAACATTTGCAAATTGGATGATGGCAAAAAGAGAAAATTAAGTAAGCGAAAAGATCCTGAAGCTAACTGTATGTACTTTGTACAAGACGGTTATCCAATAATTGCTGTTAAGGAATATTTACTAAATCTACTTAACAGTGATTTTGAAATGTGGCGAAAGGAAAATCCAAATACTGATTATCACGAATTTCCATTTAAACTCGAAAAAATTGGCAGTGGAAACCCAATGTTTGATATGGTCAAACTAAACGATGTATCCAAAGAATATATATCAAGGCTTTCGGCTAGCAATGTTTATAATCAGTTGCTTGCTTGGGCGGAGGATTATGATACAGAGTTTGCTGAGATGTTGAAATCAAACGAGCAATATGCAATAGATGTTCTAAGTATCGAAAGAGACACCCCAAAACCTAGAAAAGATATCTTCAAATGGTCTATGGTTAGGGAATACTACAATTATATGTTTGATAATTTCGAAAATATAGAGCACGATTTCTCGCAAATTACAGGCATAGACAATGCATTATTATGCAAAATATTGCAAACTTATATTGTACTCTTTGAGAGTGATTTGGACAAGACTGATTGGTTTGAAAGAGTAAAAAAGCTTGCAGAAAACAACAACTTTTGCGTAGATAACAAACTTTACAAACAAGACCCAAGCAAATATAATGGAAATGTGGCTAGTTTGTGTAATATTATTAGATATGCGTTTACAGGAAAAACCAATACACCAGATTTGTTCTCAATCTGTTGTGTACTTGGCAAAGACGAATTGTATCGTAGACTAGATATTTTAAAGGCAGAACTCAATGTATAATTATACAAAAAAGACACGCTTATTTAAGTGTGTCTTTTTGCTTTTGCTTCAAATAATTAATTTTGTTCCATTTGGTTTTCATTTAACTTGTTTTCAAGAGCTAAAAAAGTTAGTTTCAGCTGTGATATAGGGAGCAAGGATTTTGAGTTAGTTTACACAATTAATGCTCAAATATTTGCCTTCTTCCATTTTGCTCAAAACAAGTGTGTCAAGTGTAGGCAAAAAAATAATTTTTTTATACCGTGACATTTTAGTGCACATTTCCAAAAAATGCAATACTCATTCCTTAAATTTGTTTTGTTGTATTTGGGGAAGATATACTTACAGTTGACATTAACTAAATATTACAACTTAATTTTTAGTATAATTTCTAAAAATTTGAGATTATAAAAAATCCAAAAATTATAGTTTTTAATTATGAATTGTCTCAAAATATGTTATAATACGCTTAAAATATTTGCAAACTAAATCAAAAGGTTTTTTATGAAAAAGTGTTTAAAATTAATATTTAGCAGGTTTACTCTTATTTGTCTTGCAATACTTATGCAACTTGTTTTGTATATAGTTTTTCCGCTTGTTATATCTGAGAGCTTTCAAATTGTTCCGATTAATATAGTTTTGTCTATAATTGCACTTTTTGTTGTGCTTGCGATTATCAATTCGGATATGATAATAGAGGGGCAACTACCACTAGTAATTTTGTGTATTTTGATGCCACTGGTTGGAGTTGCGTTTTGTTTCTTGTTTTTGAAAATAAAAATTCCAAAAAAAGTAAAAAAGTACTCAGAATATACATTCAATCAATTTGGCAAGAATATTCAATTATCTAGCGATGTTCAAAAACTTATTACAACTGATTTCAAAGATGCGAGTGGGGTATTTAATTACATTTATAGGACTACTGGTTTTGTTCCTTACAAAAATACAAATACCAAATTTTTAAGTTGTGGTGAGGACTTTTTGGATAGTCTTTTAGTAGACTTGTCGAGTGCCAAAGATTATATCTTTATGGAGTACTTTATAATTGAGCGTGGCAAAATGTGGTCGCAAATATACTCCGTGCTCCAGCAAAAAGTCAAAGACGGAGTGGAAGTCAGAGTAGTATATGATGACCTAGGAACAATCTCTAGACTGCCTTCAAATTTTGCCAAGAAATTGCGAAAAATAGGGATTAAGTGCGTCAAATTTAATGAGTACTCATATACAACTTCGTCAGTTTATAACAATCGAGACCACCGAAAAATTACTGTTATTGACGGCAAAGTCGGATATATGGGAGGAATCAATATTGCTGACGAATATATAAACGAGGTGCACCCTTATGGAACATGGAAAGATAGTGCGGTTAGGCTCGAAGGTTCTGCTGTGGATAGTCTTGTGTGTATGTTCTTGCAACTGTACGATATTCAAAGCAAAATGGGCGAAAAGTTTGATAAATATATAGTTCCACATCAGTCTGAGTCACAGGGCTTGGTTTGTCCATTTGGCGACGGACCAAAATATTTTTATGGAGATTATGTTGCTGAAAACTTATATATCAATCTAATCGGTCAAGCCAAAGATAGTGTTCTAATTACTACGCCATATTTAATAATTGATAGCAAACTAAAAAATGCATTAATTAATGCAAGCAAAAGAGGCGTAGATGTCAAAATCATTACGCCACATATTCCAGATAAACGAACAATCTTTATGATAACAAGGTCATCATACAAAGAGTTGCAATCAAATGGAATAAAAATTTTTGAATACAGCCAAGGATTTATTCATGCAAAACAAGTCTTAGTAGACAATGAATTTGCTGTTGTTGGGACAGTGAACTTTGACTACAGGAGTTTTGTTCATCATTATGAATGTGGTGTGCTTATGTACAAGTCTGCATGTATCCCAGATATACAAGCGGATTTTGAACAAATCCTAAGTACAGCAGTGGATATGAAAGACTACAAACAAAACATTTTCACCAAACTCTTTTGTGCATTTGTCAAATTGTTTACGCCGTTATTCTAAAACAAAAAAAGCTTATTGCAAATTAAATACAATAAGCTTTTTTTATAAATCACACCGACCCCACTTATGCCAAAATAAATTTGGCAATACTATGTATGCAGGGTGCACCCTGATGTATTGCTAAAAAGCAATACACACTGCAAGGCAGTGTAGGGTGGGAGGTCGACGCACCTTATATCGTGCAAAAGCACGATGTAAAGGTTAGGGGGATATAATGAACTGTAGTTCTCGTCCGCTCATCTCTACACATTCGCAAGTTTGCAAGCAAACTATTTTTCTTTCCCTAGGTTCGTTTATGAAAGTAAACTTTCAACACTTCCTAGTTAAAAGAAAAAGTGTTTGACAGGCGTCAAACACTTGCTCATGGTAGAGATGAGTGGACTCGCAATAAGCGAAGCGTCATTCTTCGGGTGGCAGTGGAACACTGACGAGTTCCCGAATACACACCGACCCCACTTATGCCAAAATAAATTTGGCAATACTGTGTATGCAGGGTGCACCCTGATGTATTGCTTAAAAGCAATACACACTGCAAAGCAGTGTAAGGTGGGAGGTCGACGCACCTTATATCGTGCAAAAGCACGATGTAAAGGTTAGGGG
>JAEDFU010000003.1 GCA_016297915.1 Clostridia bacterium | reverse complement strand
TTTTTGCGTCTGTAGCTCAGCTGGATAGAGCACGAGTCTTCGAAATTCGGTGTCGTTGGTTCAAGTCCAATCAGGCGCACCAATCATTCAAAAAGACAGCACCCAAATAGAAGTGAATCCCGTAGGGGACACTTCAAAAATCATGCTGTCTTTTTTAGTTAAAAACTATAATTATCATCTTCGTTAAGTGGAGCGTTGTTCCATTTGTCAAAAGACTGTTTGAAACACTTGGTGTATATTACAAAGTTATTCGTTTTGCCTAGTTTGTCTGGATAGGTATAGTCTTCGCAAAAATCAAAAACTTTATTATATAATTTTGTAGATGCAAAATTTACTTCTTTGTCAGTATATACTCGCAAATAATCATAGTTTAGAGCCTTGACTTCATCAATTATATAATTAAGAATCTCTATTCCAATATGTCTATGCTGATATTCTGACAAAACACCAAACCAGCCTACAAATGCATTTTTGTCTGTGTTATCAAAATCATACCAACCTATCGTTGCACACGGATTATTATCCTCAAGAATCAAGTAATAATTAGATTTTGTCTTTCCACAAAAATAATTATTATAATCCTCATCAGAATTAGATTCTGGAAACAATTGATGTTTTATTTTCAATGCATCAATTATATTGTTTTTTGTTAATTTCTGATAAGTCAATTGCATAGATAATTCCTTTTTGAATTTCGTTAATTTTAATTTATTGTATCACAAAACTAGATATTGGTGAAAACAAATTTTTTGATATGCATTAGAAATATTAAAATTTGAAATTATTAAAAACAAAACTCCACTTTGCTCCAAGGTGGAGTTTTTGAATTTAGCTTAAAGTGCTATTAGCATTGCTGTAAGCATAGCACTTGGAGCTCCAGACGCATTGAGAGTTCTGCCACCGCCAATCTGTGGCACCAAAGTTAATTTGTCCGATGCCTGCAAACGCTTAATAAGTGTAGCACTCGTATTTGTACTTACGGTCAATGGTCTCTTAGATGATTCCACTACTTGACCATTAATAGCAAGACCGATACTATCCCCAGTGGTTGCACCAGTGCCGTTGTTTATCGAAAAATTAATAAGATATGTTCCAGCCCTTGTTGCGACTAGGCTATTATCGCTTAACTGCAAAATCGACAAATGCTCAGTCTTATCCAGTTTGATAGCTGTATTATTTGTAATGGTCTGAGAATCTGAGGAGTAAACTGTGGCTCCAATATCTGGAGTGAGTCCCAGAGGTCCTGCAACACCAGTGTTTCCCTGCTCTCCTCTTTCTCCTCTCGGACCAGTTTCGCCCATTGGCCCAGTTTCACCCTTTGGTCCCATTTCGCCCTTTTGACCAGCAACTCCCTTTTCGCCTTGTTTGCCTTGAGGAATATAAAAAGTCAAGTGGTGGATATTTCGTTCGAAGTCATCTTGAACTTCTGCCACTTCGTCTGGTCCCACTGTCACAGTTCCGTCAATTGTTATAACCTCACTAATTCCAATTTCACCAGGGAAGCCTCGTGGACCTTGGTCACCCTTTTCGCCTTTCTCGCCTGGTTCACCTTTGTCGCCGGCGTCACCCTTGTCTCCCGTTTTACCTCGTTCACCAGTAGCACCGGTAGCACCCTTTGGCACAAAGAAATCTATAAAATGATTATCTCCCTCATATCTATCCACAACTTGCGGATCAGACTCTGCATCAATACTTTTTGCAACACCTGCCAAAACTTTTTCGGATGCACCAGTCATACCTCTAGGAATACTGAATTCAAATGACAGGCGATTATCCTCCCTGATAAGTTTGACATCTGCTGGTTCCTCAGGCGAAACAGTTGAAACACATGCAACCTCTGCACTGTCCAAACTCGCCCCCGTTGCACCAGTAGGCCCAGTCGCTCCAATTACCGAGACTATCCTTTCTCTATAACCATTAAGCTCACGATTTAATTTCTCTAACAACTTGCAATATTCTATATCGTCCATACTTTCTCCTACATAATTTCCCTAATTCCATTATATTGTTTTTGACAAATATATGTGAATTGCTGACAATTACTTACATTATAACTGCAAATACGAAATTGTATACGACAAAAAAAGAAGATATCGCTATCTTCCCATGGATTATACAAATTTATTTTTTGTCTACATTATTTCCATTAATTATTATATTCTCGTTTGCGTTTATTTGCTCACTTTCAGTGGTTTTTTGAGTTGCAGAATTGTTTGCAATATTAGTATTATCTTCCGCTTGCAACTGTGGTTGAGTAGTTTGTTTATTTGATTTTTTGGCAGTAATATGTTTGATAATAGAGTAAGCAATCATTATCAAAATAAACACTAAAAATATCAAAAACAATATTGTTGTAAACTGAGGGAACACTGCACAAACAGTAACGATTATAAGTCCTGCAACCATATTGCCCAAAACGCATGACAAAACAACTTGCCAATACTTAAGTCCAATTGCAACAGCAACACATGTTCCTGTCCACACGCCGGTTAGAGGCAGAGGCACTGCTACAAATCCAAATATAAATAAACACTTAAGCCAAGTCTTTTTGGCTTGCGACTTTTCGTTCTTGGTTTTGTCTTTGATACTCTCTGAGTGATTCTTAATTTTTTGGTCAAGCATGTTGCCAATTTTTCTAAAGAGCTTAGTCTTTTTGAGCCACTCAATTATTGGTTTGAAAATAAGTGCAAGAATAGGAACAACAAGACAACTGCCAAGCATTGCAAGCAGGAATGATGTTGTAGCATCAAGTGCATTCTCTCCCCAAAAATCCATACTCATTCCGACTGGGATTCCACCCTTCAACTCAATGAGTGGAAACATACTAATAATAACTGTCGCAAGTCCCGAATGCGTACCAAAGATTCCGGCAAAGATTTTGCCTAAAAAGTCAACCATAAATAACTCCTAATTATTTGTAAACTCTAGAGATGATTGTAACATAAAATATTTATATTAACAAATAAATTCAAATAGCATTTTTTACAATAAATTACATTTATTTTGTGTAAATTTGTAATTTAATTTGCCAATACCCAATAAAAATTGTACAATAACAAAAAAGAGGTTTTTTATGAAAGGTATTATTTTGTGTGGCGGACTTGCAACAAGGTTTTTGCCAATTTCAAAGAGTATTCCTAAGGAAATGCTTCCGATACTCAGCCGACCAGCTATAGACTACATTGTTAGCGACTTTAGGGACAATGGAATTACAGACATCTTAATTATCCTTGGAAGAAACAAAGAGTGTTTGGAGAATTACTATGACAGAAACATTGAGCTCGAGGATAGACTCCAATACACTCATAAATTTCAAGAACTCGAGTGTCTTGCCAAAATATATGACGGCGTAAATATTTCCTTTGTTAGACAGATAAATGCCAAGGGTACAGGATATGCTGTCCAAATGGCAAAGAACTTTGTGGGTGACGAGCCTTTTGTTGTGTCTTTTCCTGATGAGATAATTATTGGTCAAAGTCACACCAAACAAATACTAGATGAGTTCAAAAAGTTAGGAACAAACATTGTACCTTTGCGAAAGATAAATATTGAGGATAGTGGCAGATTTGGTATGGTTGATTTTGAGAGCGACAATGGCTGTATCAAGATTACTAATATTATCGAAAAACCAAGTCCAGAGCAGTCCCCTAGCGATATTTGCTATACTGGCGGAGGGGTATTCACAAGCGAAATTTTTGAGAGCCTCAAAAACTGTCCTGTCCACGACAATGGCGAAATTTATTTAACTGATGCGTTCTTTAACCTAATCAAAAATGAACACTTGTACGGCAAAATAGTCATTGGCGAAAGACTAGACATGGGCACACCACTTGGATTTGTCAAAAGCAATATTTTGGCAGGCATTAATGATGATAGATATAGCCAAGAATTAATCGAGTTTATGAAAAATATTTTGCAGGATTACTAACAAAAAAACAAAGCGAACAGAAAAATCTCGCTTTGTTTTTTTTAGTATTCAATCTTATTTAGTAGACTACACAGTGCGACCTTTTCGGAGTCGGAGAGTCTAAGCAGTGCCTGTCGCAGTAATTTTTTGTGAGCGGTCTCTCTACTGCGTCTAAGCCCAACCCCTGTAGGAGTAAGAAAGACATACACAACTCTTTTGTCCATTGTATCTCGCTCTTTGTAAACATAGCCCTTGTCAGTTAGTCTCTGGAGATTTGTTGTGAGTGTTCCAGCTGTAATATTTAGAGCTTTGGCAATATTATTTGCAGTGTTGCTTTTTGTTTTTTTAAGTGTCCATATTGTATCTAGAGTATTGTATTCCTTAACACCAAGAGTCCCAAGGGTTTTGAGCAAACTTTCTTCATTGGCAAGAATTTTTTCAAATCCTTGTAGCATCATCTTTTCAAGTACTTCGTCTAATTGTTCCATAAATCACCTCTCAAAGCCAACCTATTTCCTCCATTACACTTCGAATATCCGATCTCATTCCAGCACGAATTGCGCCAATTATTATAAGGCAATCTCTTATGTACTGTGCATCACTGTTGACCTCGACTTCGTCTTTTTCTTCGTACAAAGTTTTGTCATCATCGACAACTACAATTCCGTCTTTTCTAAGACTACTTATTAGTTTGATTTCTCTATTGTATTTTTTGACAAACTGGTCGATAAGCAGTACCGATTGCTCGTAATCGTTATCATAAACATAATAGTCCATTGTAAGAATTTCGCCAACGATTTCCTGAACACTACGCAAATTTTTGTAGAGATTAAATATACAAATTAAACTATTATTCACGCCCTCTACCCTCCGATTCAATCATCAGTGTAAAAGGTCCATTGAGCTTGCAGTCAATGTCCATATGATTTCCAAAATCTCCATGTGCACAATTTGGGATATACGCAGAGACATCTTTAATCAAGGTCTCATATAGAGCCTTGGCCATATCCGCTTTGCCTGCCCTAAAAAAGTCCGGCCTTGTGCCTTTTTTTGTATCGGCTTGCAAGGTGAAATTGCTTACTATCATAATATCGCCCTTAACATCTAGCAAAGACAAGTTGGACTTATCAAACTCGTCTTTGAACATACGCAGATTAACAATTCTTTTTGCCAAATAATGTGCATCAAAAACAGTATCATTTTGACTTACGCCAACAAAAGCCAGTAGTCCAAATCCTATAGAACTTGTCATATTATCACTAGACAAATGAGCACTATCTACTCTTTGTAATATTACTCTCATTGTTCACCCAAAATAAATTTTCTGTACTGAGCCATAGCCTGCTTAATGCACTCTTGGGCACACTCAGCACCGCCGGTTTTGAGCACTTCGACTTTTTTGTTTTCTAGTTGCTTGTAGACTGTCAAAAAGTGCCTTAACTCATCAATTATGTGAGTTGGAAGCTCGGAGATATCTCTATAGCCATTGTATTGCGGATCGCCAAAAGGAATTGCAATGATTTTTTGGTCGCCCTCATTTCTGTCTTTCATATCAACTACACCTATTGGAAAACATCTAACAAGGCTCATCTTTTCAATTGGTTGACTACACAAAACAAACACATCAAGTGGGTCATGGTCGTCGCCATAAGTTAGCGGAATAAAGCCATAGTTCATAGGATAGTGCGTACTTGTATACAGTACTCTATCTAGAATTATTAGACCTGTTTCCTTGTCTAGTTCATACTTATTTTTGCTACCCTGCTCAATCTCTATGCATGCAACAAAGTCGTCAGGCTTGATTCTTTCGCTACTTATATCTCTCCAAATATTCATAAATTAATTTTCCTTTTTTTGTTACTCTTATTAGTATAACTTTTTTTCAAAAAAATTCAAACACAATTTAGCATTAACTAATTTTTTTTGAAAAGTGCAACTTTCAACAAAAAATTTTTACTTTGAGCATTATAATTACAATAATTATTAGTAAAAATAATATTTTTTTGTTAAAATAATATAAAAAAACTAAAAAAGGATTTTTTATGGGTCAATATATTGTCTTGGGACTAAACATTTTGCTTGCGGTCTTTGTTGTCTTTGGAGTTATCTGGGGACTTATTAGAGGACTTAGAAAAACAGCAAGTAGAGGAATATTTTTGATTATAACATCAATTATACTTTTGTTTGTAACAATCCCTATTACTTCGGCACTGCTCAAAATTAGAGTAAATACAGATATAACAATTGGCGAGTCAACGCTTACTGGACAGATGAGTATCGAGGAGATTGTAGCTTATCTTGTCAAGTCATTTTTGGGAAATGACTTTTCAAACAAAAATCCAGAATTTGTCAAAGTCATAACAGCTTTGCCTCTTGTATTTATTAATGCCATAGTTTATCTTATTTTGTTTTGGATATGCAAATATTTGTTACTACCGCTCAACTACTTATTCTACAAACTCACATTTGCACCACGCAAGCCTAAGGAGAATTTGGGATTTAGTAGTTTTGGCGAGAACGAAAATGAAAACTCACAGCCATTGTCTCCAAGCGATACAACACCTGCCACTCAAAATACAAGTGACGCTAGTCAAGTTCAATCGCAACAAGAGACTGTGAATACAAATGCAACTAAGCCTCGTCCACAAGGTGAGATGAACTACACACAAGAGAGCGTGCAGTTCAAAAATCTCAAACAAGAAAACTTAACCGCCACCCAAAACATTTTTGGAAATGACGGCACTTTTATCAAAAAAGAGATTGAACCACAAAATCCAGAAATTCCAAAATTTGATTTTGCAGAAAACCAAACAGTCGAGAGTCGCGAAAAGAAACCCGCAAAAAAGAAAAAGGAAAAGAAACAAAAAATCAAATACAACAAGCATAGACTCTGGGGTGCACTTGTTGGAGGATTTGTTGGGTTATTTGTAATGCTCAATACTCTAATCCCTGTGTATGGATTTATGGGAGTCCTAAAAGATGTAAACGCCGTGAAGCTTGAAAACATCGAAGAGGAAACCATAGATATTGACCAACAAACCAACGGACTTACAAGCGAGATACTGCAGTCTTACGAAAAGTCTATTTTGAAACCTGTATCCAAATACCTTGGAATAGAGGGGTTGGGACTTGCTGAATTTGATTATTTGACAACCCAAAAAATCAATAACACCAATGTCACTTTGCGAAGAGATGTTCAAAACATCGTAGCCACAGCCAAACAAGCTGACGCACTTATTGGCAAATATAAGTTCTACACTAGTGGCGGAAATCTATCCAGTCTCACCCAAGAACAAATGGCAACGCTTATTGCCGACAGCAAAAATTTGCTAGCAACCGCCAAAAAAGTAAACCTAGTTGATTGTGTATCTGAGTACTTGATTCCAGTTGCATGTACACTTGTTGTCAACTCAAACACAACCCTTTCGGACAATCAAATTGTCAACAAACTTATGATAGATGCAATCAAGGCGCTTGCTGAGTCTAAGGGTATAAATGTATTTGTTGAGAGCACAAATCTTCTTGACTTGGCGGATTATCTCAACAATCAAGGCTTGCTTGTAAGAATACTCCAAAACAACTTTGCTAAGCCTATAGACATTATCCAAGGACTAGATAACGATTTTGGCACACAATTTACAACAAGACTCTTTAATCTTCAAACCGTTAATTTAACAATGCCATATATTCTAAACATTGGACTAAACTTTTTGCAAACAGCACTAAATCTAAATTACCAAGAAGTTAATTACACAACCGAAAATCTCAAGGTTAGTTTTTCAAACCTTGTCAATCAGTCTGTTACAATGATTAAGACTCTAGATACAAACTCAAGTATTTATCTCACAACAGAGTCGCTTGCTCCACTTGGGCAATTGCTTGACACAATCAAATCTTCGGGAATTATTGACACATACACATATCAAAATTTAATTGGTTACGCAATAGATACAATTGGAGATTTGCTTGGTAATCTACTCCCTACCGAGTTTGAGGACTACACCAAAAACGAATTTTTGAATAATATCAAAGTTGTTGATCATTGGGAAACCGAGATGCAAACTATAGCCGAAGTTGTAAGGAGCCTTAGAGACAAAGAGAAAGGATTCTTAGGTGAGATTGTTGATGGCAAAGACCTAAGACAGGGCACGAGGATAGATACTATCGTGTTTAGCGAAAAGGTCTTTGGAAATTTGGGCGAATGTCTAGACAAACTAGACAAGACTTGCCTATTCACAGCAAGAAACAAGACAGCAACTGACGGCAACCCTCACTTGGTTTCGGGAACAATAAGTCTATTTACATCCATCTTAGACTATGCAAACAATAATATTACAAGCTCAAGCAGTATCAAGAGTTTGGAAAAACTAAATACTGTATTTGCCAAAATGAAAAACAACTTAATTATCTCAAACCACACATATGAGGACGGCAATACTTTTTGGAAAGACGAACTCACCAAGGTTGTCTCGCTTATTAGCGAAGTTTACGACATGATTGACACTTCCAATTTTGACATAACCAGTACTTTTGGCAAAAGTCTTGACAAAGCAAAAGGTACAACTTTGTTTGGCAACGGCGTAACACTTGACTTTATGAATGTTGCAGTTGATGCAATATCTGAGATAATCCTCCCAGACGATTTTGAATACAATGCCGGAAGCACTACTAACCCACAAAGCATCAATGATGTTATGTATGAGATGTTTAACCAAATTAAGGCCAACTTAAATAGCAATGACGAACAAATCCTCAAAGACTCAAACAAAGCAGGATTTTGGCAAACAGAAATAGAATACTTGCAAACACTACAAAAGATTGCCAAAAAAGCAAGCGACCTACAAAACATTCAAAAAGTCAAAGAAATCGGTGCTGACCTAGATAGCCTTGCGTCTTGCAGTACTCAGACCGACCACACAAGTATAATCCCTAACGACAAAATATACAAACTCGTATCCGTTGCAGTAAAAAATGCAAAAGATACAACTGCAACCGATGCAACACAAACAAAAATTAATAGCATTATAGACAAAATAAGCGATAGACTAAATACTATTGCTGGAAAAGTTGCAACCAAAGACACCCTAATTGGAGGTCAAACATTTGCAAAGAGTATTGAAAACTTTTGGCAAATAGAACTTGAACATATCACAAGCTTGACAGACACTGAGTTTGGTGGCGACAACCTTTTATCTAGAATTGATACTATTGGCATCACTCTTGACAAAGTTGTTTACAAAAACGACACTACAAGGCTCTCCCTCCTAATTACAAGCGATGACATAAGAGAATTGATTGCAACTAGTATAGAGTCAATGTCTGCAGATATCACCAGCAAATTTGCTGAGGGTAAGATTCGAAACGCAGTTCAACACGCACTTGAGGGAACTCCTGCCACTTCTACTACGCCTAAGATTAACGGCATTATAGACAATATCCACGACACTAGCATTACACCTATAAGTTTTGAAAGAGAACTTACTAATCTCAAAAACTTATCCGAACTCAAAGTCACCGAGGATATGCTTGAGTGCCCTACCAAAAATGACGGTGAGAGCGATTCTGCTTATGCAGACAGAGTTCAACGCACACAACAAAAAAATCAACAAAGCCTCAACTCTTTGGGACAAAGCCTAGATAATATAGCATTCGTTACATCAGGCGACGATACATTAGGTTATAGTTATACAGATATTTACTCAAATACAGAGGGCAATAGCAAAATTATTACAAGAGATATACTAACTTCGCTTATTATCGAAATATTTGATGCTAGCAAGGTTACAATCACTAGTGAAGATTCAGCCGATGAACAAACCCAAAAGAATGCTTTTAATACACTTATTAGCAATGTAGCCGAACAAATGACCAACATAAGAGATAATGACAAAGTTATGTCATGGCAAAGAGAACTTGGTTTTGTAAACAAACTTATTGCACTTAACAAAGAAGTTGTATACTCAATCGACAATGTGGCAAACGAGGTTGGCAAAAACTTGGATGCAATAGCCTTTAATACAATCAAAGACGAGAACAATGTTGCTCGCCAATTTGTAGACTTTGCATACAAATCAACTGGCGAGAGCGTCCAAAAACCAAGCACTGCAGAGGGCAATAGTTTGTTTATAACAAGAAACGCACTCAAAGACATGATGAAAAACTTTTTGTCCACTGTCAAAAAAGACACAACCACTGGCGACGAACTCGAAAAAGAAAAGAATGTAATTATCAACGGACTAATAGATAATGCCGTGGGCAATATTGCAACAGTAAATGAATATACTAGCACAACACCTCAAGCATTATCTCTAAATAGTGACACAAATGTATACAACAACTTATACGAAGGATTTTATGCTTCGCTTAGCGATCTTAAGAGTATTGAAAATGATTTGAATACAAACTTATCTAACGCAACCGCTCATGCTGATGCAATCAAAGATGGTACCCTAGCAGCCAATTTAGATAAATTACTACGAGACTTCCAATTTAAACCAGTAAGCGGAGTAACACTTACTCGAGAAATGGCGATGTTAATTCTCAAAAACATCAATAAAACCATGTTAGACACACTTTCACTAACTAATGATTACTACAAAGAATTGATGGCTTACTACGCAACCCCAGATATATATCCAGAGACTTATGTAACAGATACTTTGGATGGAAATCTAAATATAACAAATAAATCAGAAGCGTCATACTATGCCGATCCATTTAGATCGCTCAAAGAATCACTTACTCGTGGAATATAATGTAGTTACTATTAATTAACATGTAAACACACAAAAAAGACTTGAAACGAGTCCACTAAGGATGGAAAGTTTCAAGTCTTTTTTTGATTAAATTTATCTAGACAAATATTTTTGTAAATCCCAATACATTATTCTTTTGTCAAGTCATTTTGAGACAAGTCTTTTAAATTCATTTTCTCTGCAGTGAGCGACACACTCCTAAAGTTGTCATCATAAGGATATTTATTTCTGCCAAAGTGCATCCACATTTCCGAAAAACTTTTCCCTTCAGCAAGCAACGCTTGAACCTCAGCATTAAGAAAAGCCGAATTATTTATTTGAGACTCTGCATCAAGCGGAATATTATTTTCTGTATCATAAACCTTGCTCTGCAAATCACATTCAAGTTTGTCACACTGGTAGGCAAATTTTGCCTCATCGGTTTTTCTTTCGTTAAACTCCATAATGAGCGACTGGATTTTGTCTTTTTGTATAAGTCCGTGCAAAACCTTGCTGACAGCTTCGTGACCGATCAAATCTTTTTCTTCCTTGGATATTTGAAACAATGTCAAATCCCCAATCAAAATCTCCTCAAGTTCGTGAACAGCAAGCATCATAATAACTTTGGACATATCCACATTTTCGTAACCAAATTGAGATTTCATAGCAAGAGCCAACATTTGCACACCATATATATGTTCGGCAACACTCTCAAGCCTATCCGCCTTGACATTCCAATCAACCCACCCTGTTCTTATGAGTTTTTTGAGTTTGTTGCACATCATATAAAATTCTACTACACTACTCGCCTTTTCGCTTTGCTCCATAAATATCCCCTAACATCGTTTATTAACTTAAACTTATTGTAACACAATCCAACAACCAATTCAAGTGGAAATTTATTTTTGCAAAAATAAAATCAGATATCCAACAAAAGTGCAATTTTGAGTCGCTTGTAATTTTGATGTGGTTTTCTAATAAATAATTAAGAAGATTAAAGAAATTTTCAAAAATCTAAACAATCATCTATATAATCAATCATTAATCTTCCAATCCTATTAAATAATCTGATGAACAACCAAAATATTTACAAAGAATTATTATGCTATCAATATTTGGCACTCTTAAATTCTTTTCCCAACGATTAATACACGCTGTGCTTATATTAACTTTTTTAGATAATTCATATTGTGTAAGATTTTTTTCTTCTCTTAACTCTTTTAATCTTTCTGCAAACTTATTCATACTAGCTCCTTATTTTAAACAAGTATATACCAACTGGTAATAAAATACTTGACTTTTACCAAATGGTAGATATATAATATATGTACCAATTGGTAAAATGGAGTAATTATGAAAACCACAATTAAAACTGAAATTATAAAAAACTATATTATTGAAAATAAAATAAGCAAAACAAAATTTTGTAAAATATGCAAGATTAGCACTAGCACACTAAATAAAATTTTAGCAAATAACGATAACTTTAGAACAATTGCACTTTTTAAAATTGCAAGAGTTATCAAAGTACAAATATATCAAATGTTTAATTAGAAGATAAAAACTGAAACAAACAACTATACTTTAAGCAAAATTGGTTTTCACAGATATACAGAAACCGAACTAAATCTTGAAAATAAGCAAGAAAAAAGTCGTCCAAACTCTGATGAGTTCAAACGACTATTGATTGGCGGAGAAGGAGGGATTTGCCAATATGAGCGAATGCGAATATTTGTCGTGAGCGGAGGGATTGCACTCCATATCGCTCACGACTACCGGGTTCAAATGGTGATGCTAATCACCATTGTAGATACAATCCACTATCCCTCGTTTGACAAAGAAAAAATCCCTAAATATAGGGATTTTTTTGGCGGAGAAGGAGGGATTTGAACCCTCGCTGCAGTTTCCCGCACTACACCCTTAGCAGGGGCGCCTCTTCGGCCTCTTGAGTACTTCTCCATAACTTTCCGAAAATAATTCTGTCCAATTGGACTTATTGAGTTTTGTATCTCGCAACTTTTGTATAACTGCGAAACAATAGTATTTTAGCAAAATCCTAGGCTGGTTGTCAATAGATTTTTGCATATTTGATAGGTTTTGTTGGCTTTTGGAGTTTAAATCCCCATTCTTTGGCAAAAATTTTAGCATGGAAACAACAAAAGGTAAAACATATTTTGATGACAACAAACTCTTTGACAGTATAAAGCAATATCCTCTCAGACATGTTTAATACTTAACATTTATTGGACTTAATATACTTGTTTTGTTAGAAACACTCGCTGTTTAAAGCGCTTACTGGGATATTGTAACATTCTAATTACTTGCCAAACATAAAACTCAAAAAATTTTTTTAATTTTTTTGTAAAATTTATTGACAAACACCTCAAAGTAGTATAAATTCTTAATATCCATTAAGAGTGTGCGAGGGACAGCCCCTATGACCACACAGCAACCTGTAAAGATTTACAAGGTGCTAAAGGCTGACCGATGGGCATTTCCTTTATCGAGATTTTTATCCCATCGGAGACGATGGGACTTTTTGTTTTTTATGTTTCAATCGTTAGCTTACAAATAATTACTTATTGGAAATAATAAATTTAGGAGACTTCAAAAAATGAGAACAGAATTATCTCAAACAAAGAAAAATTCGAAACATGCAAATTTAGCACAAAACATTCACTCAATAATTACTAGTGAGAGTGTGAATATCGGACATCCAGACAAGACTTGCGATGTCATAGCTGATGCTTTTTTGGATAGTGCCTTATCCCAAGACCCAAACGCACAAATGGCTGTTGAATGTGCAATAAAAGACAACAAATTATTTGTCTATGGCGAGTCCACCACAACCGCCAAAATCGACTATGACGGTATTGCCAAACAAATTCTAAAAGACATCGGTTACACCAATGATTTTGAGATTATCAAACAAATAAGCGCGCAGAGTGCAGACATCAATCATGCTGTTGTCTCTGACACGCTATGTGCCAACGATCAAGGCATGGTGTATGGATATGCAACTAACGAAACAAGTGAGCTTATGCCAATGCCGATAATAATTGCACACAAGATTATGCAAAAATTTGACGAGTTTCGAAGACTCACAAACGACTTTTTTGCCGACGCCAAATCCCAAGTCAGCATTGAGTACTCCAATGGCAAGCCTACAAGAATAGATACTGTGCTTATATCTGTTTCGCACAGCCCACGCCTCAGTCATGACGACATTGTCAAAATCATTACACAAAATGTCTTAAACCCTGTTTTGAGCGAATACAAGGAGCTACTTACAAATACTAAGTATATAATCAACCCAAGCGGAAGATTTACTATTTGGGGATCTTTTGGCGACAGTGGCTGTGTTGGCAGAAAAATTGTTGTAGACACTTATGGCGGAGTTGGTCGAGTTGGAGGCGGTTGCTTTAGTAGCAAAAACGCCACCAAAGTGGATAGGTCTGCAGCGTACTACGCTAGATATGTAGCCAAAAATATTGTAGCACATAATCTTGCTGACAAATGCGAAATTCAAGTCGCATACGCTATTGGACTATCTACACCAGTATCTTATAACATTGATACTTTTGGAACAGAAAAAGTGTCTTTGGATGATATTTACAAATTTGTTCACGAAAACTTTGATTTTTCACTAAGCAATATAATAAGCGAACTAGATTTGAACAGACCTATTTATCAAAAAACAGCCTGCTTTGGACACTTTGGCAGACCCGACTTTCCTTGGGAAAAGATAAAAACAACTATCACAAAGTAAAGAGAAAACACTTAAATTAAAGATATTTTTATCAATTAATTTAAGTGTTTTTTTACTAATTAATTATTGCTTTGATTATACTTTTGGATGTTTGCATTAATTTCTGTTTCAGTAAGTTTGTTGTATTCATAGACAAATGTATGCTCTTTTTCTACCTGATCTAAAATAACATTATCACCTGTTGGATTTGTACCTACTGGAGTATATTCTATAACTCTATAACTCAATTTTGCAAATGCTCCATTTGGAAGCAATTCAAATGTTATAAATCCCATTTCATCTGAACCAAAAAATTTGTATGTAAATGCTGTTACTGCAATGTTTCCATTCTCCAAAATTTTACACTCTACAATTTCATCTGCAGTCAATTTGTGAAACTTAGCGTCGTCAGTGCCAAACATCAAGCAGTTGCGATAATACAAATAAGATTTGCGGTCAGTGGATGCATCTGGGTGCTGTGTGCTATCTTTGTAGTCGATAACTTCAGTCTCGCCTGTTTCCAAATCTTTTCTTAATTGAAGCATCACGCTTTCGCCACTAGATTTTTTGAACACCTGTGCAATTATCAAGGCGTTTGAGTCACTGCCATCTGTTGTTACTGTTACATTATCCAAAATATTATCTTTGTTTAACATAAATGAACCAACAGCACCATTATATTTTGCCAATATATCTTCTCTTGTCAGATGATCTTCAAGATTGAAGTAATTGATACCCTCCTCCATAAATTTGTCTGCATTATCTACAGTTTGCATTATTTTTGACATTTGATCTTGCGACAAATCAGCAGTACATCCTGTAGTCAAAAATGCACCACCAGCAAGCATTGTTCCAATTCCCACGCCTGCAATAATTTTCTTCAAATTGTTTTTCAATTATTTATCCTCCTTGGTTTAATAGTTTGATTATAATTCTTTTACGGAATTATGTCAATAATTTAAAGCATTATAATTCTCCAGGGGAATAAAAATATGAAGTTAAGAAAAAAGCCTTATGGTGATGCAAATATTATTGGACATAATTTGGAAAGAATTAGATTACAAAAACATATCAAACAAAAAGACTTTATTGCTCAAATGCAAATTAGAGGAGTGGACATCAATCCTACTAGTTATTCAAAACTTGAGGGGCAAACTAGAATAGCCACTGACAAAGAGGTATATGTTGCCTCTTTGATATTGGGTATTGACATCAATGAATTATTTAGATAATTTCAAGCAAAGTATAAGTTTGCAAAACAAAAAAGTTTACACAAATTATGTAAACTTTTTTTGTTTATTTTGCATTTTTTCCGCAACAGTTTTTGTACTTAAGCCCTGAACCGCATGGACAAAGGTCATTTCGGCCTACAACTTTTCCTTTGGTTTTTGCTTGTGTATTTTCGGTCATATTTGTGACCATATCAATACTTGTTGGAGCTTTCATAAGTTTATCCAAATCGTCTTGTGCTTTGGAGTTATTTGGAGCAGTTGTTGGATTTACCCCACCTGCTTTTTGCTCCCTAATTTTGTCCTCTGCAATCTTTCGGATTTTGGCAATATCCTCAGGAGTCAAATCCTTTTTGGTTACATGAATAGGCACAGTTCTTTCGATTTGAACTTTGAAGTTAAGTAGGAACATTGCTGTCTCTTCTCTAACCTTTGAAACCATTTCCTCGTAGGCACGGCTACTTTCCTCCTTGTAAGCAATAAGTGGGTCGTGGTTTCCGTACGCTCTAAGACCAATCTCGCCACGCAAAATTTCCATAAAGTCGATATGGTCTCTCCATAGACTATCTACAACTCTAAGTAGTATTTCACGCTCAATACGGTTACTATCTATTTTGACTGCATTTAGAGACTTGCATTTTGCATCATAAACCTCTTTGGCTTTTTCGGCAACTTTTTCGGCAAGTTCACTACTCTCTAGTCCCTCGACCATTTCCTCAGTTACAAAGTTTGCATCTGCAGGAAGTACACGGTTATTGAGGTTGCTATTAATCTTTTCGATATTCCATTCTTCCCAATTCTCAACGCCGTCAAGACTATCCAAAACAGTGTTTCTTGCAAACTCGGCAATCATGTCCAAAACTTCGTCGTGAACATCAGCACCGTCTAATACTCTATTACGCTCTTTGTAAATCTCTTTTCGTTGTTGGTTGTTGACATCGTCAAACTTAAGCACAGTATGACGAGCAGAAAAGTTAAATCCCTCAATTCGTCTTTGAGCAGCCTCAATTTGTCTTGCTAGGAATTTGAGAGTAAATGCTGTATCGTCGGAAATCTTGAAGAACCTTACAACGCCCTGCAATTTGTCTCCGCCAAATCTACGCATTAATTCGTCTTCCATACTAACATAGAAAACACTTGAACCTGGGTCTCCTTGACGACCAGCACGACCTCTCAACTGGTTGTCGATACGCCTACTTTCGTGACGCTCTGTACCAATAATGTGGAGTCCACCTAGCTGGATAACCTTTTGCTTTTCGTCATCGGTTACTTGCTCAAATTCTTTGTAATACTTTTTGTACTTTTCTCTAGCTTTTTCTAGTTCTGGGCTATCGCTTGGCAAGTAGGAAGTACAAAATTCTATTTGTTCATCTGTGTAGCCTAATTCTTGCATTTTTTGTTTGGCTAGATACTCTGGGTTACCACCAAGCATAATATCTGTACCACGACCAGCCATGTTAGTAGCAATTGTAACCTGACCAAGTCTGCCTGCTTGGGCTATTATCATACTTTCTTTTTGATGATTTTTGGCATTTAGCACATTATGTTTGATTTTGGCTTGTTTGAGTTCCTTGGATATTTCCTCACTCTTTTCGATAGTGATAGTGCCTACAAGAATAGGACGCCCCTCAGCATGAACCTTTTTGACTTCCTCAACAATGGCGTTGATTTTTGCCTTTTCGGTTGGATAAATAATATCTGTCCAGTCAATACGCCTAACTGGTTTGTTTGTTGGAATTGTAACAACATCTAGGTTATAGATTTTGTTAAACTCAGTTTCTTCAGTTTTGGCAGTACCGGTCATTCCGCTAATCTTGTCGTAAATTCTAAAGAAGTTTTGGAAAGTGATAGTAGCCAAAGTCTTATTTTCGTCTCTGACTTCGAGTCCCTCTTTGGCCTCAATGGCTTGATGAAGTCCGTTTGAGTACTTTCTACCCTCCATAAGTCTTCCTGTAAACTCATCGACGATTACAACCTCACCGTCTTTGACGATGTAGTTATTATCCTTGAGCATAATGTATTGAGCTTTGAGTGCGTTGTTGATGTAGTGGTTAAGTTCAATATTATTGATGTCACTTAGGTTATCTACTGCAAAATATCTTTCTGCCTTGGCAATTCCGTTTTCGTTTAGTCTTATGGCTTTTTCTTTTTCGTCAATTTCGTAGTCGGTAGGTTTCAAGGATTTGGCAAATCTACTAGCCTTTTTGTAATCCTCACTACTCTTCATGCCCTTGCCAGATATGATAAGCGGAGTTCTTGCCTCATCAATAAGAATACTATCCACCTCATCAATGATTGCAAAGTGATAGCCTCTTGCAACTCTATCCTCTGGACGCATAACCATGTTGTCTCTCAAATAGTCAAAACCTAGTTCGTTATTTGTTGAATAAGTTATGTCGCAAGCGTAAGCTTCTTTTTTCTTATCTGGGGTCATATCGTGAGTATTGATACCAACTGTTAGTCCCAAGAACTTAAATATTTTGCCCATCCACTCGGCGTCACGAGTTGACAAGTATTCGTTGACGGTAACGATATGCACACCCTTGCCCTCTAGCGCTACTAGATACGCAGGAAGAGTCTCAACAAGAGTCTTACCTTCACCTGTTTTCATCTCGGCAATTCTGCCTTGGAACAAGGCAATTCCTCCAAGAATCTGAACATGATAATGACGCTTGCCAATAACTCTGCTACTTGCCTCTCTAACACAAGCAAAAGCATCTGGCAAAATATCTATAGTCTTTTCGCCGTCAGCCAAACGCTGTTTGAGAATAGTTGTAGTATTCTTGAGATCCTCGTCACTATATGCTCTATATTTATCTTGCAAATCTTCTACTTTCTTTGCAATCTTTTCCAATTTTTCAACATTTCGTGTATTATCTGATTTGAAAATTTTACTCCAAAATCCCATGTCTAATTTTTAAGTCTCCTTAGTTGTAATTGTATCACTTACATAGTATTTTATAATAATACGGCGAAAAATCCAAACAATTTAAGCACTTTAAGCAGTCTATACATACAAATAGTAACAAAAATTTTGCAAGTCTTTGCCAAATATCAATCAAAAAGAGCCCTAACCGCAAATACTCTACAAAAAAAAGTCGGCTTTGGGAAATCCCCAAATTGTCGACTTTTTTTAGATATAAATATCAATTAAATCCAAAGCACTAGGATTAGATTGTACAACCTTGTCGTTTTTGAACATAGCATGAGCCAAACACAGCCCATACACTTTGACTGCTCCAGCCTTGTAGAGGGTTTTGGCAACCTCATCAATTGTAGAACCAGTTGTGTATATATCGTCAAAGACGAGAACAACTTTGTTTTTTACTTTGGATTTTTCGATAACCTTAAAGGCTTTGTCCAAGTTCTTTTGTCTATTCATTTTGCCAAGACCTGTTTGGTGAGGTGTGTCTTTGACTCTGGCAAGAACATTACTATACACTCTGCCATATCTAGACTTGACAACTTCAAGCAAAAGTTCACTTTGATTGAAACCTCTTGACGCTAGTCTATTTGGATGAATTGGCATTGGGATAATTGTATCAAAAGGAATATCTAATTTGTCAAAATAATCTGCAACAAGCGTGGCAAGCGGACGACCTACATACTTAGACCCTGCTTGTTTGAATTTAATAATAGATTGTTTGATTACTCCATCATAGTTAAATATTGAAAATACTCTTTCAAAGTGGTGATTGCTATTTTTACATTCATAACAAACCTTGCCAGAATTTATTGGAGCTCCGCACTTTATGCAAGTTTTGCCATCGATGTATGGCAAAGACTTAACACATTCATCACAGATTCCAAATCCGCCATCCTCTTTGCCACAAATCAGACATTTAACATTTTGCGGAAACAAAAGCTCAAGAATTTTCATATTTTTCGCCGTCCATTTCCAAAAAATATTTGAGCATTGTGTATCTAATCTTGGTGTAATTGTTGTGAACCATTCGTGCAACACATTGTTTTGTGCCGATTATAACAACCATTTTTTTTGCACGAGTAACTGCTGTATAAAGTAGATTTCGAGTAAGTAGCATTGGTGGTCCCGAAAGCACTGGAATAATTACGACATCAAATTCACTGCCTTGAGACTTATGAATTGTTATTGCATAACTCAAAGTAAGCTCGCTTAGGTCGGTCTTGAGATATCTTGCTACTCGTCCGTCCTCAAAACCTACGACAACTTCGCTTGTATTAAGGTCAATATCTATAATATTTCCAATATCTCCATTAAAAACTCCCGAGCCTTGCACGCCGTCTTTTGACCAAGTACGCTCATAGTTATTGGTTATTTGCATAACTCTATCATATTTTCGATATATACATTTATCGTTTTCGACCTCAGGCTTTTTGAGTGACGCTGGATTGAGTTTGTCTTGCAAACATCTATTGATATTGTCTATGCCAACAATTCCTGCTTTCATTGGGGCTAGAACTTGGACTTTGCTACTGTCTATATCCAAAAAATTAGGGATTCTTGTTGTGCACATATTAATAATGCTATCCAAAGCCTCCTCGTTAGACTCCTTTTTGTCAAAGAAAAAGTCCTTGGATTTGTTGCTTAGTTCTGGCATTTTGCCTTGATTGATTGCATGGGCATTGACAATGATTAGACTATCTTCGCTTTGTCTATAGATTTGAGTGAGACACATTGTAGCAAAACATCCGCTGTCCAAAATATCCCCCAAAACATTACCTGCTCCAACGCTTGCTAATTGGTCCTTGTCTCCCACCAAAATGAGCCTAGAGCCACGCTTAATGGCCCTTACCAAAAAGTACATTAGTTGGCTATCTACCATACTAACCTCGTCAACTATGATTACATCGTAGTTGAGTTTTTGATTGGTGTTAAACAAAAACTTGGTATCGTCACCACCCTGCATCTCAAGAGCCCTATGAATTGTGCTTGCCTCGACTCCTGTACTTTCCGAAAGTCTCTTGGCAGCACGCCCAGTTGGTGCCATGAGTTTGACCTTTTTACCCATGTTTTTGAATATCTGAAGTATGCACTTAATTATAGTTGTTTTGCCTGTGCCTGGCCCACCAGTTATCACCGACACACCATTGTTGACTGCTAGTTGTACGGCTTGTTTTTGGTGCTCATGCATGGTTATATGATTGATTGTCTCATACATCTTGATTTCGTCGGAGATGTCTAGACCTAGTTTTTCGGTGTCTGAGTTAAGAAGTATTAGACTATCTGCGAGGACTTTTTCAATCTTATAATACTGTCCCAAAGCCACAGCCTCTCCGCCAATATCCAATAGCCTTAAATAATCATCCATTACAAGCTTGCTAATAATACTATCTATGCGAGTCTCCAAATTAGGAATATTAAGCAGTCCATACACACCCTCAACAAGAGCAGTCTTGAGCATATATGTATTGCCATTTTTGTCGCTATTCTCTCTAAGAATATGAAGTATCCCTGCCCTTACTCTAAAGTCCGAATCTAGTGGCACTCCCATGCTAATTGCTATTTTGTCGGCAGTAAAAAAGCCAATGCCCGCAACATCTTCGACCATTTTGTAAGGATTATTCTTGAGGATATCTTCCGTACCCTCACCGTATTGATTGTATATTTTGATTGCAAGATTTGTGCTTATGTGGTAAGACTGCATTATCATCACAGCGTTTTGCATTTGGTGAACTTCGCTATAAGCCTTGGCAATCTCCTCAGCCTTTTTGGCACTAACATTTCGGCATTCGGCAAGTCTTGAGGGATTGTAGTGAATAATATCCAAAGTCGACTCACCAAACTTATTGACAATATTCATAGCAGTTACAGGACCAACCCCAGGAATTAATCCACTGCTTAGATATCTTACAATTCCGTCAAGAGTATTTGGCGGACTTAATTTGACACTATCTACTGCAAACTGCTCACCGTATTTTTGATTGAGAACAAATTTGCCATTTAGCTCGACCCATTCGCCCTCATTAATAACTGGAAATTTGCCAGTAGCAGTTATGAGTTCTTTGTTGACATCAACCAAAACGACGGTATAATTGGTATCGTCGTTTCGAAAGATTACTTCTTCTATCATTCCCTTGATTACTGTCAAATCTCTAAGTCTTGTCATATTCTCACTTGTTTAGTTGTTTTTGCAAACTGTCTTAATATAATCACTGATGACGCTGTATAAGTCACTTGTTTCCCTAAAGTCTGCCTCGGCAAAATAATTGCATCGTCCCTCTACAAAGCACTTTTGGGCAACCTTGCGTGCATCATCATTATTGCCCTCATACACACAAATAGACATTCCACCGCTATTTTTTATGACCTTAAAAGACGGAATATCTGTTTGACTATCGCCAAGATAGATAATGTTTTTGAAAGGCAAAACCTCATCTTCGGGCATCTTGGCATTAATCTTGTCTAGCGACGCCAAGTCGTCTAGAACATTTTTTCTCACTCTAAATATGTATTGCGTTTTGGATGTGTAATTAACTACCTGACTAGGCCAAAAAGCAACACCTTGCTTGTAAGCAAAAAAGTTGGCATAAATTCGCTTAAAGTATTTGGAAATAGCTGAGCCCTCAATAATTTCCTTAACACCACTGCTAATTACATAATGCTCTACCTCATAACCATACGCCTTGCCAATTGCATTAATCTTGTCAAACCACTCGGTTACGCCTTGGTAGTACTCAATATCTTTGCCAAAAGACCTTAGATACTCTTTGGTTACGACTTTGCCGTTTCGTTTGGCAAGTTCCAAAATTCCACACAGCATCGACAAACACATATCCATTTCGTTATCATGAGCCAGTCTCTCACATTCCTTAAAGTACTCGCCAATGTCGTTGTAGCCCAAATCCTGCATTAGCCCAAATTGTTGCATAAAACCATGTGCCAATGTGTAATCAAAGTCATATAGTAACGCTATTCTTTTTTGCATATAAATCCACCTTAAATACTTATTTTGCTTAAAACCAAATCCAAAACCTCATCAAATCCCAAATTTGTTGTATCTATTACAAAAGCTCCCTTTGGCACAACAAGTGGTGCAAAATCTCGCTTGCTATCTTGTTCGTCTCTTGCAATCAAATCTTCTTTGACCTTTTCGAGTGTCACATTCTCTTTGTCCTTGAGCTCCAAATATCTACGCTTGGCTCTAACACCTACATCTGCGGTCAAATAAAACTTAAATTCGGCGTCTGGCAAAACATAACTACCAATATCTCTGCCGTCTATAACACAACTAGTATCTCTTGCGATACGACGCTGAATATCCACTAGTTTGAGTCTTACAGCAGGAATCTTTGAAACCGTGCTTGCACCCATGGACATCTCAGGAGTACGAATGTATGAAGTTATATCTTTTTTGCCAAGCAATATTTTTTGTTCACCAGACTCAGTTTTTGTCACCTTGAGGTCAACTTTGTCCAAGACCTCTAATACAGCCTTTTCGTCCGCAACATCAATTCCGTGAGTCAACATATAATACGCAACTCCCCTATACATTGCTCCAGTATCAAGATAGGCAATATTTAGCCTCTCTGCTACGGCTTTGGCAATACTGGTCTTTCCACTGCCTCCCGGTCCGTCTAATGTCACATTAAATACTTTTCCCATATGTTCTCCATTTTTGTTATTATATTATTGTGTTTAAGCAATTGACTTCTTTATACGATACCTCTTCTGCTATTGTATTTGGCAATATATCTCGTTTGCCAAATATCATATCCGGACGATGTAACACTATTATACCTGACGATACATCTCATCTAGTATTATGATATATCTGGCGATATCTAGCGATATATTACATCTAAATGTCATAATATATCTAACGATATATTACATCCAAAGTCATAATATATCTAGCGATATATTACATCTATTGATATAATATAACACAAAACAAACAAATAGACAATTATTTTATCAAACATTTGTTCCAAACATCAAAAAATATTTTTGGTGGGAGGCATTATTTGAATATATGAAATAACCAACCTAGTATGACCAAATTTACACAAAATATTGATATTTTAGGCATCTTTTTGGCTTTTTTGTTTGACATCAAAAAATCCAGTTTGTATAATTAAAAAAAATATACGGAGAAGATTATGGACGACAACAAACCTGTGACCGAAGAGGTCGGCGACGAAAAGAAATTAAAAGAATATCTCAATTGCTTGACAAAATATAGACTTAGAGACGGCACTGAGGGCAATATGACTCTTGAGGAACTAGGAAATAGTCTATCAGATAGAGTGGGCAAGTACTCGAGTATCAAAAATAACCTCATTGCAAGAGCAAAACGAACCGAAAAGACCGAAATCAAAAAAATTAACGAAGCTGCAACAAGTGATGATATGATAAAAATGGCTGTAGATTACTTATCTTCAATAAGCGATAGACTTGGCTCTATGGCAAGAAAAGTTCTCAGCGGAACTGAAGCACATATCAGAATTAACATCCGAAAGGACAGCGACCCTATCAATTATAGTTCGGCTACAACATCATATGACGGAAGCAGATTTGTAACAGATTTGCAAGTCAAAAAAGATATAGGTGGCGTTATTGCGATTGCTCAGGAACTTGTAAATGCATCAATTTGCGTTGAGCACAAGACCCAATCAACTTTGGAAGACGAACGCCATGACAAATTTGCACAAGGCACAGCCAAGACATTTGTTGGACTTATGCTTATTGATTATGTTGGCGAAAAAGAAAATTTGTCACCAGACCAAATAGACAAATTGCAATGTGGCGTTTTGGAAGATACTGTTAATAACATTAGCCTTCTCGAAGATTACTACGAAAAAGTTGTACGAAAAATTTTGGAACATCATCCTGACCTTAGCAAAAAAGATGTAACCGCCATGACACCAGATGATTACAAAAAGGCATGGAATACTATCAAAGAATCAACACTTGTCGACCACGAAAAGATAGAGGACACTGTGGAAGATATTGCAGAGGACGGAAAATCAGCACAATTCTTGAGTAACGAAGTTGCAAACGATATGGCCGAAGTACTAGCCGCAAACAGCGTTATAACCGACGACAATCCAGAGATAGCAATGGAAGAAACAACCAAAGCCATTGTTAATGGCGCTATAGTCGGCAATTCAATTGCTGACTCAACAGGAATTTCTAAGGAAATAGCCGTAGATACTTGCAGTACTCAAATAGACGAAGTCTTGGATGCTACCCCACAAGTGCCTTTTGCTACAGTAATGGATAATGCAAGAGAAAGAGAAGAAAACGAAAATGTTATGGTTATGGAGCGTAAGCCACAACACCCTACAACAAGTAATTAAGGTTTGCGAAATGACCATGTAAAAACAAATAAAATCATTAAGTAAATTATTTAAACCAAAAAAAAAGAACTAACGAAACATTAGTTCTTTTTTTTTACATTTCAAGACTCTGGGAAATGCCACTCCTACTTTTTCGGATTATAATTCCATTTTCTGTTCTGTGGCAATTCTCGCTCCGCTCGAATACACACCCCGGTGGTTTCTTTTTGATTGCTTTTCTTTGGTATCAAAGAAAAAGTAACATATCCTCAATTAGTCACCAACATAAGGCAAAAGCGCCATTTCTCTTGCTCTTTTGATAGCAACAGTAAGAGATCTTTGGTGCTCTGCACAAGTACCAGTTTGGCGTCTTGGCAAAATTTTACCTTTCTCGGTTGTATATCTTTTTAGCTTAGCGATATCTTTGTAATCGATTTCGTCAACATGGTCAACGCAGAAAGAACATACTTTCTTTTTGCCCATTTTTTTATATTTTTTAGGTGCTACAACTTTTTCTTCCATTACAGCACTTTCAACAACTTCTTCGCTCATAATCTTCTCCTTTATATATTTTGGAAAGTTTAGCCTTTGCTAACTTCCAATACTCTTGTAACTTTTTGGCATGCAAAAAGTTAAATTCATTGTTCAAACTTAATGGTCAATCACCCCATTAGTAACATTTGAAATATGCTCTTACAATTACATTTTTATCCTACTTATTTGCAAGTCATTGCTTTGGTTGTGCATAAATTTTTTTTGATTAAACATCTATGCATATTTAAGATAAAGACATCTTGTAAAGAGTTTTAGGGGTTTGGGGGAATCTCAACCCCCAGTGCTTTTTGCAACTTTTTGACACACAAAAAGTTAGATAACACTTAGAATGGCAATCCGTCGTCATCAATTGGTTGAAGTTTGGCAACTTCCTCATTTGATGTCTTTGGAGCATCGCCATCTTGAGATTTAGTAGACAAAAATTCTACTTCCTCAGCAACGATTTCTGTAACATATCTCTTAGTTCCGTCAGTAGCGTCATAAGATCTGCTTTGGATATTTCCAACAATGCCAACCTTGCTACCTTTTTTCAAGAACTTATGGCAGTTTTCGCCCAAGTTTCTCCAAACTACGATATTCAAGAAATCTGTTTCTCTTTCTCCATCTGAATTTGCATATCTTCTTGATACTGCAATAGAAAATCTACAAACAGCCACACCATTTGATGTAGTTGTAAGTTCTGGATCTCTTGCTAGATTTCCAACTAAAATACATTTATTCATGATATTCTCCTATAATGATTATTTGTCGCAACGCAAGCACATAGATCTTAGTACATTTTCGTCTATTCTCATAAGCGAAACTACATTCTTAGCAACATCAGCTGAGCTCTCGAATTTGTACAAAACATAGTAACCATCGTTCTTATAGTTGATTGGGTATGCAAGTTTTCTAAGTCCCCAAGGTGTAGCCTTGTTAACTAGCTCAACTTTGCCACCGTCTTTCTCCATAAGTTTGGTGTACTTGTCTACGATTGCATCTTTTTGTTCATCACTAAGACTAGCAGAAAAGATTGTAAGCAATTCATATTTGTTCATAATTTACCTCCTATGGTCTAATTCGGCTTTGGACAAACCAAAGCAGTAGTAAATCTTATTTACTGCAGATTATTATAACAAATAAAAACTTATTTTGCAAGTAGTTACATAAAATCTTTTTGAAATTCTCATATTAAGTATATTAAAGAGGTTTTGCCATGCAAAAAAATTTACAACAAAACATTGATATTATCAAAGCCAAACTTGGAAATAGCGACGAACTTATTTGCAAAGAGATTACTTGCGGAAAGACCAAAATGGCAATTTTTTATATACTAGGACTATGCGACACCGCATCTCTTAGTTACTTTGTTATATCCCCAATAATGTCTTATGGCAAAGACATTACTGAATTGCAAGTCTTGCAAAAGCAGGTTCTAACTTTGGGCGAAACAACAGAGGAAGAAAAACTTGAAAACATCATATCCAATATTCTCAAAGGCAAAGGTGTGTTGCTTGTCGACGGCATAGACAAATGCCTTGTATTAGCAATTGACAAGTACAAGGAAAGGGCTATAGACGAACCACCTACCAGTAGTGTTATCAAAGGACCTCGTAGTGGCTTTGTCGAAAATCTAAAAACAAACCTGTCTGAGCTTAGAAAGATACTAGCCTCCAAATCATTTAGAACTATAAATCTCAAGGTTGGCAAGCACACTGATACAATGGTATCAATTGTCTACATCGACGGCATTGCTGACAAAAAAGTAGTATCTGATGTCAAAAAGCGTATACAAGCAATTAATATTGACGGAGTCATTGACAGCAATTATATTACAGGATTTTTGGAGCAAAGACCCAATAGTATGTTCAAGCAGATTGGCAATTCCGAAAAGCCAGATGTTGTCTCCGCCAGACTACTCGAGGGCAGAGTCGCTATCATTGTAGACGGCTCACCAATTGTTTTGACAGTGCCATTTATTTATGTCGAAGACTTGCAGAGTGGCGACGATTATTATTCAAACAATGTTAGAGCTGGATTTGTTAGATGGATACGAATTTTCAGTATATTTATATCCATTCTAGTTCCCGGACTTTATATTGCAATTGTTATGCATCATTACAAGGCAATTCCGCTCAAATTTTTGATAACAATAGTAAATACAACCAAGGGGCTACCTTTGACGCCATTTGCCGAAATACTTTTTGTGCTGATACTTTTTGAAATCCTATACGAAGCGAGCCTGCGTATGCCAAAATACTTGGGTCTTGCGTTATCTATAGTTGGAGCATTGATACTTGGTGATACGGCAGTCAAAGCCGGACTTATCTCTCCACCTTCGGTTATGATAGTTGCAATCTCAGGACTTACTATTTATTGTGTGCCTGACCAAGCTTCACAACTCTATCTTTTGCGAATGTTATTTACGCTTGCGGGTGCAATGCTGGGATTCTTTGGAATTTCCATTCTTATGATATTTGTAATGGTATATCTATGCGACTTTGATTCATATGGCAGTGCATACTTTGCGCCCCTTGCCCCATTTGTTGACTCAGATATCAAAGATGCTTTTTACAAGGCAGATATAACAAATGTCAAGCATAGACCAATGTCAATCAAGAATAACAAGAAAAATTTAATAAGGCAGGACAAGAAAGATGGAAAAAACAATATCAACAAATCAAACTAGCCTAATACTAATTATCTTTACAGTCTCGCTCAAATTATCAGTACTCCCAGCAATCACTTGCGACTTTGCAAATAACGATGCCTACATCGTAGCCTTGATTGCTTGCATAATAGACTTTTTGCTAACCATAGCAATTATTGTTATTATGCAAAAGATTCCGCAAAAAAACTTTTTTGAACTTACCAAAGAAACTCTATCCAAGCCAGTTGCGATAATTGTTTATATATTTTTGTTTGTATACTTTTTTTTGAAACTACTTATCGCCCTACTTGAGTTGCACGATTACTATATAGTCACCCTGTTTGAACATCTAAATCCATTCTTTTTTATTCTAGCTCTAGGTTTTTTCATGCTATATATTTTCAATTGTCAATTTAGAGCAATTGGACGAATGATTGAAATTTGCTTTTGGCCACTTGCAATTGGAATTGCTTTTACACTACTTTATCCAATTGCAGAAGTGCAACTAGTAAACCTGTTTCCTATGTTTGAAAATGGTGCTTATCCAATATACAACGGACTTATACGAACCTCGTTTGCTTATGGGGATTTTATGATACTATTTGTCCTAATGGGAAACATCAAATACAGTAAGCACGCAACAAAAAAGATACTACTGTATATGTCAACAATACTCGGATTTATCTTTAACTTTTATGTAATATTTGTTGGAACTTTTGGCGACACAGCGGTCAATCAGTCACTGGCTCTAAGTGCGCTTCCTCTTCACAATCCATACCCTACAGCAATAGGCAGACTTGAATGGTTGACGATTATAATGTGGACAGCAATTTTACTCATTCAGATTTCAATACTAGGTATATCTTGCACATCATGTCTAAAACAGATTTTGGGGTTTCGTGACAAAAAGATACCGTCTTTTGTCACTATTGCTATAGTTCTTGCTCTTTATGTGCCAACTTATCTCAAACTAGAGCCTATTGTTAAATTCGCCACAGAAAACGCTTTTTCGTATACAGCCAAGGGATTTGAGATATTGTGCATTGTGCTTTTGTACATCGAATACTTTTTGTACAAAAAGAAATCCATGGGTGCGAAAGATTTTAAGGTAGGTAAAAAAGATGTTAAATACTCTAAAAAAACTATCTAGAAACAAAATCTTTTATTGCATGATGTTTCTTATCGTAATTATGTTTCCACACACAATTTACATGCAATCCGACAACAACACCAAACTTGTTGTTACAACCATAGGAATAGACAAAGACGAGGACGGATACAACATAACATCTCTTGCTGTTATCCCCAAAGTTTCGAGTGATGTAAATGCCAATTTGGAGATCTTTGAGGGCAAAGGCAAAACTATTAGCGAAGCTCTAACGAACATTGCTCTAAACACAGGCAAAGAGGTAGGTCTTGCTCATTGCGATTGTATAATACTGTCGCTGGATGTAATGCAAGAAAATGTGACACAGGTTTTGGACTACTTTATAAGAACATCAAATTTGACTACCAATGCAACAATTCTTGCAACCGACTTGGAAGCAAAAAAATTAGTTGAAGCTTCCAAGAGTAGCAATAACCTAAGGGACTTAACTCTCAAAGATATCGTTATATACCAAGAGCGAACATCGATTCTTGAAAACACAACTATTGAGAGATTTTATAGAGCGTACTTTGGAAAATCTGGAACATTCTTTGTCCCTATCCTTGAAGTCGAGGAGGACAGTCAAGGTTCGACTGGCGACGGCGGAGACTCACCCGATCAATCGGAAGGCTCAGATCAACAAAGCAATTCTGGTAAAATCAAAAACAACGGCGATATTATAATTTTGAAGAACGGCAAATTTGATAGATATCTAGAAGATGACGAAAAGTTTATATACAATTTAATCTCACCTAGTAGCGACTTTATGAACATACAAATCAAGAATATAAATGATGAGTATGTAAATAATAGCTTGGAAATTTATCAGCAGGTGTCCAAAGTTTCGCTTCCTATCTACACTTTTGAAAACGGCAAGCCAACTGTAACTTACGAGGTTTGGATTAATATCATGATGGAGGAGATTGTGAGTGCAAACAATTTTGCATTTGCATCAATTGATAGCTTGCAAAATTATTTAAGTGACACCGCCGAAAAAGAGATACTCAAGGTCATAGATCAAAAAAGAAAAAATACCGTTGAACTTATGCAAACCAGCAATAATGATATCTTAAATCTGTACAAAAAGTTTAATGCATATAAGCACAAAGATTGGCAAGAATATCTGAAAAAACTATCCAATCCAGACAAGTACTTGCAAGATGTAGATATCAGAATAAACACTCATCTAAGCTATGTAATTTAATACAAATTACGCAAACATTCTCAGTAATTGATTTGAAAAACACCAAGTTCACACAATCAAAAAAACGCACTATAGCAATTTGCATAGTGTGTTTTTTGTTATGATTTAATTTTTATTGGACTAATAACTTTTGGTTAATCAATGATGTCTTTTGATTATAGCCCCTCTGTGATTTCGTCATCAACTGCACCTTTTATGGTAAGAGATATACGCTTTTTGGCAGTATCTACCCCTATAACCTTAACTTTGACGATATCTCCCACTTTCAAAACTTCGCTTGGATGTTTGATATAATCCTTGGAAATTTCACTTATATGAACAAGTCCGTCTTGGTGTACTGATATGTCTACAAATGCTCCAAAGTCTGTTACATTTCTAACAACGCCGGTCATAACCATGCCTTCTTTGAGGTTTTCAATTCCAAGTAGAGCACTCTTAAGCACTGGCTTAGGCAAGTCATCACGAACATCCCTACCAGGCTTAGCAAGTTCGTTTGCAATATCTATAAGTGTTGGGACGCCTACACCAATCTTGTTTGCAATCTTTTCTACTCCATCTTTTTCAACCATTTTTGGAAGCAATTGCAAATTGTCATCTTTGACATCTTTGATATTGAGCTTGAAGTAATCAAGTAGCTTGTATGCACTCTCATAACTTTCTGGGTGAACGCCGGTGTTGTCAAGGATATTGTCGCCACCATTTATTCTTAAGAAACCAGCACATTGCTCGTATGCCTTGTCACCAAGCTTGGATACTTTTTTGAGTTCACTTCTATCTTTGAAAGCACCGTTTTCTTGTCTATACTTTTCGATGTTTTTTGCAACGCTAGAATTTAGTCCAGCGACAAAACTAAGTAGGCTTGGGCTTGCGGTATTGACATCAACACCAACTGTGTTAACGCAGTTTTCTACAACGCCGTCCAAAACCTCAGTTAGTCTATTTTGAGGCATGTCATGTTGATATTGTCCAACACCTATTGACTTAACATCTATCTTAATAAGTTCGGCTAGCGGATCTTGAAGTCGCCTTGCAATTGAAACTGCACTACGCAAAGCGACATCAAAGTTAGGAAATTCTGCAGCACCCAATTTGCTTGCGGAATATACAGATGCTCCAGCCTCGTTGACTACAGCGTATGTAACTTTGCGGTTAAGCCCTTTGATAAGGTTGGCTACAAATATTTCGCTCTCCTTGGTAGCTGTTCCGTTTCCGATAGAAATTACATCAACATCCCATTTGCCAATAAGTTGTGTAAGTTTGGCTGTTGCCTCTTCAATCTTATTTTGTGGAGGAGTTGGATATACAACTGCAGTATCAAGCACTTTGCCATTTTCGTCAATTACAGCAATCTTACAACCAGTACGATATGCTGGGTCAAGACCCAAAATAACTTTTCCTTTTAGTGGTGGTTGCATAAGTAGAGGTTTTAGATTAACCTCAAACATTTTAATCGCTTGTTCGTTTGCTTTGTCAGTGAGCTCAGCTCTAACCTCTCTTTCGATACTTGGGAAAATAAGTCTATCGTAACTATCCAAGCAAACTTCCTTAAGTAAATCTTCAAACGGACTATTTTTCTTAAGCACTTTGCCTTCTACCAAGGAATGTGCAAGCTCGTCATTTAGAGTAAGATTAACTTTGAGGAAATCCTCTTTTTCGCCACGATTGATAGCAAGTATTCGGTGAGATGGAAGTTTTTTGATTTCGGAATTGTAGTCCTTATACATCTCATAAGTAAATGCACCCTCTTTTTCCTCATCAAGTTTGCATTTGACAAAACCTTTGTTTGTAAGTGCTTCTCTTAGTTCTTTTCGCAAATTAGCATTATCCGAGATCATTTCGGCAATAATATCTTTTGCTCCTTGCAAAGCTTCCTTGCCGTTTGCAACACCCTTTTCCTCAGAGATATAAAGTTCACACTCTTTGTCCAAATCAAATGGTTTTTGCTCCAATATTTTGTCAGCAAGTGGTTGCAAGCCCTTGGCAATAGCAACAGATGCACGAGTCTTTCTCTTTGGCTTAAATGGCCTATAAATATCCTCAACTTCGGTTAGTGTCAATGCAGCACTTAGAGCCTTTTCAATATCCTCGGTCATGTTGCCTTGTTCGGTTATGAGACTGGAGACTTCTTCCTTTCTTTTGGTTAAGTTTCTCAAGTATTTGAGCCTATCGTCAAATGCTCTTAGTGTTTGGTCGTCACAACTGCCAGTAAGCTCTTTTCGATATCTAGCAATAAATGGGATTGTACAACCTTCGTCAAGTAGACTTATTATGTTGTTTGTATGGCTTAGTGTCAAACTAAATTCCATACTAAGTTCTTTTGCAATATCCATAAAAATTCCTTTAGTTTCATTCTTTTTGTTTTTCTGCAGTTTTTTCTGCAGTTTTTCTGCGAGTTTGTTTGATTGCCAAAATAAATTTGGACTGCTCAAAACAAACCACATTTAAGTATAGCAAATAATCATAATTTAGCCAAATAAATTGAGCCCAAAATAAATTTTGAAAAATCAGTATTGACATTGATATTCCTACATGATAGAATATAATAAGTAATATGGGACTGGCAAAAGCGATAGTAATTGGGCTATTGCGTAAGTGAAAAAAACATTAAGTAAAAATGTGGATAAAATCATGAAAATGGTCAAGTACAATGAACAATGTAAAGTAGCACAACAAAGAGACGACGACTTCAATAAGCAATTTATGTTTTAGCAATAAGTCGAAATAATCAAGCAATTATTGTAATGACTATAGGAACTATGGACAATTAGTTCAACAAAATCCGATATGTAAAATGGAGTAGAAAAAGGTATGGAAAATAAAGTTAAATTAGAAAAAGTTGGGTTTTTGATTGCTGACCACGAAATAATACCTTACATAACCAATACTAGGGAAACCAAAATCAAGAGTTTGGTTACCGAAGAAATTGCACCAATTAATCTGATTAATGGTGACAAGACATGTGCTAGCGATTATCAAAACAACTTTGTTCAAAAGTTGCTTGATGCGCAATCAATACGCGTTATAGACAATTATGTATCCTTGATATATGGTTTGGACCCTGAAATAGATATACTTAGTTGTATATCCATCAAGGATTGCTTGTCAGACAAAATCACTGCAGATATAGTTAACATGGAAAAGTGCTCAACATCGAGCAAAAAACTTGACAAAAAGCACAAATTAGACAATACAAAATATACATACGGTCAATATGCTCATTTTGCCAAAATAATTTCAAAACTACTAGAAAGTCTGGCCAAAAAACAACAAGAAAAATCTTTGGCTATTCACAAGGCAATACAAAAAAGTTTGGATCGCAAAGAAAAAAATCAATTTGAATTCTAAAAAGGTGGTATTTATCATGGCAAAAGAAAATCAAATACAATACAGAGGCAACTCAAACAAAAAAGAACTTGACACATATGTAAGAGGTTCAAACGGACTATATATATTCCAATTTTTGACTGGTGCTAGTCACAATCCAAGAGAGTCTTGGATAAATACTCTAATTGCAAGAGCAAATGGAACAACTCCAGTCGAGAATGGCAGAACAATCGGTGCTTATCTATGGAATGTTTACAAAAAAGACGAGAATATGACATATCAGGATTTTGTTAAGGGTGTAAACAAAAATGAAATTGCACCCCTTACAAAAACTGCAATATACATTCCAGGCAAAACCCCAAATGAGGTTGATATGAATGGCAATCTTCTTGTAGCAACATCCAATAGCGAATTGCTTGAGGAGAGCGACGGATGTGGAAACATCTTGATAGACGGTCAAACTGGCAAAGTTTTGCGTGCACCTGCACCTTCGGTTATTATTAATCAAGTTGACGAAAGAACTGGATATTACTTGATTGAAAAATATATCGAAAAAACCAATCCAAAGACTGGAAACACATACACAGACGACAAACTATACAATTTCTTGGATGCAGACGGCAAATTAATTAGTTCCAAGACATTCTTCCACAGGGCAGATATGGGGACTAAATTATTTACTCCAGTAACCAGAAACTATTACGCTCGTGACGGCAAAAAAATCATTAATTCATACGACATCTATCCTACTGGATATATCTACAATCAAGGACAAGACTTTATGTTCTTGGAAAGTGATATCTCAGTTGTTCTCGAAAATAGATATCGCAAGAGCCGTGGACTTGAGCCTATAAACACTCTAGATAATTATCACCTAATCCAAGCAGGCAAGAGACTAAAAGAACTTGACGAAATCATCCAGGTTATTGGTGAGGATTATGATATGGGACAAATATCAGATGCCACTTATCAAGATATGATGAACAAGTTCAATGACGAGTACGACAAAATCGAAGAGTTCAAACAAAAATATGCAACTCCTGAGGATTTGGAAATCTTGGATGCATATGCAAATAGCTCTGCAAAAAGCGGTGAAAACAAACTTGCTACAAGCAGTGAGCTTGTAGAACTTAGTGACAATGAGTCTGGCAAAGATATGTAAAATATCTCAAATTGACACATCGAATATTTGATATCTCAAAACAAAAATTTGCAAAGCGACCAATTAATTGGTCGCTTTTTTGCAGTCGCTCACATGCGATGAAATCAAAAAACAGGGATTGAAACAAGCACAAGTTGTATAATTGCAAAAAGATAATACACCAAACTTTGGATACAAAAAAAAATCACGGATAACCGTGATTTTTTACTTTCTTATTGTTTTTTAATGCAAACAATTAGTCAATATAGTCGATAACCAAACATCTATTTGGTTCAACACCCTCACTATGAGTTCCAATATGTTCAACATTAGATAATGCAAAGTGGATAGCTTTTCGCTCATAAGAGTTCATTGGCTCAAGCTTAAAACTACGCTTAGTAGCAATAACTTTTTTGGCAACCTTTTCGGCAATTTGCTCAACAGTTTCTGCTCTTTTTCTGCGATAGTTTTCTACATCGATGTAGACTTTTTTGTGATATTCTTTGACCTTACTTCTTACAATTGTATTTACGATAAATTGTATAGCCTCAAGTGTCTCACCATGATAGCCAATCAAATTGTTGATATTATCTCCGTTAATCTTAAATACAATATCGCCATTTCTAACGCCTCTTGTAACAGTTCCCTCTATGTTCATATGGGATAGGATTCCCTCAAGGAATGGAATAACAATTTTGGTTACATCTTCGACACCCTCAGATGATACTTCGACAATTTGGTCTTCCTCGGTCTTGACTAATTTAATTTCTTTTTTGGCTGTATTGGATTTTTTGTAATCTTCTCTTTCTTGTTCGTTTGCAAAAGTATAAATTTCAACAACAGCTTTTTTGAGCATACTACCTTCAGATATAACTTTTACCTCAATATCCTCTTTGTTTACACCCAACATTTGCAAACCTTTTTCGATTGCTTGGTCAACAGTTTTTGCGGTTACTTCAATATTTCTCATATCTTTTACTTCCTTTTTCTATCGTATATTGCCACGGTTTTTTGTTTTTCTTTGCTAATTGCATCAAACTCCAACATGTCTACAAATAGAGTTACTAGTGGGCTTGTGATAAGAGTTATGAGTGCACCTGCAACGATATACAAACCAAACGCTGCGTTATAGAATAATGTAAATATACCCATGATTATTGGCATAATAATTGACATTGCCTTGTTGGATGTATTACTTGCCAAGTTTGGATCTAAACCTTTCTTTTTGGCTCTAGCCTTGGAAATCCAGTTATTAATGCCATAGCTTAGATAGTTTAGTCCAGCTGCCAAAACAGCAAGAACAAAGTATCCGTTATTTTTTCGCTCAACACTACTCATTGGGGTTATAACCAAATTGTATTCGTCAGCACTAACTTGTGCTTTGGTTACTTTGGATTTTTTGATAAAGTCATCATATTTCATGACAGGGCTAACAGTTGAGTCAGCAAGCCAAATATTCTTAATCCACAAGAATGATGTTGATACTTGGTCATATTTGTCTTTTGCCTTTTTGTCAGCAGTATTCTTAAGCTCAATCTGTTGTTCTTCGGTCAAGGTCTCAAGTTTGGCATTGTACGCATCCATAACTGTTTGCTCATCTGCAAGACTATCTACATCTATCTCGTATACTGCAAAGTATTCCTTGCGGACTTGCAAGTATTGGTCACCAATTTTGTAAGCAGAAATATTATTAAGTGCTCCGAATAGTGTCCAGAATACAACCATTGTCAAAACCAAGTAAGCAAGCATGCCAAAGCATGTACCTGTGATATTGTAGTTATGAGCCTTGTAAAGCTCCATGGTTTTTTGATTTAGCAAATTTTTGTCATTTGCATACTTTGCGTTGATTTTATCTAGTTCGGGTTTGATTTCCGCTTGCTTTCTAGCACTCTTTTTTGAAGTATATCTATTGACAAAATCTAGTGGAACCATTATAAGTTTGATAATAATAGTAACTAGAATTAGTGCCAAGGCATAGTTGCCAACAGCACCTTCCATGCCATAAATAATACCCGGCCAGAAACCCAACGGTTTTACTAATGTAACTGCATTTAGTAAATCCATTTTAATTCTCCTTTTAAATTTGTGGGTACAAAGTCGTATCCATAATTTCCCTTGGGTCTACACCTACAAATCCTACATAGTCCCAGCCAAATCCCCTTGAACACTCCCCACTCATCTATTGCAATTAGCATATATGACGAGCATGTGGGATAAAACCTACAAGTGTGATTTAGCATTGGGCTTATCAAAAATTTGTACATATAAACCAAATCCAAACACAAAACCTTGATTGGATAGATAAGTGCCTCCAAAAATACTTTTAGCACTTTTTTAGCTCCGAATTATCCAAAAGATAAAGTACATTTTTTCTTAAATCAGCAAACGACAAATTTTCGATGCCTGTTTTTGCTATAAAAACAGCATTGTAATTGTCCAAAAGATTAGGCACTTGTTCTCTAACAATCGCTCTTAATCTGCGTTTGATAAGATTTCGAGTATGTGCTTTGCCAATTTTTTTGCTAATAGAAAAACCGATTTTGAGTGGTCGATGTTTGGTTGGGAGATAGACTAGGGTTAGATAGTTTGAATGTTTAGCTTTGCCGTTATTGTATAGATAGGCAAATTCTTTGCGTTTTTTGAGCCTATTGGCACTCTTTAACATTTGCATCCTCCCTTGTCCAAGATTTGATTGCACCAAATAAACAAAGAAATATTAAAGTCGTATTTTTCTACACCTTTAATATTTCGTCTCTAGTATTTTTTACGCACTTAGTTTTTGTCTGCCACGATTTCTTCTGTTCTTTAGGACTTTTTTTCCACCTTTAGTTTTCATTCTTGCTCTAAAGCCGTGAACTTTGCTTCTTTGTCTCTTTTTTGGTTGATAAGTTCTTTTCATTGTAAATTCCTTCCTTTTTGTATTTTGAAAATCCGCTACTTTGATAGGCGGAAAATTTCCTAATTTATCTTAGATTTGCATAACCTTAATGCATTAATCTTGTGCAATTAGCCCATACTAATCCAGTATAAATAAAATTGCTTTATAAGTATATCTAATTATGCCAAATTTGTCAACAATAATTTTTAAAAAACTTGTAAGCCTGGGGCTTTTGCTTAAATATTTTTCAAAAAAAAATTGCAACTTTGTCGGTTGCAAATTTTTTTGATAGTCGCCACACCCTTTGTTGCCCTTTTTTGCTATATCAAAGGCTATCGTTTTCGAGGCTTGAGATATAGTTATATAGGTCTCCTTGGTGAGCAAGGAATTTGATTTGATAAGACGATGTTGTACTAGTACCGCTTGTCAAATATACAATTCTCTCTTGGAAATCTCCGTCGTTGCTTAGAGGCATATAAATTCTAGTAAATGTGATAGTTTTTGTTGGGTCAGAAGCTTGTGAATTTTTGTATTCTTTGCCATTGAATATTAATTTTTGAGCCTCAGAATATTCAAATCTCAAAACTACTGCACCGCTAGCCTTAGCAATATTAGAAACAATATTTTCTTCGTTTTTGCTAATAACTTTGCTCTCATATCTGCCTGTGCCTTGGAATAATGAGCTTAGGCAATTATCCTTAAAGCTCTCGTCTAAGTATCTAGCCAATTTTTTCTTGAAATCTTTTTCCTTATCGGTCATATCTCCAGTAAGGTTATAGCCACCAGCATCTTTGCCATCTTTGTACACAGCAACTCTATAATACCCCTCTGTTACTGGGTTATATAGTCTCTTAGGCACGATTGCCAAAATGACAGTTAATGCTGTTATCAAAACGATAACGCTTATGATTACTATTGACAATATTTTTTTAACTCTGCTTGTCATTGTCTTACTTCCTTTTTGATTAATTACCTAGTTAGGTTAACAAAAATTTGAATTTTAGTCAATTAATTTGCTTTAATTTGTAGTCTATATTACTTTTTGTCTTTTTTGTCGGTTTCTTTGGACTTAGGGGTCTTTTTTGTCTTGGAATTTTTTCTTTCTTCAACGGTCTTGTTATCTAATTTTTTGACCCTAGTTGTCTTTTTAACCGATTTTTTGGCAGTACTTTCAGGCTTGTCTTGTTCACTCGGATTTTTCTCACCTGCTTTTTTTGCCTCTAATTTTTCTTTTGCGTTTGCTTTGAGTTCATCATTGCGTTTGCTTAGATATTCGTCTTTTTCTTTGGTTATCTTTTCGTACTCGCTTACAAGTTTGTCAAATTCGTCTGCTCCGATAACTCCTGCGTCTTTGAGTGCCTCGGCAGCCTTGATTTTGAGTTCTTGCAATTTGGCTTGCTTAACTAGCTCGTTTTCTTTTCGGATGCCGTCCTCTTTTTCTTTTCGTTTTTGTTCTCTTTCGTGCAAACGAGTCTCAATTTCGTCAGCACTCTTGCCTGCGATTAAGTCATCAACTTCCTCGCCGTAAATAGTCTCTTCCTTAAGTAGCAAATCTGCCATGCTATCTAGCAAATCTCGCTTGCTCTTAAGCAAATCTTTGGCACGCTTGTAGTTTTCGTCCAAAATCTTTTTGATTTCCTCATCAATAATTTGAGCGGTGTGCTCACTGTATTGATTTTGGACTTGATAGTCTCTTCCGATAAATACTTCGTTATTTTTGCCAAAACTCATAAATCCAAGTTTGTCGCTCATACCCCATTCAACAACCATTTTGCGAGCTAGTTCTGTTGCTTTTTGAATATCTGAACTTGCACCAGCACTGATGTCGTTAAACATGATTTCTTCGGCGATTCTGCCGCCCATCATCATACAAATTCTATTGTTGAGCTTATTTAGGGAATAGTGACTATCGTCGTCGCTAGGACGGATATTTGTATATCCACCAGCCATTCCTCTTGGAATAATTGAAACTTCGTGAACTGTGTCGCCACAATCCATAAATTTAGCAATGATTGCATGACCACTCTCGTGGTAAGCAGTCAATTTTTTGTCATTTTCGGTTACTAGTCGGCTCTTCTTTTGAGGCCCCATAATAACCTTGTTGATACCCTCTGTGATATCTTCCATAGTAATTGTAAATCTATTGTCTCTTGCAGCCAAAATTGCGGCTTCGTTTAGGAAGTTTTCGATATCCGCTCCTGTAAATCCGCTAGTAAGTCTAGCGATATCTTGGAAGTTTACACTCTCCTCAATTGGCTTGTTGGCAGCGTGGATTTTGATAATTCCCTCTCTACCTTTAACATCTGGGACATTAACATAAATTTGTCTATCAAATCTGCCCGGTCTAAGTAGTGCTGGATCTAGTACATCAGCTCTATTAGTTGCAGCAAGGATAATAATTCCTTGATTGCTATCAAAACCATCCATTTCAACTAGTAATTGGTTTAGGGTTTGTTCTCTTTCGTCATTTCCGCCACCAAGTCCTGCACCTCTTTGTCTACCAACAGCGTCTATTTCGTCGATAAACACAATACAAGGAGCATTACGCTTAGCTGTCTCAAACAAGTCTCTTACACGGCTAGCACCCACACCTACATAAAGCTCAACAAAGTCACTACCCGAAATGCTGAAGAATGGAACATTACTCTCTCCTGCAACTGCCTTGGCAAGAAGAGTTTTTCCTGTACCAGGACTACCAACCAAAAGTACTCCTTTGGGGATTCTTGCCCCCAATGCTCTAAACTTGGATGGGTCTTTTAGGAATTCAACGATTTCTCTTGTTTCCTCTTTTTCTTCCTCAGCGCCAGCAATATCTGCAAATTTTACATTGCATTTTTCTACCATTCTTGCACGATTGCGAGTAAATGTTGTAGCACCGCTACCTTTGCCTGAGAACATCTTAAATAGAATAAAGCAAGAAACACCCAAAACGATAAGCATAATGATATAAGGAATTGCTTGTGAGAACCAGCTCTCTTGAGGGACAACCTCAGAGATATTGATTTTGTTAAGTTCGCTATAACCTGTAAGTGATCTTTCTAGCCCATTATCATCAAAAGTTGTGTTACCAGCCTTGGCACTATCTATCATCTTGTTAAATGTATAAAAGTACTCCAAAGCTTGGCTATTTGTTCTTGCATAAGTGAAGTAGTAATCGGCAAATTTTGGAAAACTCTTGCCTTTGAGATCGGTCTTTTGGACTCTTACATAACAAACACCGCCTGACGCATACATATCTGTTACATAACCTGTCTCAACCTTAGTGACGATAGATTCGCCATTTTTGTCCTTAGTGGTTTTGTCATAACTTCCAGCAAAAACCACTTGTTCTATTTGTGTAGAATTAAGCATCTCACCGCTGTTGCCTTTGTTAGCAAAATAGAAAATTAATCCAAATACCAAAACAAAAGCAAGAATGAGACCTATACTTCTAAGTTTACTATTTTTATTCAATGTGACCTCCAATAATCTTTGTCAACTTTGTCTTTGGTTGAATAATTTAATTCAAGCAAATAAGTCAAAAAGATTTGCGTACTATAAGCCAATTCAATTTTATTTTAAATTTAGCAAATATATAATACCATAACCCAAAAGTATTTACAACAAATTTAAGCCAAATTGCCAAATTTAGTAAATTTTGATGTATTAAATCTACAATTTTTTTCATTACTTTTGTGCCAGTGCAACTAGAATTTTGACAAAATTTGTAAGTATCAGTTGACTCTAGTGCAAATCAATTACACGAAATTTTGTCAAGCTCACAAAGTCTTTTGTTTTTTTCGGCAAAAAGAGTTTTAGTAACAAACGCAACCGCCTGAGATATAAACCTTGCTTGACTAACAACTAAGGAGAGCCTTGTAGAATTTAGGTCAAAATTTTTGTGATTTTTGCCAACCACTCCAAGGATACTTATGTCGCCGATTTTTTTGAGTGGCAAAAGTTTGCCAAGCCCACAAAAGCCACCTTTGGAAAGCAAGACCTTGCCTACACTCTCTCCCAGAGTTGCATCAATTAGGACTATGGGATTATGTGGATGCATAGTCTCAATATAGTTAATTGCTTGAGTTAGATTTGTGGCATTGATATTGTAATCTAGTCCACCATAAACATACGCTGGGATATTGTATTTTTTGGTGAGCAGTTCAGATACAATTGGAGCGAGACTATCTGATACAAATTTGTCACTTCCAACGCACAAAAAAACAGGCATTTCGTTGCCTCTAAGCATATCAAATAGCGAGATTACAAATTTTTTTTGGTCAACTTTGTTTATATTATATTCTTGCATAAACCCCTCCAAAACAGTTCCATTTAGTAAATATATTTTACATAATGAGAGTTTTTAAAACCAATACGACTGCAAATCATCAAAAATTGTATATCAAAAAATTATCAAAAGTGGATATTGTGTCAAAAAATAGTATTATAATGACAAAAAATTTTTTTTAAAAATATAATTACATTAAATGACAAAAAAAATTATATATGCTATTATTTAATATATATAAATGTGTTTAATGGAAAAACAATCACTTTTAAGGAGTATACAATTATGTGGTCTTACATCATTGATGGAGCATTGATTTTAATTTTGCTTATATCTACAATAGTAGGTATTGTCAAAGGATTTTTTGATTCTTTGCTTAGCTTGCTTGGGACTGGTATATCCTTTTCGGTGGCCGTATTTACTGCCAAATATGTATCTCCAACACTAAATAAAATTATCAATATCGAACAATTTGTACTAGAAAAACTTGATGCATCTGGCACTACAATAAATGTATTTGGACTAACTACAAACGAGGATGTTGCAAAATTCTGTACTTGGCTTGTTACTGTAATTGTAATGTTTTTGATTATCAAACTTGCTATATTTATTCTTGCAAAGATATTTGAGTCTGTGACCAAAAATAGTCCTACACTTAGTGGCATCAACAGAGTATTTGGAATGTTATTTGGACTTGTCAAAGGTGCTGCATGGGTATTTATACTACTTGCAATTTGCAGTGCACTCAAACAAGTTCCAGGTGTTGGCACTACTATAAATAACAAAATTGCAGAAACTAAAATAACAAGTTTTGCTTACAAATATGTTGACGACTTTGTTGAAAATCAATTAACAGAAGAAAAAGTTAATTCTATTATTGACAAACTCACTGGAGGCTCAAAGTCAAGCGAGAAAACTCCAAGTGATACTCCAGCAGACGAAACACCTGCCGAGGGAACCCCAACAGAATAAGATTTGGAAAAATTACAAAAGTTAATAAAAAATAGGTGAGAAAATGGAAGCAGAAGAAACAATGGAACTTCGAGATTTGCCAGTTGACACACGAAATTATACAATTATTGACAATGTCACAGGCAAGCCTATAGAGCAATCAAAATATTCGCTAACTATAGACCCCGAAGTTATAGGAAAACTTAATACTCTCAAAAAAGTTAATGAGGAAAAAATCAAACAAGCAACACTCAGCGGTCAATACAAAGATTCTACTTTGGTTGAGACTTTTACTCCCGAAGACAACTCTGTATTTACACCAGTTTATGAGGGCGAATATATTCAAGCTCAAGACTTTAATTCCGCTCCTTTGGAAGAGGAAAAGCCTCAAGAGCAAGAAACTGTAGAGGAAGAAAAACCTGAGGCTTATGCTCCTGAGGTTTTGCAACAAGATACAATTCTTGAGCGTGTTGTAGCAAGAGACCCAAGTACAATCCCTGCCGAGGAAGAGTCCAAAGCTGAAGGCGAGCAAAATGCTGAGCAAAATAACGAGCAGGTTGAAAATACAGAAGAGCAACCTCAAGACAATAGCACCTTTACTCCTCAAATGGCTGGACTCAAAGAGGCTAGTGAACAGATTATTCAAATTAACACCGAAAAATTAGGCCCAGCAATCAAACCTCCAAAAGATAGCAGACCAAATGATCGCAAAGTCAATCTTGACAAAATGGAAATTAGGGAAGCCAAAAGTTATGCTTGGCTTGGATATCTACTATTCTTTATTCCACTACTTATCAATCGCAAAAATAGATTTGCAAGAATTCACGCAAATGAGGGATTGGAACTCAACATGATGGAAATTCTTGGAGCACTACTTATTTTGCCTTACTTTGTACTCAAAGATGTTACTGGAGTTTGGGTAACAGTTGAACTTATCTGCGCACTAGCAGGAACAGTGCTTCTTGGAATGTGTGCGTTGACAATTATTCCTATGATGATTTGTGCCATGTGTGGACTTCAGTTCCAAACACCTTGGCTATGGAAAAAGCGTATTATCAGAGTCAAAGAAACAAGAGAATAAATATAAAAAAAAGAAGTGAAAACCACTTGCATCATGCAAATGCGATTCACTTCTTTTTTTTGTCCGTCTTAATTTCAAGAAAATGTTTGTAGTTGATTTTATTCACTTTCTTTATCTAATTTTGCTTGCTTTGATGTGATATTTTTTTGTGTAGATTTTTTGGCGGATTTGCTCTTTTTGACTTTGATATCCTTGTTTTGATATTTTTCGTCGCACATTTTCTTTTGCTTTTTTGTAAGAACAAAGTCTTTTTTGAGTTTGAGCAAATACTTATGCTGAACCTTGTTAATAACTTTCAAAAGGTCTTCGCTCTGTGCACCAAAATAGCTACAACCGATTTCGCCATTTGACTTGATAACAGTTGTAAGCACCGTCATACAGTCCTCATTTTGATACTCTTTTTTGCCGTCTCTAACGACTACAACATTCAAATCATCCTCTGGATTTTGATTACAAACTTTCATATGGCATCCTATACATTAAATCTAAATAGCATTACATCGCCGTCTTTGACAACATAATCTTTGCCCTCGATTCTTACAAGCCCCTTTTCCTTGGCAAGAGTATAGCTTCCAAGTTCTACAAGTTCTTCGTAAGGGATAACTTCGGCTTTGATAAAGCCTTTTTCAAAGTCGGTGTGGATTTTGCCTGCTGCACCTGGAGCTTTCGTTCCATTAGTAATTGTCCACGCTCTAACTTCTTGTTCACCTGCTGTAAGATAGCTAATAAGACCAAGTGCTTTGTATCCAGCAACAACAAGTTTGTCAAGACCAAAACTTGTAATTCCAAGTTCACCTTTGAATAGTTCTTTTTCGTCATCATCGAGCTCACATAGTTCCTCTTCCATTTTGGCAGATACAACTATAACCTCAGCATTTTCCTTTTCGGCAAGGGCTTTGAGTTTTGCAACATTCTCTGCCTCGTTTGAGTTTGTATTGCCCACCTCAGAAATATTTGCACAATAAATTTGTGGTTTGCTTGTTATCAAAAAGAAACTTTTTATAAGTTCTCTCTCATCATCGTTTGCATTGTATGCTCTTACAGGTTTTTCGTGTTCCAACAAGTCTTTGAGTTTAATTAATAAATCGCACTCTGCTTGCAATTTTTTGTCGCCATTACGAAAGGACTTTTGAGACTTTTCGAGTCTCTTGGTTACGCTCTCCAAGTCGGCAAGGATTAATTCCAAATTAATCTCTTCGACATCTCTAATTGGATCAATACTACCCTCAACATGGATTATCTTGGCGTTTTCAAAACATCTAACAACATGGATTATTGCATCAACTTCTCTTATGTGACTCAAAAATTTGTTGCCAAGCCCCTCACCCTTGGATGCACCCTTTACAAGGCCAGCAATATCAACAACTTCCAAGATTGCTGGGGTGATTTTTTTGGTATTATACATTTTGCCAAGAACATCAAGCCTACTATCTGGAACGCCAACAATTGCCACATTTGGCTCTATTGTACAAAATGGATAGTTTTCGCTTGGAATTTTCTTTTTTGTTATTGCATTAAATAGTGTACTTTTTCCTACATTAGGGAGTCCTACTATTCCTACTTTCATAATTATCTCCTAGATTTATTTTTCATTGCGATATATTGTAACACAAAAAGATATTTTTTGTAACTGTTTTTGACACAATTGCCCAAATTTAGCACCAAAACAACTATTTAATTATGTTATGGACAAAAATACTTGCACAAAAGCCTCACTATGCTAATTTTTTTATTAATAATTCCAAATCTTGAGTCATACAATAAATAAGTTTAGTAGGAGGCGTTATGAGTTTTTTTGTACTTATTTTGCTTGGAGTAATTCAAGGGCTCACAGAATTTTTGCCGGTGAGCAGTTCGGGGCATTTGGTTTTGCTGTACAAAATATTTGGCATCGAAAACGATGTAATCCTATTGAGTATTCTCTTGCACATGGCAACGCTACTTGCTGTTATTGTGTATTATCGAAAAGAAATATTCAAGCTTATCCGTCATCCATTTTGTAAGACCAATCTTAAGATTGTAGTTACAACAATTGCCACCTGCCTTGTGGTTTTGGCGTTGCATCCAATCCTCAAATCAAGTTTTGGAGGCAGTTATCTTTCTCTTTGTTTTGTAATATCTGGAATTTTACTTTGGATAAGCGATATCTTTAGCAAAAAAGAAATCGCACCTTACACTCCTTGCGATATAACAAATATTCCGATGACATACACTCAAGCATTTGTTATAGGATTATCTCAAGGTGTTGCCTGCATCCCAGGAATTAGCCGTAGTGGAACAACAATCGCTGTTTCAAAATTGCTTGGTGTCAAAGATATTAATACAAAATATTCTTTTTTAATCAGTATCCCAATTATAATTGGCAGTTTGCTACTTGAAATTATTGGCGGTGCAACAATTACTAGCGTAAACATTTGGGGAGTACTAATAGCCTTTGTAATATGTTTTGTAATAGGACTTGCAAGTATCAAAGTTATGACAAATTTTGTTCGACAAAATTCGCTCAAGGTTTTTAGTATTTATTTATTTGTTTTGGCGTTATTCATTATTTTGAATAGTTTTTGGTTTAAATTATTTTAGGTCTTAAAGATTGTAGATTTGTTAGACTTAAATAACCTCTTGTGATATAATTTAGTTGAAATATTAAATTCATGTGAGGTTATATGGAAACTTATCAAATAATTTTGCTAGTTGTTTGTGCACTTTTGGCAATGTTATTTATTGTAATTAGAGCCAAATTTGGAGGACTTGGCGGAGTTCTTACCAAGACTCTTGCATCATTTGCTTTTGTGACAAGTGCAATTGTGATTATAGGATTTAGATATGTAGATAGTTCTACAAGAACTGTTATGAGCTTTGTGACAATAGGGCTACTTCTTGGAATGATTGGAGATATACTTCTTGACCTTAAGGTTGTTTATCCAGGCAATGACAAATACTATCTAAACGCTGGGATGTTGAGTTTTGGACTTGGACATCTTGCGTACTTCTCTGCATTTAGCATGCATGCTATCAATATGAATTGCGATTTGCTTATGCCTATACTTGTATCCCTTGGATGCGGAGCAGTTCTTACAGTTACAATCATGTTTGTAAGCAAAAAAATGAAACTTGAATTTGGCAACTTTTTGTGGCAAACAATTGCCTACTCATTTGTTCTTACATTTATGACTGTATTCACTCTAGTGCTTGCAATTGCAAATGGCGGACTATGGCTAACATTTGTTGGAATGCTACTATTTATACTTAGTGACATTGTACTATCCATGCAGTACTTTGGAGGCAAACTAGATAGCAAACCATTGATTGTTGTCAATCATGCACTCTACTATGCAGCCCAAATTGTGTTACTTGCAGTAATTATGGTTATTTAATGCAATAGAAACTTTTAAGCCAACGCTTACAAGAGTTTTGTACAAAAATACAAAAAGCGACTAATTTTTAGTCGCTTTTTACATAAAAAACAAAGCAATATTTTGCTTTGTTTTTCTGCATACACATAGACTTGTGTTTAATCTTGTTTGTTTGCAGTTTCAAACTGGCTTTCGTGTCTAGCAAAGAAATCATACTTTGGCTCAATGAACTTAGGCTTGTAACAATCCTTGTTTTCCACAAAGTTATAAATTGGCTCATTGATTGTATTCCAGTCAAAGACATCGTCAGAAAGCTTGAGGTCGGCTTTTAATTTTTCGATATTTGTAGGAGTTACTGGATGTAGCAAAACCATTGCAACCTTGCACATATGCAAAGTATCTGCTATAAGCTGAGCTAGCTTGTCATCATCATTTTCACAACTCTTGATATTTGCTACCCAATACTTATTAATGCCTCTAATATAATTGTCTAGTTCGTACATAACCATATGGAACTTGTTGTCAAACATTAGTTTTTCGTACTTAAGGATTGTCATTGTTGCAGATTTGAGTATATCCTCACTAATAGGTCTTACTGGAACAACTCCGTCAAATCTTGACTGCCAAGTATAGAATAATGTTCTTAGTACTCTATTATACACATTAGATAGCAAGAATCCGTCCTTGGTTACTGGATCAACATCCTCAGGTTTGGCATCAGGGTCAAACGCTTTTGGCATGAACGAAGATGATGTATTTCCGATACTTAAACCCAAGAAATGCATTCTCAATTGTTCTACTGTATAGTACTTGAGTAAATCGTCTGGCTTAGGTGGTTTGATATTTCCTGAACTGCTTGCCTTGTTGCCCATAAACAGTGAGTGTTTATTTACTATTAAGTGCGACATTTGCAAATCACCCTGAGGAATATCTAACGACGGATGTTCACCTTGTGTGCAGAGCCACATAGCGTGTTGAACTGGGCCATAAAAGTACATATTGTCCTCACCCAATATTTGATAGATATTGCTATCTGCACTGCACCACCAGTCCTTCCAGTTGCCTTGCTCTGGGTGTTTGGATAGATATGTCTTAGTAAAGCTTATTGGTGCCCAAAGACTCTCTGGCCAACAATAAAATGTCAAATCTTTGAGTCCGTCTTTTTCGGGAACAGGAACACCCCATTCGATGTTTCCACTTAGTCTAAATGGAGTTACAGTCTTGCCGTTTCGATATCTAATGCCATTGTCACTAAGTATTTCGCAAGCACACTCTCTATCTTCGAGTTTATTAAATACAAGCACAAAACTTGCCTTGCTCTTTTCCTCTCTCATCTCAAAAGTTGGGAGCAAAAATCTTACATCCTCAAACTTATCCATTTGGTCTTTTTTGATGTAGATTTCTGGTTTTTTCAAAAACTCTCTTAGTTCTTTGACAACAAATGGTCTAAGTTCGGTCTTTTCCATTTTGTCTAGCCATTCGGTCAAAATTGGCAAACATCTTGGCATATCAAAGTACCAATTAGTAATCTCTCTGAGTACTGGTTTTTTGCCACTCAAAGTGCTTATAGGGTCTATTAGTTCCTGAGGCATATATTGATGACCCAAATCACACTCATCGGCGTAACCTTTTTCGCTAGTGCAACCCTCATATGGGCATTTGCCAAGAACTTGTCTGCCGTTTAGGAATGTATTTTTTTCTTCGTCATAGAACTGCAATGTTGACATCTTTTTGAGATAGCCAAATTGATATAACTTCTCAAAAAACTCGGCACTTGTCTCATTGTGGAATGGCACTGCATCACCTACACCACTTGCACCAAAAAAGTTAAGAGAGATATCAAATTTTTTGAGGTCTTGCTTGTGTCTAGCATGAAACTCGCCAACCATATCCTGGATAGTTCCAGTGTAGCCTTCTTCACATTTTTTTCGATAAGTCTCAAGCGATGGCGAGCCGTAACAATCTGTACCTGATACAAATATTACATTGTCCTTACCAATACGGTCACGCAAAAATCTAGCCATAAAGTCTGCATACAAAAACATGCCAAGCACATGTCCATAGTGCAAATCCTTGTTGCCATATGGCATACCGCCAGTGATTATTGCTCGCTTAGGAGCATGGGGTCTATTTTCAATCATTCTCTTGAGTCTTTCGTCGCCAAAGTCTTTCATATCAAATCTCTCCTGATTTTTACATTCAGTTATGTTTTTTAGTTTGTATTGTAAATTAACTTTGAAGTCAAATCCCTAACACAAATTTTTAATACGCAAAATAAAAATTTTTAGCTTACTTTGTTTTTTGGATATTAATATACTAGAGTATATCTTAATAATGCTTTTTTGTAAAGAAATTAAAAAAATATTCCCCAAATTAATTGGAGAATATTTGAATTTTAATTTGAAAAACTACATAGTATCGTCTATCATATTCAGGATATAATGAATACTCGATAATATATATTTTCCTGCCTCGACTTCAAAAGTCAAGTCATCCAAGTTAACCACATTGTCGTTGATTTCGAGACTAGTGCAAACAGAATATATTATATGAAAAATTCCTAAGTTTAGGTTACAAAAAAAATCACACCAAATCAGTATGGTATGATTTTTTAGCCAAAAAATTATACAAAATTTTTTGTCTTAGACTCTTGATTGAACTTATTTTTTTGCTCTATTTGTAGCGTTGATGATAAGCTTTTCGCCAGTACAGTAGATAAGAACAGCAAAAGCATTAATAAGATAACTAAATAAAATTATTCTAAAGAATCTCTCGCTAATGTCAATTAGTAGTCTACCGTTGGCAGAATTTAATGCCATTACAATCAAACTCAAAATCGCAACACATGCAGTAACTACATATAGGATAAATCCGGATATGTATTTTTGAGTTTGCATACAAGTACAAATTATATCATAAACCACTACACCTACAAGAAGTCCTGCTAGGATAAAGTAAGCAACCTTTTCCCATGTAGCCATGCTTGCATTTGCAAGTGTTATCATAAAGAATACTTCAAAAGCAACCATTACGGCAATAAGTGAGTAGTAAATAACAATGAGTAGTACTTTTTTTAGATTTGCGTCCATAATTTTACCTCCCATGTTTATTTAGTTTATTTTGCTCGAAATTTGTTTAATTATGTAAGTTGCGCCTTTCCAAATAAAGTAAAAAGCAAGCAAATTTGCTTTGCTTGCTTTTTTATGATACAACAACCAATCTTTGTCTTTTGTAAAAATCCTATTTCCCACATCCATACGGCTTGAGGTATTTGCTGATTGGTTGTGTTTAAGGGAAAGGTATAGGCTTACTTATTAGGGAATTCAATATTTCATTTGGTTTACTGCCTATACACTTCATACTATGTGTGTCACAAACTTTTTGACACAATTTTTAGTTAAACAAAGAAATTATATTATTTCCGCCATTACACCTATTGCAACTATTTGGATAGCAAGTTCCGTAGTTACATAGATTATCTAGTGTTCGACTACTATTGAGCACAAGTAGAAGTAGCAACAAAAAGTTTGTATTGCTTGCATATTCGACCTCTCCATTTTCGTCAGTTGGGCTAGACAGGATAGACAGTAACAAAATAAGTAGTATATCATTGCTCATATACATTTCCCCCAAAATATTCTCTTTTTAGTTATTATGCTACAAAAAATTATTTTGTGCTTATTTTCGAAAATAAAATAAAATTGCTAAAATATCTGTAAGACATATTTCAAATCCACTATAGTTTGTAAAAAGGAGAATCCCCATGCAACCAGTATTTTTGGAAAAATCCACTCAAACACTTATCAAAGAGAGCATACCTAGTGATCAAATATGCTCAAATTTATCTGGCTTTTATAGTGTATTTTCGGATAGCACTAGACTAAAGATACTTATATCTCTACTCACATGCGAAATGTGTGTTAATGATTTGTCCAAACTTCTTGACATCAATCAAACAACTCTTAGCCACCAACTCAAAATCCTCAAGTCCAACGGTGCTGTCACAACGACTAGACGCAATAAATACATATTTTACAAGGCTACAAACAAATTCATTAATAATATAATGATAAACGGAGTGGATTTTTATCTAGAAAAAATCAAAAGCCACTACTAATTAAAAAAAGCTATTCACCAAAAAATACTCCTAGTAGCTGAAGTGAACCACGCAGGGTGCACTTCAGCTACCAGGAGTATTTATTATAATAAAAATTATAAAATTTTATTAAAATGTAATTGTTTTAGAACATGAAATTTATTTTGCCCTCAACAATTTTTGCTTGAAAAGTTTGTATCACGCCGTTTTTATTCAAAGAAATTTCAAAAAGTTCATTATCTGCTGACTTAATTTTGTAAATAGTTTTTTCTTTAATACCTGAATTTATGTTTACAAGCTCAAATTTAAGTTCAGTTTTATTGTTTTCTTTTTCAAATTCAATTTCGATTTTTTGAACTTTTACTCCTTTTTTGTAGATTTCATACTCATATTCATGCTCATTATTTTCTGAACTTTGTTCAACAACAACATAATTGTTTTCGTCAAAGTAAGTTTTGAACTCAATTGAATACTCTGTATTATCGCCTTCGGTTTCAATTGTTTTTTTGCCTTCAACTTTGAAATGGGTTTCATTAGCAATTAAAACGCCTTCCAGTGTAGTTGAAATTTCAGTTTCGGTTTCCTCATCTTCAATTTCAACTTGAGTTTCTGTAGCAATTTCATCATAATAAAGTTTATATACGCCTATGTTTGATAAGTTTGGGATAGAGATTGTCATAACAAAATTGTATTTTTTAAGCTCTTCTGAAGAATCTGTATTTTTTTCAACTGTTTGAGTATAACCATTGTTTTTTATAACATCTCCAAACATTGTTAGGCAACTTTCTGTCCCAGCTAGGTCTTCATCAGTAATACTTGCAGGCTTTTCTGTTTGTGTTTGTGCAAGGTTTACTGCTTTCATACTTTTTACAACGCTGTTTTGTTCATGTTGTAGATAAATTGCACTTGAAATGGCTGATAGTGCATACATTTCTTTTGAATTTGTATTTACTTGTTTCTTTGTCCCTCCACATGCCGTCAATAGAAGTGCGAGTGGTAAACACAATGTTATTGCTGCAATTATTGCTAAGAACTTTGATTTTCTTGTTTTTTGCATCTTTTTTCTCCTATATTTTTTATTTGACAAGATTTCTATTTCCCCTATTCCTTACTAACTTAACAATCCTACCAATACAATTTGTTGGTAATTTTTAGTTGTTTTTTAAAAATCCAAGTCGTTTGATTGTTTTTTATAGTGTGATACAATGTTAATTTTATATTGTTAAAAATTAAGTGCTATTATCGCCGCCCCAAGCTCTTACGCTTTGGTTTTTGGATACATTTGAACCATTACACCCATACCATTAAAGATATAAATATTGGTGAATTTTCCGTCGGCATAAGAAGCATCTGGCTTGATTGAAGCTACAGCATTTGTAAGAAGTCTCACTTTTTCATTAACATTTGCTTGATCTTCGGTTGCTGGTTGTAACTTTTCAAGTTGATCAATTCTAGCTTCAATTTTGGCTTTTTCTTCTTTGTTGCTTGTTTCTGCTTTCAAGGCGGTTAGTCTTGCAATTTCATTCTCAATTGCGGATTGAGTTAAAGTATTATCCCATTCAAGAATTTCTTTGAATGCCAAATTTTTGGCAGATTCATAAATTTGATCTAAGAAAACAATTTTGTTTGCTTCTGGAAGACCAGATATGCTGCCAATACCCTGAATCATTTTTGCTATTGCACCTTTCTTTTGTTCAAAATTCAACTGGTCAAACTGATCTTGTGAAGGTGTCACTGGGAATTTTGCTTTTTGCATACCATCAGCAATCCCTGCATACAATTCATTAACTTTCTTATCCGATTGCATTGTCACATCGCTATTTGTTCCAACATTTGAATTAATGTAACCACCGGATTTGTTGCTTTCGAAATAAATACTTCCGGTAGGATCATTGAATACCCTGTCTACCACTGTACTATTTGACATATCTAGTCCATATGTTGTAATTTGTGGATTTTGGCTATCGTAATATTTGTCATAGTCACTTTGGCTATCAAATACTCTAATATAACCTTTGATACGCTTGGAAGATAAACCTTGATTAGATCCGCTCTTCATAACTGCTACGAGGTTAACCTTAGGAACCATATTGCCATTATCGTTGGCATATCCGGCAGTCATTGTAACATCGTTTTGTGGAAGATTGTTTGGTTTGCCTTGAGGATCTATTCCTGTAAACAACTGGTCTGCCATCGCTAATTGACCAAACAATTCGCCTGCTCCATAAACTGTAAACCAAGGCTCTTTGCCAGTTACCTTGGATTCAAGATTAGAGTTGATGATGTCTATTGAACTTGTATAACCTGTAGTGCCAGTTGTATCGTTGTCGTCTTGTTTGCAATGGTCGACAATCATAACTGGACCACCAGCATCTCTTAGTTCGCAATTGACTATTTTGAGACTTTTTACACCCCAAGTATAGATAAGAGTTTGATAAGACTGGAATGCCTTGCAATTAAGCAAAACATTATTGCCTTGGTCGGCTCTCAAATCTTCTTCATAAGTGAAGAAGTTTGTAATATAAAAGTAGTGAGTAATATTGTTGGTTGCATTAAAGTTGACAACTTTGGCTTTGGACAAAATGATTGCACCGGAATTTTCGGGTTGAGCATTTAGTTCGCCATTTCCAACAAAGTGAATATTTGACCAATTTACAGTGCTTGCATTTGGATTAGATGCAAGTGCGTCATTATAGAATAGTGACAAGTGAGCTGTCATATAGTCGGATTCTTTAACATTAACGCCATTTGTTGGGTTTGTAAATTCCAACACCATCTTTGGAAAACTTTTGGCATCTATTGTAAAGTAATTTCCAACGAAATCAAAAGTTTCGCCGTCTGCCAATGTTCTATGATAAATTCCGTCCTCGCTATTATCAATTGGCGAACCAATAACAGTTTGGTCGGTTAAATTATTTAGGTCATTTCTATAATTTGGTGAACTCTCTGACCAAAAAGCATCTTTTCTAACATCGTCTTTGGTTATAACGATATTGTCTTGAAGAATAAGTGCTTTGACTGGTTGGTCTGTAGGTCTAATTGAATTATAACTATCATGCACATTGTCGTACAAAGACAAATCTTTGGCATTGTACACATTATAACCGTCAACTACTTCAAGTTCGGTCGAAAATGATGTTGTTGCACCACCCTCTTCCAAATAATCTGCGTCAACATTATCAGCAGATACAGTTACTCTAAATTTTTTGCCAATGGCAGTTTCTTTGAAATCTAAAGTAGTATTGACTGTCTCTATATCAACTATATTATTAAGTGCCTCTCCAGTAAGTTCGTTGTAGGTTTGGCCATCTTTTTGTTCAACTTTGATATTTGTTCTTACGCGTGTAATATTTGTTCTTCTAACACCTGCACCATCTATACCTGATGCAAATAGTCTAAAGTTGAATGGATTGTCATCACCAACTCTAAGAATTTGTGTTCTATCTACAAACTCCAAGCCCTTGCTATCGGCGCTTTGAACATCTTTGTTGGCGTTAAATTCATTGAGCAATCTACTATTAAGTGATGTAATAGTGCTTACATCGGCTTCGGTTGCAACGACTTTGATTGGCACTTCAAAACTATAATCACCATAAGAAATTTTGAGTTGTTGTGTGCCTAAAACATTAACATCAATTTGACCAAATACTAGGTCTTTGGACTCAACCTCCTTGCTGGAGCTATCCGAATAATCAACTATTACAATAGTTTTGGAAGTATCTAGTTCTTCGCCCTTGGCGATAGTTGTTTCGAGTGTTCCATTTTTGACATGAGCACTCTCAATCTTTGGCTTACATGCCGAAAGTACAAATCCAAAGCACATAATGGCAAGAACAGATACGAATATTTTTGTAACTCTTTTCATGATTTTATCTCCTTTTGATTTTGAAGAAATCTATAATTTGGTATCCTTCATTTATTTTGTTTAAAATTTCGATATTAATTCCTAAAATTTACACCTCCTAATATGCCCACACAACTATTTCATCAAAAATTTGTGTTCCATCTGTTGACATAATTTTTATATTCAAAACAACTTTGCCTGTAAACAAAATTAGCCCAACCTCGTTGCCTGCTTCGTCTTTGACAAATTCAGCACGACTAGTTTGATTACGAACAAATTTAACTTTTTTGTTGCTTGCATTATCTGGCAAAACCCTCCAACTAAGCTGTACCATTGTACCGGTTAGATTTTCGGCATTGCCGGGTTTTTTGTACTCCACGGATATGACCTTAATATCTCCGTCATATTCAACTTGAGTTTTGTCGTCCGATTGATTGAGACATTCAATTTTTGTAACTGGAATAACCTCATTATATACAACCGATTTCATTCCAAATATAGATATAACAACAATTGAAGCAATATACACGATGGCTATCATTATAAGTGTGGATTTTTTCATTATCCTACCTCCTTATAATAAACCTTGATTTTGTTTACAAATAGCCATGTTCTAATTAGCATATACAAGACGCCCACGAACATAACTTTTGCCCAAACAACATACATATTTTCGCTTATCAAAAAATATGTGGCATAAGCAAAAATTATTGATAACAAAAATGCAAAAATAACCGATTTGATATCATTTGGATTGCTGAGATTGTCGCCCTCAGTTTGATACCTTTGCGTTTGCGGATTCATAATGTCAAGTTCAACGCTATGAAGCAAGTGCCCAACATACAAACTCTCAACAAATACAAAAATTAAAATAGTGTTAATTATATTGATTTTGAGAAAACTAGCAAAGATTATTACTGTAACTAAAATCGACAATGTCATGCCAAATGCATTGATAAAGAGTTTGGAAATCAACGAATTAATTTGAGGTTTTGGATTGGTCTTGAGTTGATATCTTGCGTTGCCCTCTTCGCTATAAATATGTGCTAGTGCCGTATTTGATGAGAGAGCTATTAGCAATATTAACATGATATTGAATGCAATTGACATGTTTGTTCCAGTAAGTCGTGTATCCATTGCAGAATAAATTTTGTTAAGCAAAAAGATTGATGTAGGAAGTCCAATAATTACAGCCACCAGTGAATAAAATTTGCTTGGTGTTCGAAAGTTTAATTTGAAGTCCTTGATAACGCTAGACCAAAATGCATTGTGCTTGATATTAGGAATATTTTTGGTGACCTTGGATTTTTTGTACTCAAATGGCGTGCTTGCCATACGAAAATACATCGGTCTTACCATTAGATATGTAAGCCCAATAACAATCGCAATTCCCCCTAAAATTATAAGTATAGCAAGCCACTGGTCAAGCCTAAAGAGATTGTTTGAGATACCGTATCTCTTGCCAACTATTGCTATTGCCATCCATGTGAATGGCAAGAATATTTTGTTAAAAGAATTTAGAAAGTTTTGAATATTCCAAAATGTCGTCCCCCAAGTGCCTATCAAATCAAAATTGGCAGGAATGGCATTAATAAGCAAAATAAGTCCAATGCTTACGCCTGCGATTAATACTACTACCAATGCATATTCCAAAAACTTGTAAGATTTGACAAAATTTTGAATATACATAAGTGGAATAGACAGAAGTGCACCAATACAAACTGGAATAAGTGTTATTATAAACATAGCTATTATCAGCCAAAAATAATAATAAAATGGCATCTTGTTTATAATTCCATACGCAACCAAAAGCGGAAGAAAATAGTTGAGGTTTTTGATAAATTCATATATGTAAAATACTATTAATTTTGACATAAAAACCTTAGTTCTATCAACCGGCATTGTTAGCAAAACAAAATTATCTTTGGCAAAATACAATGTTTTGACCAGTCCAAACGAACATACGATAATTGACAGCAACATAAGACATGTAAAAATTACTTCAAATAAGTTTTCGGGAACGCCCGGTAGTAATGACACAAGTCTTAAGTAACTCAAAATATAGAATCCAAAATATATAACTATTGTAATCAGTGCAAATTTAATAATCGACAAAATAATTTTGAATATGGTCTCTTTGACACTTTTCAAAAAACTCAAGTTTATTCGGTCTTTAAGTTGCATTTTACACAAAGTTTTGAGTCCGCTCATTTTCTCCTCCTTTTTCGATTTTTTCAAAAAGTCTATTGTTTTTTAATTTTGTTGTAATACTTTTTCGGATTCTTTGACCTTGGCTGGTTGTACTTTTTGAGATGCAATCTTAAGATAATACTCCTCAAGAGAACAATCTTTTTCGATATCAGCCACATTTTGAACTGTAAGAATTTTGCCTTTTTTGATTATTGCGATACGGTCGCACAATTGCTCAACGATATCAATTAGGTGACTACTAAAAAACACGATGTTGCCCTTTTTGGCATGTTCTTTCATGCAGACCTTAACTTGATAAATGCTATTTGGGTCAAGTCCTGTAAGTGGCTCATCCAAAATCCAAACCTTAGGATTGTGAACAAGAGCAGACATTATGGCAATTTTTTGTTTCATACCATGACTATATGTCTTGATTTGATTATCAAAAGCATCATTTAGTTCAAATAATTCAACATATTTATTGATTGCCTTAGTTCTATCGTCCAAACTCACATCATATAAGTCAGCTATATAATTTATATATTCTCTACCAGTAAGTTTTTCGTACAAAGCATAGTGGTCTGGCACAAATCCAATATTCTTTTTTGCCATGACCGATTGTTTGTTGACATCATAGCCACAAACTTCAATACTTCCGCTTGTGATTGGCTGAATGCCAACAATGGATTTGATTATAGTGCTTTTGCCTGCACCGTTAGAACCCAAAAATCCAAATATCTCTCCTCCATTGATTTCAAGGTTTGCGTCTTTTACGGCATAAACATCACTTTTACCATAGCGTTTGCTAAAGTTTTGTAAGACTAATTTGTTTTTGTTATTTTTGTTCATAGGTTCGTCTTTTCCCCTCCCTTTTAGCGCAACTTCAAGTGCTAGCATATCTAGTTTGATTTTTTGCTTGCGAGCTTGAATGTCATATAATGTGTCAACAAAAGTATAAGCACCCTCATACACAAACCAAACACCAGCACCAAGTGCTACATACACAACAAAGAATAGTGCCTGATACAATGGATAGAATGTAAAACTAAGATTACCTATCATAAAGTGCCAGATATGATTTTCTCTAATTATTTCGCACCAATTGCCTAGCTTGTCGGCTATAAAGTCACTATTAACAAAGAAATAATCCACACTACCATAGTTGCTAAACCATGCATTTAAGATGAGAACTAGTACAAAATACACTAGAAAGCCAACCATGGAATATATAAATTCTTTGAGTTTTGGTCTCGCATAAACTCCTAGTGCCACAATAAGCAGAGGCATGAAGAATGCGATATAGTGATTGATATAAAAATTAACTATCCCACTATCAAGCAAATTTGCACTAGATGAATAATTTGGCATCAGCATTGCAAGCAGAGCTCCAAGGACATTGATAAAGTATGTAAAATAAAATAATTTGTTCAGTTTGAAAATTAAGCAAATTGCTACTATATACATAGCTGTATTACACAAATGAAATGGCCAATGCGTTATATCCAAAAAATCTGGGAATTTGTATCCACAGCTAAATGACATAAGCGTTCCCAAACTAATGTACAAAAGCACTGCTCTTTTGGTCGTTGAGTCTTTTTTGTGAAACAACAAATACAAACAAACCGGAATTATAAATGCAAAATACAAAATAATACGATGTGGCAAACTAAAACCTTTGAGTTCTACGCTGTACTTAACCCTACCAAAAAGTCCTTGCAAAACATATGGAGGCATTGTTGCCAAAAGCAAAAGTGGCAAATACCATAGGATTTTGAGTTGACCTTTGGGGGATTTAAAATATCCATTTGATACAAACACTATAAGTGCACAAGTTAGTGTCAAAGCAAATTCGCACGACATAATAAGCATTCGTATATTAAAGCCTTCAAACGCTGTTCTTCCGTCAATAGCAATTCCAAGTATCCAAAAGCTTATACACGAAATTATTGCCATTGGAAGCACAAAATATTTAACAAGGACACTTTTGCCGTGAATATCAAAGAAAGGATACAATATTAGTATCAGGGTTGATGAATATGTAAACCATGTAACAATGATTGAATACACATTCAGGATTTTGCTATCAAAGTTATTGCTAATAAGTTGATAGCTATCCGCTAGACTATCTTTTCGCCACATAAAGCGTAAGAAAAACATACCGGCAAGTACATACATCAAAATCTTTTGATATTTGCCAGTTAATTTGTTTTTCTTTTTTAAAATCCAATAAACCAGAAACAGTATTCCTGTTACTATGGCAATAATTAAATAACTAAATAACAACATAATATTTATTTTGTTCCGAAATATTGTGTTTCGGATATATTATTTTTTGCAAAACTTGATGTGTTTAGTCAGAATATTTAATTGACTTTTGTTTAAAAATCTTTTCACATTCAAAATTTGCAAATTTATTAACCTTTTTATTACTACTTAAAAAATTACATATTAGAAATTTTTGTTACAGTTTTTCTGCCAAGTCCACAAAAAAATCGTTAAACTCATAGATTTTTTTGGGGTCGCATTGGCTTTTAACTCCCAAAGACAATGACTTTGACCCACAACGACTTGTAACAGAAAAAAGACAGGTAAATTAGTCGGAATACAAAAAGACTCATCGCATAACTCACTTGCGGTGATTAATGTATATTTTCCCTGTCTAAAAAAGATTATCTCACAAAAGTAACCTCATGGTCTTGAGATAAGAACAATTTTTTTGTTCAACATAACTTATGATATCATAAGTTTTGGATTGAACATCGCTTTCCTCATAAACAAAAGGCTCAGTGCTAATACTAGCCCTTAGATAAATACTGCTTGCCAAAACAAAAATAGGTGTTAGCAAGAATATAATTGCATATAGTGATGGGCTATGCAAAAGCATCCTAACTGGCAAAAGTAGCCTAATTAGGCTTATTTGCATATCCATATCAAGTTGAAGCCTATCTACAAAATCCTTAAATATAAATACGGCTTCTTTGTCGAACATAACAACAAAAAGGCTTGCCATTGCACCAAACTGCAATAGTAGCAAAAATATTTTGTGACCTTTTTTCTTAAGTGTCAAAAACATTTGAACCAAACCTCTAAGTGTTACTATATTTACCCTCATTATATTAAATAAAAATATCTAAGTCAAACAAAATGGCTTAGATATTTATTTTTTGAGTTATTTGGCAGGAATTAGCCCCACAGTATTATATACTTTTGCAAGCGTTTCTCTAGCTTTGGCTTGAGCTTTCAGTTTGCCTTTTGCCAAGATTTCATCCAAGTAATCTTTGTCCTCAAGATACTTGTAGTACTTTTTTTGGAGAGGCTCTAGCGTCTCGATTATTGCATTTGCAACTTCCGTTTTGAGCGTTCCATAATTTTGCCCCTCAAATTGTGCTGCGACAGAGGATACATCAATATTCTTGAGGCACGCATAAATTGTAAGCAAATTGCTGACACCAGGCTTGTTTTCTGGATCATATTTAATCTCGTTTTCGCTATCTGTTACTGCACGCTTAACCTTTTTGATAATGTCTTCCTTGCTATCTTCCACAAAGATTGTTCCAGTATCGCCCCTTTCGGACTTAGACATCTTTTTGGTTGGGTCACTTAGGCCACATATCTTATAGCCTTCCTTTCGAATCATAACATCTGGGACTTTGAAAGTATCTCCCATTTTGTGATTAAATCTTATTGCAATGTTTCGGCAGAGTTCAACATGTTGTTTTTGGTCAATTCCAACTGGAACGATATCTGTATCGTACAAGAGTATATCGCCTGCCATAAGTATTGGATAGTTGAGCAGTCCCATATTAACCTCTTTGGACTTGGCTTGGTGATCTTTGAATTGTGTCATTCTTGTAGCCTCACCGAACATTGTAAAGTTGGACAAAATCCAATTAATCTCAGCATGCTCCGGCACTTGACTTTGAAGATACAAAGTACACTTATTTGTATCTATTCCTAGAGCCAAATAAAGTGCCAAAAGTTTGTACGAATTTTCTCTCAAGACTTGTGGGTCTGGATTGATTGTTAAGGCATGCAAGTCAGCGATACAGATATAAGCATTGTATTCTTTGACCATGTCTTTGAGATTTTGAGCAACACCAATATATCCACCTAATGTTAGTATACCTGTAGGCTTGATTGCTGTATAAATAGTCTTTTTGTCCATAAATTCTCCTTTTTGGTTGATTAATTATAGCACCATTTATAGTTTTGTCCAAACAAAAAAAACGCAAAGCGAACTTTGCGTCTTAATTATAGAGTGATTTTTTCGAGTTTTTCTTTTTGTTCGGCTATAGACAAGTTTGAAATCAAGTCGTCCAAGTCTCCATTCAAAAAAGCCTCTAGATTATAAGAAGTATAGTTAATTCGGTGATCGGTGAGTCTGCTTTGAGGATAATTGTATGTTCTTATTCTCTCGCTTCGGTCTCCTGTTCCTATTTGATTTCGACGATTATTTGCATACTCTTCGTCTACTTGCATTTGGAAATAATCATAGAGTTTGCTCTTGAGAATTGACATGGCTTTTTCTCTATTCTTGAGTTGTGAGCGTTCGTCTTGGCAAGCAACAACTATTCCTGTTGGCAAGTGAGTAATTCTAACAGCACTATCTGTAGTGTTTACATGCTGACCACCTGCACCACCTGATCTATATACATCAATTTGCAAGTCCTTGTCATTAATATCTACATCAACTTCCTCATGCTCAGGCAAAACAGCAACTGTTGCAGTACTTGTGTGAATTCGACCAGAACTCTCGGTCTCTGGCACTCTTTGAACACGGTGAACACCGCTCTCGTACTTAAATTTGCTATAAGCACCTTTGCCACTAATTCTAATTTGTGCCTCTTTGATGCCTCCAAGTTCGGTCTCGTTTGCGGATAATATTTCAACCTTCCAGCGTTTACTCTCGGCATACATTGAGTACATTCTAAGTAGCACTCCTCCAAAAAGACTTGCCTCCTCTCCGCCTGCACCAGATCTTATTTCCAAAATAACATTAAGCTCGTCATTGTCGTCCTTTGGAAGAAGCAAAATTTTGATATGCTCGTCCAATTTTTCTATTTCTTTTTTGCAATCCTCAATCTCTGAGTTAAGTAGAGATCTAAGTTCATTATCTGTCTCAGTCTCAAGAGATTTTTCGTCCTCTTGCATGGTGTTCAATATCTTAGAATAGTCATCATAGGCCTGACTTATTGGTTCTAGTTCGTTGTATTCCTTGCATAATTCGGTGTATTTTTTGTTGTCTGCAATAATCTCTGGAAGTAGCATTTCTTTTTCTATTTCCAAAAATTTTTCTTTCAAAAATCGTATTTTATTTAGCATTTTTTACTCTCTTTTTTGCGATTATAAATCTATCTATATTTGCCAAATCTTTCTTGATTTGGACTTCGTAATTTTTCTCAAGCATTTTGGCAACCTTGCTTGCTTGGTCGTAACCTACTTCCAAATACATTATTCCGCCATCCTTGAGATATTTGTGCCCCTCTTTGGCAATTCTTCTATAAAAATCCAATCCGTCTTTTCCGCCGTCAAGGGCAAGCATTGGGTCAAAGTCTCTTACTTCGATTTCGAGTTTGTTTAGGTCTTTGGACTTGATGTAAGGAGGGTTGCAAACAATTATATTAAACTTCCACTTAATGTCGTCAAACATATCTGACAACACAAAATTTGGGTTGATTGGAGGCTCGCCTTTGGACTCTCTTATTTTGTTGTTGAGCTCGTTATTACTCTTGGCAATATTCAGTGCATTATTATCCACATCACAAAGAGTTACATTGGCACCTGTTGTATTGGCAATTGCAAGACCAACACATCCTGAACCTGTGCACATATCTAATACTGTAATTGGACTGATGTTTACGCCAAGTTTGGCTTGTGCATAGATAATTCTTATGTCTGTGACTATTCTATCGACCATAAGCTCGGTCTCATATCTTGGAGTAAGCACATTTTTGTTAAAAGGAATTTTGATGGTATAAAAATACTTGTAGCCAATGATCTTGTCAAGAGGTGCGTGATTGCATCTCTCATCAATAAGTTTGAGATAATCGCTGACTTTGTCATCGTCGATATTTTCTAGTTTGAATAGGTCAACATATTCAAGTCCAAGTGCATGGGCAAGAAGTCTCTTGGCACTATCCTCATAGTCTGGAATATTACTTGCTTTGAGTTTGTCGTATGCAATAGTCAAAATTTCGCTTTTTTTCATAATTATTTCCTTTGATTTTTATTTGATATATGATTTTTTAATTCTTTGGATACATAATTATTTTAACTTGTTTTTTGTATATTTTGCAACTAAATTTAAAATAAAAAATAGACAAACTATAAATATAGTCTGCCTAGATTTTTTAATTAATCTAAATTGTGTTTTTTCTTAAACTTCTCTACTCTACCAGCAGTGTCTACAAGTTTTTGCTTACCAGAATAGAATGGGTGACATTTATCACACACATCAATTCTTATTGTATCGCCTTTGATAGTAGACTTTGTTTTAAACTTAGAGCCACAAACACAAACAACTTCCACTTCGTGATAATCTGGATGTATGTCTTGTTTCATAAGTATTCACCTCACTAATTCTAAAAATCCTATTTGGGATAGAAGATGACATAATCATTTCCATCTACAAGGCTTAAAATCAACTATAATTTTAATTCCATGTTTGATTATACAATAACCAAACCCAATAGTCAAGACTTTTAGTAATTAATTTGATAAAAATATTCGCCGTGTAAAGGTTTATCCTTACGCAAATAAGAATAAATCTTTACATAAAAATATTCACCGATTAGTTTTGAAGTAGTTTGCAAAAGTTTGTAGCCAAATCCCCAGCACCCAAAATTAGCACACAATCGTACATCTTCATATAACATGCATCATGGATGACACCATACAATTTTTTGATATCATCGATATAGGCTAGATTTGGATTTTTTAAGACCTCAAATAGATCCCATGCCCTGCCACCAATGATTTCATTTTCTCTTGCTGGATAGGTCTTAAATATAATTAGATTATCAATTGAAGCGAGTGCTTTGGCAAAGTCATCTAAGAGAGTTTTTGTCCTAGAATATGTGTGTGGCTGAAATACAACGAGGATACTTTTGTAATGTTCACTAACACCACGGATACTATTAGATATCTCGGTTGGATGATGTGCATAATCTATAATTATTGGAGTCTGCCAAATATCGCCTATAAGCTCATATCTGCGTTTGCATCCTCTAAAACTTGCAATTGAGCTATGAATAATATCTTTGCTTATACCATACAAGTCTGCAACTGCTATGGCAAAGATTGCATTATCAATATTGTGTCTGCCAATTATATTAAGTTCAAACTTTTCATAAAAAGAATTATTTTTGTAAACATCAAATAAGTAGCCATGATTTTTGACACAAATATTTTTGGGTGCAAATGTCTTTTTGACATCGACAAGTTTTTTGTGCTCGATATGTTCATTAGTTACAAGGATACTTGAGTTTTTGGCAAACTTGCCAAAAGCTTTTATGATATTTTTGTAGTTTTTGTAATAATCCAAATGGTCGCTCTCTATATTTGTAATAACTCCACATTCGGGGTTTAGTTGCAAAAAACTTTCCCTATACTCGCACGCCTCAAGGATAATATAATCATTGCCACCAATGACAGTATTCTGATGTAAATTGACACTCTCGCCACCCAGATGTATTGTTGGATTTTTGCCTGCGTTTGCAAAAATCTCTGCAATCATTGCGGTTGTTGTGGTCTTGCCATGAGTGCCAGATATAGCAATAACATGATTGTAGCACCTAGATATTTGCCCCAAAAATTTGGAGCGTTCCATGGTCTTGATATTTAGTTCCTTGGCTCTCACAAGTTCTGGATTGCTTGTAGATATTGCTCCAGAATACACAACCAAATTTATATCACTGGTTATATTTTTGGCACTATGATTGCCAAAAACAACTACGCCTTGAGCCTGCAGTCTTGTTATCTCGTCGTTTGTAGATATATCGCTCCCAGATACTCTTGCACCATTTTCGAGTGAAATTTTTGCAAGCCCTGACATACTAATTCCGCCAATTCCTACAAAAAAAATGTTTAAATTATTAAAAAATTTGTTTATTTTCATAATATTTTATATGAAAACAGCATAAAAAAAGTTGTGACAAATAATTATTTTTGTTAGAATATAGTAAGCAGAAGTGCTAATTTATAAGGAAAAGGTACACACAATTGAAAATCACTGACATTCGTATTCGTTTGATTCCAAATGGAGACAGCAAACTAAAAGCAGTCGCAACTATCACAATTGACAACTGTTTTGTAGTTCACGACATCAAAGTATTAGAGGGAAACCAAGGCTACTTTGTAAGTATGCCAAGTCGTAAGACTCCTGAAGGTGAGTACAAAGATGTTGCTCATCCTATCAATACTCCTACTAGGGAAGAAATCAATAAGCTTGTTCTTGCAAAATACGAAGAAGAACTTAAAGCAAATCCTCAAGAGTAATTTTAAGTAAATTTTGATATTTCTGAGGGAATTAAACAAAAAAACAAATCCATGGTCAAACCATGGATTTATTTTTTGTCTATTTTTGATTACAACAAACTGCTCTCAACTTTGAGTGTAGCATAACCTGAACCCAAGTTCCAATATGTTGTGGAGAAACCTTTGTCTTGATAAGTAGATGCTTTCTTCATATCCTTAGTTGAGTGTTTTGCACCGATGTTATCTTTTTTGAATAAATTTGCGTTTGTATAGTATTGAGCATTGCCAGCAAGAGATTTGTCAAACAAGTAATTGAAGCAATATCCTGCGTTACGAGGATTGCTTGCTTTGTTGTCTCCTGCGATATTGTGAACAAACGATCCGCTTATTGCAAATTTTTTGCCACTGCCTCTAAACTCACATGCACTATAACAATTGGTTACAACGCCTACATTACCGCTACCGCCCGCATTGGTAAATCCACTTGCAAAGATATATGCAGCAAATCCACCCATAACGGAATTGGATGATGAGCCATTGAGTGTAGCTCTTGTATAACAATTCATAACTACGCCTGAGTTGATAATTCCAAATAGTCCGCCGATTTGAGTACCCTTGATAGTCACTGTTTCTTTGACAGCTACTTGGTCTACATCTGCAGAATAAGTATAGAATTTGGCATCCTCAAGTCTATAGCCATTGGTATAATCGTTAAATCCAAACGAACTACCCTTAGTTGTATTAAGAGCACCGCCGATACCACCAGCATAATAACCAGTAACGCTTGTATTAAGAACAATACAACTAGTTACATCACTAATAGCATAACCAACGATACCGCCAGCATAGTCTCTATCTGAATTGTTAGCAGAAATATTTGCTCTAACTGTACAATTAGCAACCCTATAATTTGTATAACCTACAATACCACCAGCATAACCATAAGTCTGTGAAGCTAGTGAGATATTGCCCTGAACATTAGATTTGCATCCGTATATAACTGAGTCAGTCGCTTTTCCGATAATTCCACCAACATAATTAATGTTGTTGTTTCCGTTAGTTCCTGCAATTATGGATGTATAACCAACAACGCTATTTGACTTGATTGTTGAATTGTATGTAATTTTGCCTGCAATTCCACCTGCTGTAAATGAACCATTAACATTTACTCCTGATACCCAACAATTAGCAATACTAATGCCTTCGCCTGTACCCATGATTGCTCCGGAATTTCCGCCACGAACAGTTGCATTGTTGATTCTCAATCCGTCAATGATACATCCTCTGCCATATCCGAATAATCCTGCATCATCATAACCTGTATTGATATTGATATTAGAAATTGTAAACGAACCGAGATTTCTGATTGTTCCTGTGAATGGATTTTGTTTGGTTCCAATTGGAATCCAAGTGCCACCATTATAAGAACTCAAATCAATATTTGCAGCTAGAATATAATCTTTGCTTGGGTTATTTCTAATAGCATTAAGTTGTTCTGCATTGTAGATGTATGGTCCGCCAACTTGCAATGCTGTGATTGTAATAGATTTGGATACTCCCAATACGCTCACAGATACTGTTACTGAGCCTGCACCATTCATCTTGATAGTTGCATTTTTGTTGCTAGATTGATTAATGGTTGCAAGACTAGAATTTGTTGTATTAAATGCGCCCAAGGTCATTCCATTGTAAGTCCAAGATAATGTTTGACTAGCGTCGCTACATACAGCTGTAACTGTAACAGTATCTCCAACATTGACTTGTGTCTTAGTTGCAGACAAGTTGAGTGTTACTGTAATGTTTTGTTTGAATACTGTGATATTAACCTTGTTAGAAAGGATTGTGCCGTCAGCCTCAACAGTTGATACATATGCTGTGGTTGTTCCAACAGAAAGTCCTGTTAGCACTCCGTTTTGATAACTTGCAACACCTGTTGGTGAGAAGTATACGCTAAGAGCTTGACTTGAATTGGTTGCATAAAGTGGATATGTCTTGCCAAGTTCGATATTGCACGAAGTACAATTTAGATTTAGAGTTGTGCTTGGCTTAGGTGTAACGGAATTTGTAACTGTAATGTATGCAGTTGTTCTTCCGGTATAACCTGCATTGCTAGAAAGTATATATACACCAATACTTGCAGTACCTGCACCCTTGACTGTGTACTTGCCAGATCTAGAGTCAATAGTTACTACATTTGTATTTGAAGAGTAGAAACCAACTTCGCAACTACTAGATACATCTGCACCCAAACTATTTGTAATAGATCTAACTTGAACAAATCCAGTAACTGCACTTGTTCCGTTCCAATCTACATTTATATATTTCTCTTGAAGAACGATACTTACGCTATCGCTTACATCAGATACTTTGACAGGTATTGTTACAACTGTATCTCCAGCTGTGATTGTAAGATAAGTGTCACCTGCTGTGATACCTGTAACTGTAACATTATCTCCACTAGTTGAAACTGATGCAATATTTGTATTAGAAATAGCATAAGCAGGTGTAGTTGTAGGGGTTACTAGAGCACCACTAAATGTGTAAGACTTGCCCTTAGCTACATCAATTTGGTCTGGATAATTAGTAATATTATAAACCGTCTTGCTTACATAAACTGTAAGTGAATCGTTGATTCCGCTCTTGTTGGATACGGTGATTGTTACAACGCCCGGTTTGAGAGCTGTAAGCACGCCATTGCTATCTACGCTAACAACGCTTGCGTCACTTGAGAACCAAGCAAAAGTGTAACCTTGTGGGTTGACTTTGACTTGATAGGTCTCACCAACAATCATATTTAGTTTGCCGTCTGTTCCGCTAACGATACGAGGAGTAACCTCAATCTCACCTTTTTCAAAAGTATATTTGTTTGAATTAATAATAACAGGAACGCCTGCTGTTGCAAAGTCATCTGGAATATATATCAATTGATAGTTTAGATATGGTTTGCCACCATTTGTCTCCTCATCAATTGCCCAAACAGTTCCAAATAACCAAGGAATATTTGTAGAGATAATTCCCAAAGACTCACCCTTGTCATTAAACTCAATCTCTTGAGATGTGTGAGACAAGAAATTTGCTTGGTCTTTCATTTCTGCCTCGGTTAATCCCCAAACAATCATCTTTTCCTCAGTGAAAGCAAAAGTTGTTGTCTTGTAATTAAATTTTGCAATTCCGCCAAAGCCTTTGGTTACATCTTGTTGCACAGCATTTAGATTGTCTTTGTTATAATAAATACCGATTAGATAGTTATGTACAATTTCCTTAGCAGAATCATTTTTGTAAATAGATGTGCTTGTATCGGTGTTGGTTGCAATAGCACCAGCAAACAAACTATCTGAATTTGTATGATTGCAATCAAAGTTAGTCTTAAGATTAGAATAACAATCTTTGATATTGCCACCTTGCAAAGTAGATGTATAGTTACCTGCAAACTTAGTTAGAGTAATATAAGTATTATTAGCAACAAGTCCACCATAAACAATTGGTGTAACGCTATCGTCACCAAAAGCAACTTCGCCAGTTACATAAGAGTAAACGATTGTTCCGCCCAAGTTGTTTCCAACAAGTCCACCTACAATACCATTAGCGCCCAAGATTACCTCGTTTGCTTGATCGTCTACATAAACAACCTTTTTGCCAAGTGTCATGTTGATACTACATCTATCTATTCTTGCAATGTGTCTTACATAAGTATCATTTTCGCCCTCTTCGGTTGTGATGTTCTTAGCAACAAGGCCACCAAACACCTCAGTCTCGCAAGATAGATATGCGTCTTTGACCTCAATTCTCTCAATTGTGCCATAGTTTTCGGCAGTGATTACACCAAAATTTGTATATCTGCCAGCTGCTGTAACATTTTCAAGTTTGAGATTGTATACATTTGCACCTTTCAAAACTTTTTGGAAAAGTCCAACATTTTCGGTTGTGAATAGTGTAGGATCATATGTACTAGCATTTTTGAAAGTCTCAGTGTATTTGTCCTTGTCGATATTAATATTGCTTATCGTAAAGCCATTACCGTCAAATCTACCACCAAAAGGTCTGAGAGGAACCCAGAAACCCTCATTGATATCCTTGGCATCAATACTAGATACAAGTTTGTAGCATTTGTCTGATGTATACTCTGGATACTCGCTACCACCAGCGTAAACTCCAGTAGCTACACCGTCCGTGATAATTTCTTGTCCCATACCAATTGCTGCCAATTGATTAGGAGTAGAGATATAGAATGGTGATTCAACAGTTCCGTCACCAACTATAACATCGCACCACAAATTTCTAAATTTTGCATTTGTAGTTCTAAAATTAACTCTTGCAACGCCACCAGCGTTAGCAGTAAAAGTATTAGACTTTTTGTCATAAGACACAACGCTTGCATTACTTGTTGAAATTGTTATACTTGTGTATGACTTTTTGTTTGCGTGTTTGAGGTCAATTGTAAAATTGTCCCCAGCGTCCTTATAAATAGACGCACTAGAGATAGAGATAACTTCATTATCCCTAACCAAATAGAATACTGCAAAGCCCAAAGATACTGCTACGATGATAACTAGCAAATAAACAATAAACTTTTTCATTTCTCCCCCAATTTACACATGTCAGCACATGTGTACAATTATAGTTACTAATATAATACAATAACTCATGCAATTTGTCAATACCCATAAATATCAATTTTGCAAGTAAACTACAAAACTTAATGGGTTTTGTGGACTAAGACTATAGTCAGTGATAGCAAAATCACCATTTTTTAGTTATTGTTTGCAAAAATGGATATTCTTTTCGGATTTCTTGCCTAAAATTTAACAAAAGTATTTATTTTTTTTGACAAATTTGCTAAAATACATATGTTAATAATTTTAGAAAGAAGGAAAAATTTATGAAAAAATTTTGGGCAGAATTCAAAGCTTTTATTGCCAAGGGCAATGTAGTGGATTTGGCAATTGCAGTAATTATTGGTGCTGCATTTAATAAGATTGTTTCTAGTCTTGTAAACGATATTATTATGCCACTTATATCTTGTGCTGTAGGCGGAGCTGATGTAAGCGACTGGAAATGGATTATAAGACCAGCACAGTATGGTGAAAGTGGTGAAGTGCTAGTTGCCGAAACTGCACTCAAGTACGGTAGTTTTATTCAAACAATTATTGACTTTTTGATTATTGCATTCACACTATTTGTTATGTTTAAAATCTTCACATACTCCAAAAACAAACTCGAAAAATTTGGCAATCAAGTAGTCAACGAGACCAAAAAACTCGCAAAAGAACAAAAGAAACTTTGGAAGAAAAACAAAAAAGACAAAGACGAAAATATGACAGAGACTGTGCAAGAGGGCAGTCAAGAAAACAAAACAGAAAATGAAAGTCAAACTAACGCCCAGAAAGACAATGCCGAGTCAAACGCTGATTCCAAAACAAGCGAGCAACCGACAACCGAACAAGTGTCCTCAAAAGACACTTCCCCTAGCAAAGACGACCTAATGATTGAGCTCTTGACCGAGATTAGAGATAATCTAGCTACCAAAAGCAAAAAATCCAAATAATTACAAACTAAAAAATAACAAAAAAAAATGTGAGAAAATTATCTCACATTTTTTTTAGAAATCGTCATCCTCGTCATCATCCTCATCGTCTTCAACATCGTCCTCATCATCCTCATCGTAGTCGTCAAAGTCGTCATCATCAACAGCATCAAAGTCGTCATCATCGTCCAAACTCTCATCGCTGTCGCTGTCTTCTTCCTCTTCGTCATCAAATTCGTTTTCGAGGTCTTTGGCAAATGCACCCTCTAGCTCCTCGTCGATTTCCTCATCTTCCTCAACAGGCAACAAATCAAGTTCTTCGTCTTCCTCATCAGCCTTATCAACAAATCCTCTCCAATCTGGTTCGTCGTCTTTGTTTGATGTGCCCTCTAGTTGTTCCTCTTGACAAGAAGCGCACATTGTCTCGTCATCTTGAATGTAGTTTACTTTGCAGATTGGGCAAAGTTCTAGTCCTTCATCCAACTCATCCAAATCGTTGTCATCAAGGCAACCAGCTTTCATCTCAGCCTTGCAAACATCACAATATTTATCTTTTTTGAGGATATAGTTGAGTTCACATCTAGGACATTTTATATATTGTACTTGTTTCATAGATTTACTCCAATTTCAAAGTTTATTTAAAAACTACTCTAGTTTATCTAAGTATTATGAAAATGTAAAGACTTTTTATACATATTTTCCAAAAAATTAATCTTTGGTGTAATCTTTTTTTACACATATATTCAGGTGATCAAAATAAGGTTAAAAATATCCCAAAAAGACTCCATTACTGCAAGTAACTGCAATAATGGAGTACAAAGACATATTGTGATTGTTTTTTAAATTGAACTTGGTTATCTTATAGATATTGAGATTATTAAGCGCCCTCAATAAGCATTTTGTCGGCAACAAGGGCTATAAACTCGCCATTGGTTGGTTTTTCATTGTTGCCGTAGACACGGATTCCAAACAGATTGTTGATATTCTCTATCTTGCCTCTATTCCAAGCGACCTCTATTGCATGTCTTATGGCACGCTCAACCTTGCTTGCAGATGTATCAAATTTATTTGCAATTGACGGATAGAGTTTTTTGGTGATTGAATTGATGATATCTGGACTGTCTATAGCCATTTTGATTGCTTCTCGCAAAAACTGATAGCCCTTGATATGAGCTGGAATTCCGACTGTTATAAATATGTTTGTTATTCTCTCGTCAAGTTGTTTGCTCTTAGGCTTAGGTGCGACTGGTGTTTGAACTTGTACTGGTTCTTTGACATTTCCTACAAATTCGTCTTTGAGAATGTCTAGTAGTCTACTCTCAAGGACTTCGTAGTTGATAGGTTTGAGCATGTAGTAAGATGCACCCATGCTAAAAGCCTTTTGGATAAATCCCTCTCCTGTAAGTGCCGACACTATAACAATTTTGGGCATCTTGGCAAGTCCCAAAGTCTTGATTTCTTGAATAAGGTCAAAGCCGTCGGCATTTGGCAAAACAATATCTGTCAAGACAATGTCGACATCGTTGTCACTTATATATTCAACAGCATCTATAATATTGCCAAAAGTTGCCACAACTCTCAAATTTTCCCTACTCTCCAAAAAGTAATCTTTGAGCCCCATCGCATACACTTCGTTTACATCCACCACTACAATTTTTGAAATTCTTTTTTCCATAAAACTTTCTCCTAAAAAAATTATTTAATTTACTCTAAAAATATATCATTTATGTCAGGCTTTTGCAAATTATTACAAACGCAAAAAATGGCTTAAAAATTAATGTTTTTGAGTATTATAAAGTTAAATGTCGAAATAGATAGAAAGCACAAAAAGGACTTTGAAAATCGTATAAAAATATATAAGTTTTTGAAAGTTACAAGGCACAAAAAAAACGACATAAAAGTCGTTTTTTTTGATTAATCAATCCAAGGAATATATTTGATATCTGGATCTTTGCCATAGTTTTCGTCTTGTTTTGGTTGGGCTGGTTTGTCAGCATTTTCGAATACGCCAACAAATCTCTCTGTATTATCTGACTCAATGTAGTTGAGATATTTGTTAGTTATATTTGATTTGGATGTGTAATCGCAGAATACATACACTCTTTGATTATCAAAATCAAGATATTTGCTATTGGTGATAGTACGCTTATTGTCTGTGTCGCCAACTGTATTAATCGAAATCTCGCCATCGGTAACTGTAGCAGTTATATCAAAGTAGTATAGGACATCACTATTTAGATAATATGCCTTATTGCCACTCATTCCCAAAACAGTCTTTTGGGCAGAAGAAATTTTATTGCTTAGTCCGTTTTTGATAATATATGTGCCATTAGAATCATCGGCAATTACAATGTTGTCACCAAACGAACAAATATAGTAGTTTGAATAAACAGCATTGGTTATTTTTTCCTCATCAGCATTTTGCCAAACTCTGGACAAATCCTTTGCATACAATAGTTTTAGTCCAGATATTGTTGAGTTTGTCTTGAAGTAATAAATCTTAGTAGCGCTTACTTGTTTGATTTCGTAAGTATAATCTTGGCTCTTTTCCAAAGTTGAAGTCTCGCCTGTTGCGATATTTACTTTGCATACAACATTGCCTTTGTAATTTCCGCTAAGACCGTCATCAGATGTAATTGCTCTTGTGTAATAGATATACTTGTGCAACTCATTGTTTTTTGACATATTTGTATTGTAATTTGTCTCAGTCAAGAAAGCGTGTGATGTAGAACTTTTGATTTCTGTAACAACATCTTTGGTCTCGGTGTTGACGATGATTATTTTGCTATCTACATAAGTTGCCAAATATACTTTGCCATCAAGCTTGTATAGTGACCACTCTAGGTTATCTTCATTTTTGCTTGTAGTATATATTGTTTTGTCATCTGTTCCGTTGATATTAATCCTGTGAAACTCTACTCTACTGCTTTGCAAAACGCCGTCCCTATCAAGATTCATATAAGGGGTTGTATAATAGATGTAATCGTCTATGATATAAAATCCGCCATTGCTAAATCCTGCAACTTTGGAAACAACCAAGTCAGATGAAATTAGGAAGCCGTTTTTGTCTTTTTGAATTTTGCCGTCAATTAATTTTGTACGATAGATACCCGAATGATTAACCTTGCCATATTTATTGTCGTCTTTGGTTAGGGTTGTCTCATCGGTGTAGCCGTTAATATAATATAGGTAATCGCCCTTAACAACAGTTAGTCCGCCGTTGCTAATAACATTTGCATCGGTTGCTGGATTGTCTTTGAGACCTTCTTTGGAACAAGAACAGCCAGTAAAGAAAATAGAAACAGCCATTATGCACATAATTATAAGCGAAAGTAATTTCTTTTTCATAAATTTATACTCCATAAAGTATTTAGATAATCACCAAAAAAATGCTTTTTTATACCAATTTTTTGACAATTCTAACACTAATCAAAAATTATATAATTAAGTTTAGCAAATTTGTTAATTTTCGTCAATAAAATTGCAAAGCATTTTGTGAAAGGTATTTTAAATTATCATAAATTTTGTAAATTTTCTACAAGATATTTACACAAATTTATCTGTGTCTATAAGATTTACTTTTGTCTATCGGAGGCAGAATATGGCTTGCCTTTTAGGTCGTAATAGTTTTCCATAAAGTACTTATCAAAGTTTTGGATATTTGTAGAAATGTTTGAGATAAGTTCTTGTTGTGTATCTTTGTAAGGGATATTGAATAGAATCAAATCCTCAATCAAATCACGATTAAGGTTGCCTTGCGGATAAAACGCTTCTTTGAAATGGTTACAAAACTCCATTGTTTCCTTTGGATATTTTTTCATTAAATATCTTATGTTACGGTCATAAAAATCCTTTCTTTCGCTGGTGTTTGCACTTGGAACTAAGATAAGCTCAAAGTCATTTGCTGGACCTAAATAGAATTTATGTTGAAATTTATCTTGAATAACTGTAACATTGCGAGGGTAAAAATCAGCATCGTCCAAAATCATAGTTCTAAGCAGATACTCTGCAACAAAGTCTCTTTTTAGTTGTTCTTTGCACTTTTGTCTAGTCTTTTCGTCAAGACAAACATCAAATAGCGACTTGTCGGCTTTGGAGTTATAAGCTATCTCGTTATAAGTCAGATTATCGCCTTTGAACTGAGCATCAATCAAAGACTCCCAGGAACTGAAGTCATTATTAAAATCACCAACTTCGTGCTGAATAATCGTGCCGTCACGAGTCTCCTCATACACCCCATTTTCCAGTGTAGTCACTTCTGTTCCAGTTTTGACAAAGTCCAAAGACATCACCTTGATAGAGTTTCCCACCCACACAAGTTCATTATAAACGGTCGGAACTTTTAGTAAATTTGCAATTTTTGAGCCAACCACTTCATTTTCCAAAAGACCCATATATTGTCTGCGACCTTTAAGCAAAACCGATACATATTGGAGTGGCAATTCGTCGGTCAATGTATCATAATTTTCCTTGATAAACTTATCTATGTTGGACACATAACTTGTATCTTCATGTAGTAGAATATCTATGTATTTGCGAATATATTTATTTTTGACACGAACAAATTTTTTGGCGAGCGAACCACCAATGCTACCACTCTCGTCAAAGATATTCCCTTCCTGTTTTGAATCGGCATTTGAATAATCTTCCATGTCTCTATATAATATTTTTTGCATACTCCCCCCTACTACAGCTCTTTGACATTTTCTGGGTCTAGATACTTGGTATATGAGTCAAAAACACTTTGTTGATGTTTCAAAAATTCGTAAGATGACTTGGCAAAATTTGAGTCAAGACCAGATGCTAATTTTTTGAAATTTGTAGGCTTGACTAATTCTGCAAATCTCTGATTGAATTTTTCCAAACCAAAATCTGGAAGATACTTTTTGATATAAGCAATATTGCGGATAATTTCTTGTTGATTGGGGCTTACAAAAGTTGCCTCATAATCAAACATTGGCATTAGTCTTAAGTTTTTGTCCTTATCGCAAGACAACTCAAAATTGTGAAACCCAAAATCGTTATCGCCCAAAACATGCACTCTTGTAATAAACTCTTTTGCAAAATCATTAACTAATTTTGTAGAATTTACATTGTAATAATGTTTATAAAATCTTAGTGCCTCGACATACATCTGTAACATTTTGCCCAAATTGGCGTGACCAAAAAGAATATCAAAATATCCATCATCCTCACCTTCTGGACGAATATTGTCTAGAGTCCCACATAAATCCAAAATATGCTCTCCATACCTCATATAATCCACAGACAAAATCGTTCCGTTTGAAGGAGTATCAAAAGCACAATTATACACCGTAGGAACACCCATAAAGTTAGCAATTCGAGACGCCAAAATCTCTCTATTTGCACCGTCATTGTGTCCAATGCCGTCTATAACTGTCTTGAACATAGCTGAGACTCTTGTTGGTGTGTAGTCTGGATTTTGGATAATCAATTCGTTTAGATAAGTGTCATATGATGAGTCTGGATTTTTTCGCAATTCATCATATAACGGCTCAAAGAGTTTTCCGTCACACCTAAAAAACTTTTTGCCATGCATACCATTAATGACATGGGATGGATGTCGTGGTCTTACATCGTCAAAATTTTCAAGAGTAGTTTCCGTAATTTTTTGTTTTTTTCTGGTTAAAAAATCCTTTAGATATTTAATAATTCCCATAAAACCCCACAAAAACAATTATATTATTTTGATTATATCACAATCAAATTGTCATTTCAATAGCCAAAAATCTCAAATATTCAAAAAAAGTCCCAAAAACAACAAATTACATGCTTTTTGAGACTTAAAACTAAAATTTATAAATCTTTTTGTTGAGTATCCTCAGTCTTTGCCTTTTTGGCTAATTTTTCATCACGCTCCAAAGCTCTTTTTGCAGATAAATAGACTTTGTTTGAAATTCTTTGAAAAATATTGTTTTTGATTTCATAAAATTTTGCGTACATTTTGTTTATTTTTTCGAGTTCACGCAAAGAATAATCTGTTCTGCCAACATACTCCTCAAGCTTAGATTCGAGAATGTACAGTCTAAGATTAGCATACTCCGAAAAGACATCCAATTCCGGTAAACCATTAACTAGCACATTATATCCGTCACACAAAACATAGCGTTCTGGTTCATAGCCATAGCAAGGGTCAGGGTGAACTTTAATTTGAAAAGGATTTTCGTCCTCCACGCCCCTCAAGACCTTGTCTCTAATATCGTAAATGCAATTATCGCACTTGATTGCAAAGTGGATATCACCCTTATTGTCGTGAAAATATCCCAAATCCGCAACATTATAATGTATATCTTTTTTGTCCATATTATCTAACCCCATAATTCTTATTATGCATATTATATCACAAAAAAAATGAGTTTTCAATACCCTATTTTCAACAGTTTTGCTGATATCTTTGGGGATTATCTTTGCATTGTTCGGAATTGCGAACTAGACTTTTCCTCATAAAAAGCTAAAATGCAAAGAACTTCCTCTTGCTATATTATTTCCTTTGAGCGTCTGTTCGCATTTTTCCGTGCTCGTAGAGCCGGGCGTCTGCGTGTAAGCAGACGGAGTGCTTTGCACTCCAAACTAGGCTTGCCCTGTTTTTCAAACAAAAAAAGCATCTCTAATGAGATGCTTTAATTTGAAAAACTGGCAATGACCCTCATTCCGAACTCGTTTGTCTGTATCTTTGGGGCTTGTCTTTGCATTGTTCGGAATTGCGAACTAGACTTTTCCTCATAAAAAGCTAAAATGCAAAGAACTTCCTCTTGCTATATTATTTCCTTTGAGCGTCTGTTCGCATTTTTCCGTGCTCGTAGAGCCGGGCGTCTGCGTGTAAGCAGACGGAGTGCTTTGCACTCCAAACTAGGCTTGCCCTGTTTTTCAAACAAAAAAAGCATCTCTAATGAGATGCTTTAATTTGAAAAACTGGCAATGACCTAGTTTCCCGGCTCGTTTCCAAGCAAGTATCTTCGGCGCTAAAGGTCTTTACTTCTGTGTTCGGGATGAGAACAGGTGTTACTCCTTTGCTAAAATCACCAGTAATGGATGAATGAACTTTAACAAGTACATTCACAACTACATATTTATAAAAATGTTAACAATTATAAGAATTTGTTTACTGAATTACGATTATCATCTATTTATATGATCAAGCCCTCTACCTATTAGTATCACTCAACTACATGCATTACTGCACTTCCATCTGTGACCTATCAACCTTGTGTTCTGCAAGGGGTATTACTAACTTAAAGTTATGGGATATCTCATCTTGTGGCTGGTTTCACGCTTAGATGCTTTCAGCATTTATCCATTCCGAACTTCGCTACCCTGCCATGCCACTGGCGTGACAACAGGTGCACAATAGGTTCGTCCACTCTGGTCCTTTCGTACTAAGAGCAGATCCACTCAAATATCCAACGCCCACGACGGATAGGGACCGAACTGTCTCACGACGTTCTGAACCCAGCTCG
>JAEDFU010000016.1 GCA_016297915.1 Clostridia bacterium | reverse complement strand
GCTTAACTTTTTTTGTTGTGTTCATGATTGCAATATGTGCGACCGCTTGGACATTTTGTTTTGCAGTTGCTACAAACGCCATAGATGACTACATTAGTTTCGTCCACTTCAAATCCAAACTTATGAGATAGTTGGTGATTAATTTTGTGATAAGGGCAATAATCTAGTTTAATCTTTTTGTGGCAGTTTTTGCACTCCAAATAATGACAGTGGTCGTCTTTGTTGAGGGTGTACAAAGCAGTTCCTTTTTGGTCGTTTGCCTTGATGACTATATCTTCCTTAGTAAAAGCCTCAAGCGTGCGATAAACAGACGATAGTGTAACACCTTGACTCTGCAATTTGGAATATATCTCAGCGGGTGTGAGCGGGGTAGTGGTGCTTTGCAAAATTTCTTTGACAAGAGTTCTTGTTTTTGTATTTTTTAGCATTGTTTTACCTTTGTTACTATAAAATCTTTATTTATAATTCTTCTTTTTGTGTATTTATATTCTTAATAAACATGTAAAAACAACAATTATAATTGTTAATACTGCTTTGTAATATTTTTATTTTAGATTATTAAATAAAAATTGTCAATAAGACTTGACAACTTGTACAAAATAAACTATATTAATGTAAGTTGTTGCGAATGGTTCGCATTTAGAATTATTTTATATGCGAATAAGTCGCAGTTGGAACACCCCAAAGATTGAAAAGAGTTGAGTGCAGGCGATTGAATACATCTCTTGCATGCTATAGTCGAAATTTTGGCTTAAATTAGGATATATAAAAGGAGGGAGTATGGCGAGTAAACTAAAAGTTGTGTTGGCTAGTTTGCTAATAGTGCTTATGGTGCTTTCTGGCGGATATTGCATTTATTATTTTGCAAAACCTAGTAAAAACAAAAAGATTGTAACTACAATATTCCCTCTATATGATGTTGTTAGAAATATTATGGGCAACGACAATGATATATTGCTCCTTGAAGATAATGGTGTGGATATCCACAATTATAGCCCAACAGCATCGGATATGACAGCTGTTGCTAAATGTGAACTCTTTGTATATGTTGGTGGTGAGAGTGATGATTGGGTATCAGAGGTCTTGAAGTCTACAAATAATGTAAATTTGTATACAGTTAAGATGCTTGACGAAATTGAGGCGATAGAGGAGAGTAGTGAGGGTATAATTTCTGGAGATGACCATAATTCTGGGCATGAACATGGGGGTAATCACGAACACACTGATGATGAAATTGAGTACGATGAGCACATTTGGCTTAGTCCCAAAAATTTGATTGCTATGGCAGGAGTTATTAAAGATAATCTAAATCTAATTTTCCCAGAAAGACGAGAGATTTTTAGACAAAATTATAATAGTTACATTCAAAGTTTGCAAGAGATAGACGGTGAGTATCAAGAGGTATGTAGCAATTCAGACAAAACGCTAATTGTTGCAGACAGATTTCCTTTTGCGTATTTGGCTCATGATTACAACCTCAAGTACTATGCTTGCTTTAGTGGTTGTTCAACAGAGACTCAGGCTTCGGCAGATATGCTATCTAAGTTGATTGCAAAAATTAATAGCGAGAACGCAAAGTATATTTGTGTGCTTGAGTCGTCCGACAAGGTAATCGCTAAGTCGGCAACTGGAGATAAGGAATGTAAAAAGGGTGTTGAAATTTTGACTCTCAACTCCTGTCAAAGTGTTGGTTTGCCGCAAATTGATACGACTAGTCTTGTGGATGTTTTGAAAAGTAATTTGGAAGTTATAAAAAAGGTAATTGGAAAATGAGCATGATTGAGTGTAAAAAATTGAGTATCGGCTACGACAAAAAAGTCGTGTGTAAGGATATAAATTTTGAAATAAATGAAGGAGAGTATTTGTGTATTCTTGGCGAAAATGGGTCAGGGAAAAGTACACTTCTTAAGACAATTTTGGGATTAAATAAGCCAGTTTTTGGCAAGATTATTCTGGACAAAACAATTAGCAAAAACAAACTTGGATATCTGCCTCAACAGACAGATTTTCAGCGAGACTTTCCTGCAACTGTTTGGGAAGTAGTGATGTCTGGTTTTGTTAGTTCCATGGGACTAAGACCATTTTATAACAAAGCCGAAAAGTCAAAAGCACAAGAAATCTTGGATTTTTTGGGACTTAGTAAATTTGCAAAAAATGGATTTAAGGAGCTTTCTGGCGGTCAGCAACAGAGAGTACTTCTTGCAAGAGCACTTTGTGCAACTGACAAGGTTTTGGTATTGGACGAGCCTACAAATGGACTTGATGCCAAGGCTACTGCGCAGTTTTACAAACTGCTTAAGACACTAAACGAAAAGGGATTGACTATTGTAATGGTTTCGCATAATATCGAAAGAGTACTTGAATATGCAACTAATATTGTGTATCTTAAGGATTCGATGATATTTAGTGGAACTATAGATGACTTTAGGGGTAGTGACATTATGTCAGCTCTTAAGATAGGAGAATAGGTGATGAATATCTTTGAACAATTAGGATATTACTTAAAATTTGATTTTGTTAAATATGCCTTGGTCGTGGGCATACTTATTTCTCTAAGTTGTGCAATACTTGGTGTAACACTAGTGCTCAAAAGATATGCCATGATAGGCGACGGACTATCTCATGTGGCTTTCGGTGCAATGACAATAGCCATGGTCTTGACAATAGCAGATATGTATCTTATGTTGCCGGTTACAATACTTGTAGCAATTTTGCTAATTAGACTTACAAACAAGGGCAAAGTCAAAAACGATAGTGCTATTGCCATGCTCTCGGTTGGGGCACTATCTTTTGGATACTTAATAGTCAATTTGTTTTCGACCAGTTCAAACATAAGTGGAGATGTCTGTAGTACGCTATTTGGATCAACATCAATACTTACTTTGAGTACTCTAGATGTTTGGATATGTGTTGCATTAACTATTGTAGTATTATTTTATTTTGTATTTTTCCATAACAAAATCTTTGCAATGACATTTGATGAAGATTTTTCTAAGGCAACCGGAACAAAGGTTGCGGTGTACAACAATATCATGGCAATAATTACTGGTATAATAATTGTGCTCGCTATGAAACTTGTAGGCTCGCTACTTATATCTGCTCTTATAGTTTTTCCAGCACTTAGTGCAATTAGGTTGTTTAAATCCTACAAAATGGTTATAATATTTGCAAGTATCATAAGTGTTGTTAGCTCAATATTTGGAATACTTGTATCGCTACTTTGGGGAACTCCTGTAGGTGCTACTATTGTAATCATTAATATATTTAATTACTTTGTGTGCTATCTAATTGAAATTATAACCAAAAATTGCAAGTCAGGAGCAAAATTATGAACAAAAGATTTTTGAAAAACTTTGTAGTTATACTAGCTATGTTTTTGTGTATGACAGTTTTGTGTTCGTGTGGCGGAACTATGCGAATTAATTATGATGTAACTGGAAACGATAGTTTGACAACTAGTACAATCAACAATATAAATTCAGACCCCACAAGATACAAAAATAAAACTCTCAAAGTGTGGGGAAAATTTAAGGGGACAAGTGGTTACTATACACTAAACGAAAACAATACTTGTTGTAGGTGGACTTTTGAGGTCAAAATGGACGACGGAGTACAAGCACCTAAGAGTGGGGCAAATGTGACCGTTGCTGGAACTTGCATTGTAAGCAAGCAAAATGGCAGAACATCATGGTATTTGTTAGTGTCGGAGATAAGTTAAATTTAGGAGAAATACAATGGACGAATTAAATGTAGTTTATGAGGATAATCATATAATTGTAGTAATTAAGCCTCAGAATATTCCAACACAAGAGGACGAAAGTCATGACAAAGACCTACTTACTATGGTCAAGGAATATATCAAGGTCAAAGAGAACAAACCGGGCAATGTTTTTGTTGGGCTTGTACATAGACTAGATAGACCAACCGGCGGAATTATGGTTTTTGCCAAAACAAGCAAGGCTGCAAGTAGACTAACTCAAGAAATGCACACTGGAGACTTTAAGAAAAGATACTTGACCGTTGTAGTTGGCAAGCCAAGAGAAAAGCGAGCAAAACTTGTCAACTATTTGCTCAAAAATGCTAGAACCAATACCGTTCAAGTAGTTCCAGAACTTACAACTAATGCAAAACGAGCAGAACTAGACTATATAGTTCTTGACGAAAAAGAAAAAGTGAGCCTGCTTGATGTCAATTTGGCAACAGGCAGAAGTCATCAAATACGAGTTCAACTCAAAAATATTGGCTGTCCAGTATATGGTGATGTCAAATATGGTGGCGACAAACTTGCCAAAGGTCACAACCTAGCACTTTGGGCTTATGAACTAAAATTTGTTCATCCAACCACCAAAGAAAACATGACATTCAAATGTTATCCTCCAGAGGATATAACACCTTGGAATGTATTTAATTTGGATATTGTCAAATAAATCTAAAAATGTATTGAAAAAAGTGAGCGTGCGCTCACTTTTTTGCTTTTAACTGATAGATATTGCGATATGGTGTCTAAACATAATTTTTTTATGTTGTGGTAGAATAAACACTTTATTGATATATTTTCGCTAAATGTGTAAAGTTTTAATATTCTTTTAATCCTAAAATATAATCTGCGGATGCATTGATTACACTACAAATTTTTGTAAAGGTTTCTAGTGATGGTAGTTTGGATAAATTTTTGTATTGACTTAGCATAACAACAGATATTCCAACTTTTTTTGCAATTTCAGTATAAGTTAGTCCACATGAATTTATTTCTTCAAACATACGATTAATTATTTCTGCTCTCATAAATCCTCCTTACAATTATTTTAGCCAATGGTTAAAATTTTACTTGACTTTTAGCCAATGGCTAATATATAATGTAGGTAGAAATTATACAAAGGAGGAGTTTATATGCATTGTCCAAAATGTGGAAGTGATGACATTCAATTTATTAGCAATACTCAAAGCAAACATAGGTCTGCATTATCTTGGTTGTTTTGGATTTTGATTGCTTTTTGTACTTTTGGAATTGGGCTACTATTTTTGTACCTTATGGGGATAACAAATTCCAAAACAGTATCCAAAACTAGAGCAGTGTGTAAAAATTGTGGTAATCAATGGAATGTGTAGAAGATCAAAATAGTGGTAAATCTAAACTAAAAATAGTCATAGTTGTTTTGATTATTTTTGTGGTAATGGGAGTTGGTTTTTTTGTTTTATCAAAATTAAAAACAGATGAGCCAAAGTTTTCAATAGACTATCGTATTCAAAATTTGGCAGGTATTGAAGATGCAAGTTATGGTCAAGGATTAGATTATCAAAATACTTTCAAAGTATTTGGAACGATTAAATTGGAAAATTACAAGTCAAAAAAAATTATTATACGAGCAAAAGCCAAAGGGGAGTATAATAATTTTTATGTTCCTATTTTTACTGTTATTGATTATACAGGCAATGGTATTTATGATTTTTCTATGTCGTCTTTTTACAAAAATGGTGTTCAATGGGTTACTAGAATAGATGATTTAATAGTTGCGGAGGCTTAGTATGATTATAAAATGTAGCAGATGCAATAGAAAAGTCAGGGTAGATTTTGCTAATAGTGAGACCAGTGATGAATGTTGCCCATATTGTGGTCAAGTATTTTTGCAAAAAGATAGGGAAAAGATACGAGAAAATGTATATTTTATTAAACACAAACTGCCAAAAATTATAGTAGCAATTGTTTTAAGCATTTTTATATTTTCATTTATTGTTATGATTTGTAAGAAATAAAAAAAGTGAGCGTATGCTCACTTTTTTACATGCCATAGGCTTGGGGAATGGCGGTTGGGTCTTTTGGATTGATTTTTTCTTCGATATCGCAAACAAGTACTTCGGTTGTCAAAAGTGTTGACGCTACGCTTCCTGCGTTTTCTAGTGCTGAGCGTGTAACTTTGGTTGGGTCAATTATTCCGCTTTCTATCATGTCGACAAATTCGTTGGTAAGTGCATTGTAGCCAAATCTAGTGTTATTTTGACTAAGAATTTTGTCTATTACTACAGAGCCGTCTATACCGGCGTTTTGAGTAATCATCTTGATTGGTGCAAATAGTGACTTCAAAACAATCTGTGCACCTGTCTTTTCGTCGCCAGATAAAGTATTTACCAGTTCTTGTACGCTAGGTATACAATTTAGTAGGGCAATTCCTCCGCCACAAACTATGCCTTCCTGAGTAGCTGATTTTGTTGCCTCAATAGCATCCTCTATTCTGAGTTTTTTCTCTTGCATCTCTACCTCGGTAGCACTGCCAACATAGATAACCGCGATTCCACCAACAAGTTTGGCAAGACGCTCTTGTAGTCTATTTCGATCAAATTCGTTTTCGGCTTGACTTACTTGACCTTTGATTTCAGCAATTCTATTTTCGAGTCTTTCTTTGGAGTAAGCGCCGCCAGATATAAGTGTGCTATCTTTGGTGACCTTGATTGTGTTTGCGTAACCTAATTTTTCGAGGGTTACATCTTTGAGTTCAAATCCTAGTTCGTCACAAATGAATGTGCCGTTAGTAAGCACTGCAATGTCCTCGCAAAGAGCTTTGCGTTTGTCCGCATAACCGGGAGCTTTGACAGCTACGATATTGAGTGTGCCCCTAAGTTTATTTAGAACTAATGTGCTTAGAACTTCGTTTTCGATATCTTCGGCGATTATGAGTAGTGACTTGCCACTCTGAGAGACTTGCTCAAGAACACCAATAATTTCGTTTAAGTTTTTGATTTTTTTGTCAGTAATTAAAATATAACTGTCGTTTAAAAGACATTCCATTTTGTCTGGGTTGGTGACCATATATGGAGACAAATAGCCTCTATCAAACTGCATACCCTCAACGATTTTGAGCTCTGTTTTGAGAGTCTTGCTCTCTTCAACTGTTATTACTCCTTCCTTGCCGACTTTTTCAAAGCCCTCAGCAATTAGTTTGCCAATTTCCTCGTCACCGGCGCTTATGGAAGCTATTTGAAAAATCTCCTTAGATGATGATACTGGTGTTGAGATTTCTTTGAGGTGAGCGGTTGCTCTTTCAATAGCTTTTTGAATACCTTTTTTGAGAATTACTGGGTTTGCTCCAGCTGAATAATTTTTGACACCTTCGCTTACAATGCTTTCTGCTAGGATGCATGCGGTAGTTGTGCCGTCGCCAGCTACTTCGTTGGTCTTGATACTGACCTCTTTGATAAGATTTGCACCCATGTTTTCGTAAGGGTCAGGTAGGGTGATTTCCTTGGCAATAGTTACGCCGTCGTTGGTGATAAGTGGCGTTGCAAATTTGCGGTCGAGAACAACATTACGCCCCTTTGGCCCAAGCGTAATCTTGACAGCGCTACTGAGTTTTCTTACTCCTGTTTCTAATTTTTTGATTGCATCAAATCCTGATAAAATTTGTTTTGACATTTGTATTTTCTCCTTATTTTTCAATTATTGCTAAAATATCTTTTTCTTTGATGATTGTGTAGGTCTCGTTGCCAAGTTTAAATTCATTTCCGTTGAATTTATTAAATATTACCTTGTCTCCAACTTTGACTTCAAACTCTACATTTTTGCCGTCTACTTTGCCAACGCCTAAGTACACAACTTCGCTTATTTCTGGTTGCTTTGTAATCTCTGGCAATATTATGTTTCCGATTTTTTCGGCTTTGCTAGGTAGAGTTTTGACAACAACTCTATCAAAAAGTGGTTTTAGTTTCATATTCTTCTCCTCTTAATATATTTAGTTTACAAAATTGGGTCTTGTTTTTTTAGTAAATTCAAAGATTGTTTTTGTCAAGATTTACAATCTTTTGTATAAATTTTAGGAATTTATAATATACATAAAAAAAGTGTGATTGCAATTTGCCTCAAAAAACAAAACTCGCCTTTGGTAGTTTTGTTATAGCATAGCCAGTCAGGAGGAAATCAACTTTTATGCCAAAAACTTATTATTATGATGATGTCAAAATTCTAAAAAAGCCCCTAAAAAAGCGATTAAAAAATATTGCTGTGTTTTTTTTGGCAATAGGCGTTTTTGTGGGTGTGTTTTTGTCATCAATGTATCTTAGTCGAGCTTTGAGTGTGGGGAATATCTCTCAAACAATCGTTTTTGGCAGTACTGATATAAATATAAAAAAGCACTCTTACTTTATGGTGATTTTGGGTAGATACAAGGATTACTCCGAGGCTAACGAGGTTGCGTTGGGTTCGACGGTGAGAGGTGCAAGCGGATATATTTGGCAGATGAATGGCGAAAACTTGGTTGTTGGAAACATATATTCAAACAAACAAGACGCCGAGGTTGTCAAAAAAAATATAAGTGATTCTATGTACAAAGCGGACATAGTTGAGCTAAAATTCCCCAAAATCAAGCTTAACTTTGAAGACAAACAAAATATCGATGTCAAAAAGATTAGAGAGGCAATAGAGGGTATTGACCAAATTTATTTGGAACTATATGATAACTCAATTAAGTTTGATAGTGGGGATACAAATAACTATGCTGTTTGTACGGCAATATCTAGCATGCGAGGAAAGCTCAAATCGAGTATTATAAATATTCAAAGTCTTATGCAAAATAAGCAAAATGAACACTTGCAGGAGATTTTGAATGCACTTACAAAAATTGACGAACTTTTAGATTCGTCACTGCTTATAATTATTGATAATTCTGCTACAAATTACACTCTAAAATATACGATTGCAAGCGTTGTTAATATCAAATACGATTTGTACAATTCGCTTTGAGCGGATGAATTTTGTCATTTTTTGCAAAATGAGTTTGTAATGCAATCAAATAATTGTGACAAACTGATAATTTGTGATATACTATCTGCGTGGAAAACAAAAAGAAAATTAAGAAAAGTACAAGTTACATAATAATTGCAATAATTATTGTCGTGGGGATTGTATTGGATTTGGTCTCCAAACATTTTTTTGCATCTTATTTTGAAAAAACTAGCAAAAGTATTGTTGTAATTCCAAATTTTTTTGAGTTTACATTCCTAAAAAACACAGGTGCGGCATATGGAATGTTTGGCGATAGTACATTGGGACTGACAATTGTATCTATTGTATTTATTATTGCATTTGTAGTCTTTGATATCTTTAATCACAAAAATGATTTGCTCTATGCTTTTGGAATTGGACTTATAATTAGCGGTGCTATTGGAAACTTGGTTGATAGAATATTCTTGGGCTATGTGAGAGATTTTGTGAGTATCAAACTATTTAGTTTTGTGTTCAATCTTGCCGATTTATTTATAACGGCTGGTGTGATTTGCTTTTTGATATACATGATAGTTGCTATGATCAAAGAAAAAAGGAATAATAGAAAAAATGAAGTGGATAGCAAATGAAGAAGATGTTGGCTCTAGATTGGATATATTTCTGCAAAAAAAAAATGAGGGCAAAACAAGGTCGCATATCAAGCACTGGATAGAGGACGATTTGGTGCTTGTCAATGGGAACAAAGTTAAGTCTGGATACAATCTAAAACTTAGTGATGAAATTGATTTGAAGCCAGTTGTCGAAAAGGTTTTGTCAAGCAAACCTCAAGATATTCCAATAGATATAGTTTATCAGGACAAGGATATTGCAGTTATTAACAAAAGCCAAGGAATGGTTGTGCATCCAGCTGTAAGTAATTATGATGGAACGCTAGTCAATGCGCTTATGTATAATTTGGACAATCTAAGTAGTATCAATGGAGTAATAAGACCAGGGATTGTTCATAGACTGGATAAGGATACAAGTGGTCTGCTTGTAGTTGCCAAAAACGACCAAGCCCATGTAAGTCTAAGCGAGCAGATTGCAAATAAAACTTGCAAGCGCATATACTGGGCGATTGTAGAGGGGGTTGTCAAATCCAATGGTGAGATAATAACCCAGATTGGACGAGACCCAAAAAATCGACTAAAAATGGCGGTTTTGGAGAGTGGAAAAGGTAAGACTGCACATACAATTTTTAGAGTTATTAAGACTTGGGACAAGTATAGTCTTGTGGAATTTGAACTTAAGACTGGTAGAACTCATCAGATAAGAGTGCATAGTGCATATATGCATCATCCGATTGTGGGAGACAAATTATATAATCCCAACAAATGCAAGTTTAATCTAAATGGGCAGTTGTTACACGCCAAAAAACTAACTCTAATTCATCCCACAACTCACAAGGAGATGACATTTGAATGTGACTTGCCGGATTACTTTGAGAGAGTTATTAGTATTTTGGATAATTCAAAATAAGATAAAATTACTTTGAAAAAAATAATAAAGAATATAAAATATAAAAAAATAAAAGGAGAATTATATGGCAAAAAATACTGGTGGTGCTAGTTGGAGAGGTTTTTTGAACCTAATATCTTTTATTGCAATAGTTTGCATTGGACTTGCACTTGTAATAGGAAAGATTGGTGGCGGAAACTTGGCAAGTTCGCTAAGACAAATAAGTGAGATTTTGGCATATGCAATTGTTGCTATTTCGGCATTTTACTTTGCTTATTCTCGTCATCATTGGGCATACTATGTTGTATGGGTTGTTTGTTTGGCGTTAATTATTATATTTATGGTAATTTAACCTTTGAGTGAGCTATACATATGAAAAGTTATTTGCAAAAATTTTTTAAGAGTAAACTCAACATAATGCTTGTTGCATCTCAGACGCTTGCTCTACTTTTTCTATGCTTTTTGAGCACAGGCAAGTGGGCGTACATTTTGACACTTGTGCTTGAAGGATTATTTTTTATATTTTTGGGATGTAAACAGTTTGCCAAAAACAAAGAACTCGATGAAGCTCTTGAGATACAATCCAAAATTAAAATTGAAAAAATTGATATGGAAAAACAAAATAAGCGAGTAAATATTACAAAAAAGGGGAATGTTTTTCAGGCGATGCTCTATTTTTTGATGGGGCTAGTTTTGATTGTGGTTGCATTGTTTTGATAATTAATGCAAAATTTGGCTTGTTTGAAACCTTACAAAAATTAAAATCTATTGAAATCAAAAAACTAATACTATTTGAGACAAAGCCTTAATCAGTATTGGTTTTTTTTGAAAATATGTCTTAATAAAACAGAGCAAAAAGCACTTATAAATCACATGCAAAAATTATACAAAATGGTTTATTTTATTGGATTTTTATGTGTGATTTTTTTGTTGCAATTTATATTTGAGTGTGGTATAATAGACTAGTTTTGAAAGTATAATTACTTAAGGAGAAAATAAATGAAATATAACATCAAAAAACTAGAAAATAAAAATCTTGAGTTGAAACTTGAACTCGACGCCAAAGAATGGGAGGGTTTGGTTGAGGACTCTTATAATAAAACCAAAGGCAAATACAAAGTTGAGGGTTTTAGAGCAGGCAAAGCTCCAAGAAAAATGATTGAAAAAATGTATGGTCCTCATGTATTCTTTGAAGATGCTATTTTGGAGGGATTTAACAAACATTACAATGAGATACTAAACAATGACAAGTCAATTGATCCTATCGACAGCCCAGAGTTGAGTGTTGAAAAATTGGATGATACAGGTATCACAATTGTTGCAGAAATTCCTGTTAGACCAGAAGTTAAACTTGGAAACTACACTGGTCTTAAGATTAATGTTGCACCTAAGGATATTACAGACAATGATGTTGAGGACGAACTTAAGAGAGTTCAAATGCAAAATACAAGACTTGTTGAAAAAGACGGTGCTATTGAAAACGGCGACATTGCAAACATCGACTTTAAGGGAAGTGTTGACGGTGAATACTTTGAGGGTGGCACAGCTGATGCTTTTGATTTGGAGATTGGAAGTCATAGCTTTATTGACAACTTTGAGGAGCAATTAATTGGACTCAAGGCTGGTGACACCAAGGATGTAATGGTAAAATTCCCAGCAGATTACCAAGCCGAAAACTTGGCTGGCAAGGATGCTAAGTTTGAAGTTACTGTTAATGCTGTCAAAGTAAAACAACTCCCAGAAATCAACGACGAACTAGCAAGTGATGTTAGTGAATTTGAGACTTTGGATGAGTACAAAAAACACATCAAAGAGCACCTAGGTGAGCATGCCAAAGAGGATGCCAAAGTTCAAACAGAAAATCAAATCATTGATGAGATTGTTAAGACTATGGAAGTTGAAGTTCCAGATATCATGGTTAATAGAGAATTAGACGCTATTATGCAAGATATGGAATATAGACTCATGTATCAAGGCGCAAACTTGGAAGCATATGCTAAGTATCTAAACACAACTGTTGACAAACTTAGAGAAGAAAGAAAAGACGACGCTCTTAAGAGTGTAAAAATTAGACTTGCTTTGCAAGAAATCCTAAAGCGTGAGAAATTTGACATAAAAGACAAAGATTTGGACGAATATATCGAAAAAATTGCAAAAAGAGCAAATAAAACTCTTGAGGAGTATAAGAAAACCTTAACTGAAGAAAGATTGAACTACATAAGAAATGAAATTCTTATGAACAAACTTCTTGAGTTCTTGGTTGAAAATAACAAATAATTGGAGATAATATGCTTATACCTTATGTAGTTGACCAGACTAATTCTGGAGAGAGAAGTTATGATATTTATAGCAGACTCCTCGAAGATAGAATAGTTTTCATTTCTGGCGAAATTGATGATGCTAGTGCAAATACAATAGTTGCACAACTTATATATTTGGAAGCCAAAAATCCCGAAAAGGATATTTGTGTATATATTAATAGTCCGGGTGGCAGTGTGACTGCTGGAATGGCTATTTATGATACTATGAAATATGTTAAGTGCGATGTTTCGACAATATGTATTGGGCTTGCTGCATCTATGGGTGCGTTCTTGCTCGCTGCAGGAACTAAGGGCAAGAGATTTTGTTTGCCAAACAGTGAGGTTATGATACATCAACCTTTGGGTGGTGCACAAGGTCAAGCTAGTGACATCGAAATTACAGCAAATCACATCTTAAAGACCAAGAAAAAAATGATTGAAATGCTTGCAAAAAACACAGGACAATCAATCAAAAAGGTTGAAAAAGATGTAGACAGAGACTATTTTATGACTGCAGACGAAGCTGTTGCTTATGGACTAGTGGATAAGGTTATCACTAGAGGCGTTAAGTAACAATAAGATGTATTTTGGTACTATGCAACAAATTAACCTTGCATAGTACTTTTTAACTAAAGGGGGTTTATGGAAAAAGATTTAGACAAAATTTTGATGGAGTGCTCTTTTTGTGGAAGAAGTCAACTTGAGACCAAAAATATGATTACAAGCCCAGACGGCACAAGTTTTATTTGTGAAGATTGTGTGGCAATTTGTAGTGAAATGCTTGCAAAAACACACAAAACTGTTGGACAAAACAAGATTACACTTCCCACACCTAGTGAACTCAAAAAAATGCTAGACGAGTATGTTGTTGGGCAAGACGAGGCCAAAAGAGTTCTTTCGGTGGCTGTTTATAATCACTATAAGCGAATTAATTACAATATTGATATCCAAAATAGCAAAAAAGAAAGCGAAGCCTTGGATTTGGACAAAAGCAATGTCTTGCTTATTGGTCCTACTGGAAGTGGCAAAACAATGCTTGCAAGAATACTTGCAAAAATCTTGGAAGTGCCTTTTGCAACTGCGGATGCAACCACTCTTACTGAGGCTGGATATGTCGGTGATGATGTTGAAAATGTACTTCTCAAACTTATTCAAAACGCAAATTATGATATCAAAAAAGCTGAGCAAGGCATTATTTACATTGATGAAATCGACAAAATTACAAGAAAATCCGAGAATGTAAGTATTACACGAGATGTGAGTGGTGAGGGTGTTCAACAAGCATTGCTCAAAATAATTGAGAGTACTGTTGCAAATGTTCCACCTCAAGGTGGCAGAAAACATCCACAACAAGAGTTGTTACAAATCGACACCAAGAACATTTTATTTATTTGTGGTGGAGCGTTTGTTGGACTAGATAAAATAATCGAAAAAAGAGTTAACAAATCTTCTCTTGGATTTAGTACAGACGAAGAGACCGCTCCAAGAAAGACAAGCGAATTAATCAAGGAAATTCAACCACAAGATTTAATCAAATACGGCCTTATCCCTGAGTTTGTTGGCAGACTTCCTATTGTAGTAGGACTTGACGAACTAACTGAGGAGGCGTTGGTCAAAATTATGACCGAGCCTAAGAATGCTATTGTCAAACAATACAGGACTATGTTCAAAATAGATGGTGTAAACTTGGAGATTGACGCAGATGCTGTTAAGGCAGTTGCCAAAAAAGCAATGAAACTCAAAACCGGTGCTAGAGGACTAAGAACCATAATGGAGGACATTATGCTTGATATAATGTTCCAGACACCAGATGATAGGACCATTACAAATGTTAGAGTCACCAAAGATACAGTGGAGGGAAGTCAACCAATTATTGAACACAAAAAAATTGAAGTAAAACAGCTTGAAAATAGCGAAGATAATCCCAAAGAAAAATTAGCTTAAAGCTCAAAAGAGGAGATTTTATGGAAATAAGGAGTGCAAAGTTTGAGGTCAGTGCAGTAAGGGCTAATCCCAATGGACTAGGAGACTTTGGTCAGATTGCGTTTGTTGGCAGGAGTAATGTTGGCAAGAGTTCACTTATTAATATGCTAACCAAACAAGGCAAACTTTGCAAAACTAGTTCTACTCCCGGAAGAACAAGGCTTATTAATTACTTTTTGATAAACGACAATCTATACTTTGTGGATTTGCCAGGTTATGGCTATGCCAAAGCTAGCAAGTCGGAAGTGGACGGTTGGCAGTCCATGATTGAGCCATATCTTATCGAAAATGAGAGCCTTAAGTGTGTTTGCATGCTGGTTGACAGCAGAATTGAACCAACTGCACAGGACAAACAAATGCTTAAGTTTTTGAATTACTATCGTATTCCTTTTGTAATTATTGCAACCAAATGTGATAAGTTTGGCAAAAGCCAAATTAAACCACAAATGCAAAAATTGGCAAACTACTTGGGTGTGGGCAAGGATAATGTTTTGCCAAGCTCAAGTGAGACCGGCTACGGCAGACTCGAAATCTTGCAAAAATTCGACCAATTTTTGGAGTAAAAATAAGCAAATTTGGACATTTGTATAGTTGTTTGTACAAAATACTTGAAATTTTGGCATATATAATGCTATAATCATAGAAAATGATAAAGGAGTAGTAGTATATGTTTTGTAAAAAATGTGGCAAGGAAATCAACGATGATGCTGTAGTTTGTGTTCACTGCGGATGTGCAGTAGATGACAAAAAACCAGCTTCCAATGCTCAGGACTTCAATACGCCAAAAACTGGAATGGGTGTAATCTTAGGATTATTCTTGGGACTAATTGGTCTAATTATTGGAATTTTGATTTATCCAGAGGGAACTGTTGCAAGAAAGTCATTTTTGAAGGCATGGGGAATAACATTCGGTGTTGCGTTTGCTGTTGAGTTTATACTTGGAATTATCCTTGGCGTTGTTGCTGCAGGAATGTCCGGCAATATGTACGGTTTGTTTATAGGAAGATAAGCAAAAAAAGTTTGATTGAATTCAATCAAACTTTTTTTGTGATGCATTGTGATGCGAGAAAATTGTCTTATTTTGCGGTGAATTTTGATATATCAATAAGATTACATGCTATATTTTCAAAAATTGTATTTTCAAAAAATATACAAAAATCAAAGAGTTATTCACATTTTGATGTGTCTATTTCATATAATTTACCATACAATCTTTAAGGAGGTAAATTATGTCGTTTTTTTCCGGAAATAGACAAGGTTGTAACCCTGGGCCAATAACTGGCAATCCATTGCAGGGGCTTTGCGAAAAAGCTTGCATACAAACAAGAAAGGTTTTTGATGCTTGTATGAAGCAAATTCAAATGGATGGAACTCAAGTTATTCTTACTAATCAACAACCACAAAATCCAACCGCTCCTCTTACATTTGTCGGATGTACTACTTTGACTGAAAATGTAACAATTACAAATTTGGTGGTTGATAGGTTTGAAGACAAACCGTGTTTTGCAAGAGTAACTGGAAATGTAAGTGTACCTATCACTGTCAATTATACAGATAATAATAGTACAGCAGGAAGCGGTACTGGTATCGTTACAATTCCTATTGATGTTGTCTTGTATGTTCCACAACCATCAATCATCCCTTACCAAGTAACAGCTTTTGCTAACGCAATTTGTTCTGGCGGAAGATTTGTTGAAGGCTCAACTTTTGCGATAGATCCATGCATTACTCTTATCATTAGAGTAGTTGTCGATGCGGAATTACTTATTCCTACATATGGCTATTGTCAAATTCCACCTTGCCAAGACTACACTCAGGATGTTTGTAGCGGTTATTTTGATTTGCCATTGTATCCTGCTCAACAACCGGTTAATCCACCTACACAAATTAATATTAACTAGTCATCTAATCCTCACCTTGAAATTGGTGGGGATTTTTTGATATTATTTAAAATATTTAATCGCTTGTAAAAGTGCAAATATTTTGTTATACTAAAAATAGGAGAATATATGAAAATATTTGCAATAAGCGACTTGCATCTTAGCATTAATAATCCAAAGCCCATGGATATTTTTGGCCCAGCGTGGGAGGGGTATCTAGACAAAATTATTGATGATTGGAACAGCAAAGTTGGGGATGATGATATAGTTTTGATTAGTGGAGATATATCTTGGGCAATGAAGTTTGAAAATGCCAAGCCCGATCTTGATCTAATATGCAATCTCAAAGGTACTAAGATAATTCTCAAAGGCAATCATGATTACTGGTGGAGTTCAATAAGCGAGCTTAGAGAATATCTACATAACAATACTTACGCTATTCAAAATGATGCCTACAAATTTGGAGATTTTGTTATTTGTGGTTCGAGGGGTTGGATACCATTTGACAACGGCTTTAAGTCCGAACTAGACGAAAAAATATATAAGCGAGAGATAATTAGAATGGAATTATCTCTTAGGTCTGCAAAAACTCTTAAAACAAACAACGAAAAAATTGTTGTTATGACTCATTTTCCGCCATATAACTATCGCTTGGAAAACAACGAAATGATTGAACTATTCAAAAAATACGATGTAGATGTAGTTGTGTATGGACACTTGCATAATGAGGATAAATCTCAAAAACTTGAGTTTGAAAGAGATGGCATTAAGTACTTTTTGACCTCATGTGATTTGGTAGGCAACAAATTAATCAGAATTTTATAATAAATTTTTTACATTTCTTAAAAATAATTGTCTTTTTGATAAATTGAATAAGAAATGTATTTTTTTTGACTAAATATGCAAAAATTTTGCAAAATCTGACAAATTTGGGGTATGTTCTTGCATGAATTTTTATAAAGTATATTCATTTTGTGCACATAGTTATAAAAATATAATTGTGCATAAATATTTATACACATATAAAACAAATGTTTGATAAAACTGGCAATTTTTGTCTAAATTAGCCAAATTATTCTAATTTGGGCATGTTTTGAGTTGTCCACAAGTGTGGATAACTTGTGATTATTTATGCAAAAATGTGGTTATAATTTTTGAAAAAGCAGGATTATTTGTTTTGAAATTTTGAATATGTATTGTATAATTATAAGCGTAAAGAGTAAAGCAAATATGCTTTTTGAGATTTTACTAAAACGCATACTCTTTGAAAATAATGATTGATTATGCATATGGTTTATGAGTGTGTTATTGTATGCTTTTCAATAAATTTTGGAGTGATTAGTAATGGAAGAAACATTTATAAATAATTTTAAACACACTCCAGTACTACTGAATGAGTGTTTGTCGGCACTTAATATTAAGCCTGATGGGATTTATGTCGATGGAACTTTGGGTGGAGGCGGTCATAGTGGTGAAATCCTAAAAAGATTAACTACAGGTAGACTTATTGCCTTTGACAAAGATGACGATGCGCTTGCTTCTACTAGTCAAAAGTTGTCTAAGTTTGGTGACAAAATAACTTATGTCAAAATTGACTTTAAGAACATGGCAGAGAAAGTTAAATCCATGGGGATTGAGGGTGTTGATGGAATACTACTTGACTTGGGAGTAAGTAGTTATCAGCTTGATAACGCAGAGAGGGGATTTTCGTACAGGTTTGACAGCAGACTTGATATGAGAATGGACAAAACCGCTAGTTTGGACGCATACGATGTTGTAAATACTTATTCTAAAGAGGATCTTATAAGAATACTTTATAATTATGGGGAAGAAAGTTTCGCAAAAGCTATCGTAAACAAAATAATCGAAGCGAGAAACGAAAAAGCAATTGAGACAACTGGTGAATTAACACGCTTGATAGAAAACGCTATTCCAAAAAAGTTTTGGGGACGAGGCAGTGTTGCCAAAAAGACATTTCAAGCAATAAGGATAGAAGTTAATCATGAATTAGAGGGGCTTGACAAGGCAATTAATCAAATGATAGATTTGCTAAGCCCATCAGGGAGACTGGCAATTATTACTTTTCATTCTCTTGAGGACAGAATTGTTAAAAATGTATTCAAAGAGAGGTCAACAAATTGTATTTGTGACAAGTCTATTCCATTTTGCGTTTGTAACCACAAGGCAGATGTAATACTTGTCAACAAAAAGCCGATTGAGGCAGGAAAAGAAGAATTGGAGAAAAATAGTCGTAGCAGTAGTGCAAAACTAAGAGTTATTCAGAAGATATAAAAGGAGGAAACTATGAGCGCATTTGGTAAATCAGCATTATTTAACGATGAACATATAGCAAGTGAAACTGTAACTGAGACACCACAAAATCAGTCTGTAATTGATGAGCAAGTTGGCAAATTTGATAATTCCTATTCGGCAAACGAAAAGTTGCAGGAGTTATATAATGAATTTGACAAAATTACTCTTGATGAAAACAAAATCAAAGAGTTCACTCAAGTAAAAGTGAATGCTATTAGCAACAAAGTACCATTTAGGGTTGCTCTTACTATGACAACTGTGGTCATTGTTACCTTGCTTTTGGCTTTTCTTTGTATTTATAATATTTTTGTCATAAACGGCATGTCAAATAACATAAGTTATTTGCAAGAAGAAGTTGCAACTGCCGAATATGATTTGACTGTTTCTGAGGGCTTGTACGAAAGATTGACAAGCACTGAGAATATCAAGAAAGAACTATCCGATATGGGGTATTCGCAAATGCCTTCTTCAAATACGGTGGCTGTGAGTGTTCCTGACAAAGTGGAGGTAACCGAGTTGCAAGGACAGACCAACTGGTTTGATACTATTTGTAACTTCTTCAGCCGAATATTCGGGTAGGTTAAAATGCAAAATAATTCAATATTTTCTCTTTCAAAAAGGCTACTAGCAGTTTTTATGCTAGTGTCTTTTGTTTTTTTGTTAATTATTGTTAGGCTTGCATATGTACAACTTGCCAAGTCAAAGTGGCTACAATCCAAAGCACTTGAGCAGTGGCAAAGAGAGCTTCCTTTAAATGCCTTAAGGGGTGAGATTTTGGATTGTAATAGGGCTATACTTGCAACTAATTATTCTACATATGATATTTATGTTAGACCGTCCATGGTGTCAGATGCTAAGAGCGTGACTTATATTTTGAGTAAAACTTTGGGACTGGATTTTGATAAGGTTTACAAAAAAGTGACCGACAGGTTTGTGTCTGAAAGTCTTATTAAGCTTCAAGTCGAAAAGTCGACGGCTATGAATATCAAAGAGAAAAATTATAGCGGAATATTATTTAGCGAAAACAATAGCAGATATTATCCTTATGGTTCTATGCTTACTCAGGTGCTTGGCTTTACTACAATAGATAATGTGGGGCAAGCTGGTCTTGAAGCGTACTACAACAAGTACTTAACTGGAGTCAAGGGATATGTTCTTGAGCAAAGCGATGTTAAGGGTGTTAAAATAGATAATACGCTTAGTACCTACATTCCAAGTATACCAGGTCTAAACTTGGAACTTACTATAGATATTAATATCCAAAGATTTGTGGAAGAAGCAATGGAACTACTAATTGATGAACAAAAGCCAAAGAAAGCAAGTATTATTGTTATGAATCCAAATTCTGGCGAAATAGTATCCATGGCAACAAGTCCGAATTTTGATTTGAATAATGTTCCAAGAGACGATGTTTCTAAGCTTATGGAAACTATTAAAAATATTAATATAGTTGATGTTTATGAGCCAGGTTCAACCTTTAAATGTATAACTATGGCAAATTCGATAGAAGAAGGTGTAGCTCATCTTAGTGATACTTTTTATGATCCAGGATATCGAATTGTTGACGGCGAAAAGATTAAGTGTTGGAAACTTACAGGACATGGGCATCAGACTTTGAGTCAAGGGCTATGCAATAGTTGTAATGCTGTGTTTGTGGATTTGTCTTTGAGACTAGGCAAGGACAAAATGTATGAAATGTTCAAAAAGTTTGGTCTTGGAAGTCCACTTGGGGTAGACTTTTTGGGAGAAAGTGGTGGCATTATAATGAACTATGATAGCGCCAAAATTGTGGATGTTGCAAGAATGGGATTTGGGCAGGCGGTAGCGGTTACTCCGCTACAATTAATTACATCAATCTGTAGTATTGTTAATGGGGGAAAACTATATAAGCCGTACTTTGTTAGGACAATGACAGATGTGGACGGCAACATTGTAAGCCAGACAAATCCAACTGTTATCAAAAATACCATAAGCCAAAAGACAAGTGATATAATGAAAACCATGATGGAAGATGTAATTAAACAATACAGTGGCTATTATGCGTTTATACCGGGGTATCATGTTGGTGGCAAAACAGGTACTAGCCAAAAGTATGATGGCAATAGGCTGAGTGGTGAGTATATTGCATCCTTTGTGGGGACTTTCCCTGCAGATAATCCCGACTATGTAGTTTTGGTTGTTGTTGATGAGCCGGGTGGGGCTAGTTATTATGGGAGTATTGCTGCAACTCCTTATGCCAAAAAGATAATCGAAAAAATAATTGATTACAAAAAATACGCACCAAGTGCCGATCTTATCAAGGATATAATCCAAGCAAATGATACAGTTAAAATGCCAAATGTTGTAGGATTGAGTCCTGCTGATGCTGTTAGAGTAATTGAGGAGGCTGGGTTGCAAGTTGAAATCCAGCATGAGGGGAATATTGTGCATAGTCAATTCCCAGCACCAGATACTGAGCTATCCAAAAATAGCATTGTAATGATAGATTTGCAATAGTATTGGTGACTTAAGATTTATATTAATAAATTTGGATTTAGTTAAAGCAATTTGTCACTTTGTGTCAAACTGCTTTAATTTTTTTGTGTCGAAAATTATCGGAAAAGTTTTTTTTGACTGGCAAAATTATATAATGAATTGTGTAAGAATATAAGGAGTGAATATGCGACTAAAAAATATACTCAAAGATGTTGAAACTACAAAGACTTATGGTTACAAAAACTGTAACATAAAATCGATCACGCATGTATCCAAAGATGTTGAAAAAGACGGCATGTTTATCTGTCTTTCTGGACAGAATTTTGACGGCAATGATTATGCAATGGAGGCTATAAAAAATGGTGCTAAATGTATTGTGACTGAGGTTGACAAAGAGATTCTTGGAGTCACCACAATCGTAGTCAAAAATATCAGATTGGTCATGAGTATAATTGCAAAAAACTTCTTCAATAGATGCGTTGATGACCTAAAAGTAATTGGCATTGTTGGAACTTCAGGAAAAACTACAACATCTCTCATAATTGCTCACATACTGTCACAAAATGACAAAAATATCGGTGTTATTGGCACAAACGGTATATTTATTGGCAATATTAAGATTAGTAATAAGTTTACAACTCCAGATCCTCTGGATCTTCATTATATATTTTTTCAGATGAAGTCCTTGGGTGTGAAAACGGTTATTATGGAGGTTAGTGCACAGGCTATTGCGTTGAGCAAAGTGTACGGAATTAACTTTGATGTATGCGTGTTTACTAACATATCAAATGAGCACATGGATTTTTTTGGAAGCATGGAAAAATATGCTAGATGCAAGATGGATTTTTTTGACAAGAAAAACATGAAAGAATGTGTTGTGAACATTGATGATTTTTATGGTAGAGAACTTGCATATAAGACTAATGTTCCGTGCATAAGTATTGGTGTTTTGAGTCCGGCTAATAGCTTTGCAATTGAGATTGATACTACACTTGATTGTTTGAGGTTTACTGCAAATATTCTTGACGATATAATTCCTGTCAAAACTAGATTAGTTGGGGATTATAATGTCTATAATATTTTGTCCGCGCTTACTGTTTGTAAGCTATTGGGAGTAGAGGAAAGTGTACTCAAAAGTGGTGTGAATAATCTAGAGCAAATCCCTGGCAGGCTTCATGTGTTTGAAAAAAATGACAAAAAAGTAATTGTTGATTTTGCTCATACTCCAGATAGTTTTGAAAAAACTTTGTCGTTTGTAAAGAGGTTTGCAAGTGGCAAACTTATAACTATTTTTGGATGTGTTGGTTATAGTGACCAAGCAAAGCGAATTGAAATGGGGAAAATTGCAAGTAAATATTCCGACCGAATAATTATTACAACTGACAATCGTGATAGAGTGCCTTTTGATGAAATAGCAAAGGATGTTGCCATTGGTATAGACAAAGCTTTTGATTATGTTGAAAATCGAAAAGAGGCTATTGAGTTTGGATATAATCTTCTTGGTTCAAACGATATACTTTGCGTACTCGGCAAAGGTGCGGAGGATTTTCAAAAGATTGACGGTGAAAGAATTGCGTATAGTGATATTGATGAGGTAAAAAGAGTCTTGAAGATATAGCAAAGGAAGTAAAATGAAATTAGCTTTATTTAATTTTTTGATATGTATGGTGATTACAATTATTATTGCTCCATTTATTATCAAGTGTTTGTACAAACTTAAGTTTGGTCAAAGTATTCTTATATATGTAGAAAAACACAAACAAAAAGGTGGAACAGCAACAATGGGTGGAATTATTTTTTTGATTTCATCTATCGTTGGCTACTTTATCTTTTTTGCCAAAAACAATGTTCTTGGGACAACAATTATACTTAGTTTTTTGTTTTTTGGAATACTGGGTTTTTTGGATGACTTTATCAAAATTAAGTTTAAACAAAATGAGGGACTTAAGCCTTATCAGAAAATAATTGGACAATTTGGAATCTCTATTATACTTGCAATATTTATCTATAATTCAGAACTGGTTGGATCAATATGCAATATTCCGTTTTCTAGTAAGACTATAGACTTTGGGTACTGGATAATTCCATTTGTAATTTTTATCTATTTGGCTATAGTCAACTCTGTTAATCTTATTGACGGCTTAGACGGACTCTGTGGAGGGGTTTCGAGTGTCGTTTTGATTGTGATGTGTATTGTGGTGTTTCTTGCAAGTGTTGGGATTGACAATGACATTTTGGTTGCTGAATATCAAAACATAGTTATAGTTTGTATGGGTATTGCTGGAAGTCTTTTGGGATTTCTTTGTTTCAACTCATATCCAGCCAAAGTATTTATGGGAGATACTGGATCTTTGGCGTTGGGTGGAGCGATTGCGAGCGTGACAATTCTTTCTAGAAATTATTTTTTGATAATCATTGTTGGCTTTATGTTTGTATTGACTACTATGAGTGTTATCTTACAAGTTGCGTCATTTAAACTCACTCACAAAAGAATATTTAAAATGTCTCCAATTCATCATCATTTTGAACAAAGTACACATGAAACGAAAGTTGTTGCAATATATATAATAGTGACAATTGCTATAGGGATATTGACAATAGGATTGTATTTGTAGGAGAAAACTATGAATTTTGATTATAAAAATGTGCTTATTATGGGCTATGGAAAGAGTGGACTTGCTGTTGAAGAGATTTTGAAAAAGAATAATGTTAAGTACAAAATCTATGATAAAAATCACAAGATCAATGGTGGGGGATTTTTGTCCAAACTTAGCAAAAAAATTATATTAGACTTTGATCTAGTCGTTATATCTCCCGGCATTAGTATCTTTGATAAATATGTTGCATTTGCTGAAAAGAGTGGTATCAAAGTTGTTGGAGAAATGGAATTTGGATACTGGTTTACTTCTAGTCCTGTCATTGCAATCACTGGGACAAACGGCAAGACAACAACTACCATGCTTACACAAAATATTATATCAAGTACTTTTTCGAGTTCGGCTTTTGGCAATATAGGTACACCGCTTAGTACTGCTTACCAAAAATCCTATGAGTATCTAGTTTGTGAGGTAAGCTCATTTCAACTAGAGAGTACATATTCTTTTAGTCCATACATATCTGTAATACTAAATATTGCAGAGGATCATTTGGACAGGCACAAAACATTTGAAAATTATATTAGATGCAAACTTGGGCTTATTAAAAACTGCACAGAAAATTCTTTGGTAGTGCTAAATGGTGACGATGAATTGCTACTAAATAGAGTTGAAAACATCAAGGCAAAAAAATATTACTTTTCCAAATTCAAAAAAGTTAAGGGCGTGTATATAAATGGGGATGACATTGTTGTAAATATTTCTAGCAAAAAATATACTCTACTAAAGCTTAAAGATATTGAGCAATTAGGTTCTGTTATTGAAGATGTGCTTGCAAGCATTGTGGTTGCAAAACTACTCAAAATTGATGACCAAAAAATTGTGGAGCAAATAAAAAACTTTTGTATAGCTCCACACAGAATGAAAACTGTTCTTGAAAAAAATGGCGTTAAATACATTGACGATAGCAAAAGCACAAATGTTCATAGCACTCTCAATGCTCTATCTTGCGTAAATAATAATATTGTTTTGTTGCTTGGTGGTAGTGACAAAAATCTTAACTTTGATCAAATATTTTTGAAGTATTCAAATAAGATATCTCATGTTATAGCTTTTGGTGCTGCTCGCAAAAAAATTGCAAAGTCTGCAGTATCAAACGGCTTTGAAAATTTAGAAGTGTGCAAAACTTTTTTTGAAGCGGTCAAGGCTGGCTACAATCTAGCAAGCAAGGGAGATACGCTTTTGTTGTCGCCGTCGTGTGCAAGTTTTGACGAGTTTGATAGTTATGCTGTTAGAGGAGAAAAGTTTGAGAGTATCATAAAGGAACTTGCCAATGCAAAAAACTAAAGGACTTAGATTAACGCTTATTCTGCTGGTGCTATTTTTGTGCTTGTTTGGCATGCTCATGATATACAGTGCAAGTTCTTACTCAAGTGATGTTTTGTATGGAGATGCTTATCACTTTGTCAAGAAACAATTTTTTGGTTTTCTTTTGGGTGTAGGACTATTTTTTGTAACATATTTTTTTGACTATCATAGATATTACAAACTTAGGTACTGGGTTTTGGGACTGTCAGTACTGCTTCTTGCACTTGTTTTTGTTCCGGGTCTTGGCATTACTGCTAATGGCGCTAGGCGATGGATAGGGTTTGGTGGAATTAATTTGCAAAGTAGTGAAGTTGCAAAATTTGGGTTTGTAATCTTTACTGCTTGTTACTTGTCAAAAAATTTTGTTAAGACCAAGACTTTTAGTGGGATACTTCCAATTCTTTTGGCAGGAGGTATAATATGTTTGCTTGTTATGCTTGAGCCTAATATGAGTGTTACAATGTGCATAGGTCTTGTGATGATATCTATGCTTGTTGTTGGAGGAATATCTTTTAGGCATTTTGTAATTCTTTCAATCCCAGCACTGACTCTTGTTGTTGTTTTGATTGTAATAGAACCTTATAGGTTTGATAGACTTATTGCGTTTATAAATCCATGGGCTAATCCAAAGGAAGAGGGGTATCAACTAATACAATCACTATATAGTCTTGGCAGTGGTGGACTCTTTGGAGTAGGGCTATTTAACAGCAGGCAAAAGTATTTGTTCTTGCCGTTTGCAGAGAGCGATTTTATCTTTGCAATTATAGGAGAAGAACTTGGGTTTGTTGGAGCAACGCTTATTATACTTGTATATCTTGCAATCATATCTATTGGAATTAAAATTGCGTACAATGCAAAAGACCGACTTGGAGCATATCTTGCTAGCGGAATTACTTTTGTAATTGCAATTCAATTGCTTATAAACATTGCCGTTGTCACGGGCTCAATTCCTCCAACTGGAATTCCAATGCCGTTTGTGTCGGCAGGAGGAACATCTCTTAGTGTATTTATGGGAGCTATGGGAATACTCTGCAATGTTGCTAGACAGAATGATAATTCTTTTGCTACAGTAAAATTTAAAAAGATAAATTTGCAGTTGCAAAATCTTAAACGAAAAGAAATTAAAAATGTTTAAAATATATTTTTATTTTGCTAGTCCTCAAGTCCAAGTAGATAATCAGTTGAAACTCCGAAAATTTGGGCTATGTTTGCTAGTTGCTCTAGGTTACACTCTCTTTGTC
>JAEDFU010000015.1 GCA_016297915.1 Clostridia bacterium | reverse complement strand
ATGCCGATATATGTGTGCATCCAATTTTTGAAATGCGAGTAGCAAAACAAAATAAATCAAAAGGAGTCGTAATGAACAAATTTGAACGGAAAAAAGTTAATATCTTGCAAATTTTTGGCGTGATGGTTTTGCTTGTTGCCATAGTTGCGATATTTTCGAGCACGACTCTTGCTTGGTTTATGGATGAGAGTACAACCAGCAATGGCGAGCCAAATATAACGCTTATTGGCACTCTCAAACTTGATGTCACAACTAACTTTAATTTTGAAAACCTTGCTCTTGCTCCAGATACTATCTACGAGACGGATGCAAATGGCGATGATATCGCTACATATATAAAGACAGCGAATGAACACAACATTGACGGAGCATATGTGAGAGTCAAGTTTACAACAACAAGGCGTGAGGTCGGATCGACTACGGACATCGACAACTCGGATTTGTTTGATTTGTATTTTGCTACAAATTTGACAACTGCCACAACATATTCAGACGCAGTCAAAAACAAATGGTTCTTTAATGCAACTGACGGATATTACTACTACATAGGTGGTGTGTACTCAAACAATATTATGTTCAACAAGGGCTACAAGACCACCAATCTCATGCAAAATTCAAATGCTGATGCAGTAGTCACTATTGACTTTGTTATAGAGTCAATTCAACGACAATATGGGGCGTCTGCCGAGGTTTGGACAACCGCTCCAGAAGTATTCAGGGGCATGGCGATTATCGAAAGCGAAATCAAAAACTAACTCAACTATAATTAGGGATTACAGGAGAAAATATGACGAGTAAACCAGATTTAAAAAAGAAGATACAAACTCAAAATATGATAATAATAGCACTAGCAATAATAATATTTGTCCTAGTGATTGTTTCGTCGACTGCTGCTTGGTATATTAGAACCAAGACCGATACAGCGGATATTATTCTTAGTAACCCAGTTAATATTTATATCACTGAGTTCACACCAAAGACCGATGCTGACGGCAATCCTTACTTTGAGCATAATGTCGAGACGGATATCCTTAAGGATTACAACACCAAGGTGTACCCAGGAGACAAAATCAAACTTAGACTTGGTATGCAAATAGGCTCCAAGGAAGTTGAATCAAGTGAGGCTTATGTTAGAGTCAAAATTAAGATTACTTACGAAAATATTATCAACGGACAACTTGACGGTATCGAAAAACCAGCTGGTGACGGACTGCTTGAGTACAAAGACAAGCCAAACGAAAACGAGTGGGAGCTTGTAGACTTTAATGAGTTTAGAAGAATTGAAGACCCTCAAATCCAAAGTGATTTGTGGTATGTTCGCAAGGTGAGTTCAACCGAGTCCAAGATATCTTATAACTTGGAGCAAATCGAATTTTTGGACGGTTACATTGCTCTTTCTAAATCTATTACAAACGAACATGCAAACTGCAAATTTCATATAAATTATGTAGTCGAAGCAATCCAAGTACCAAATGTGCCTGACCCTCTTGCTTATAGGGGTTATGGCCCATGGTGGGGATTTGCACTTGGTGACGACGAGGATATCTAAAATCGTTTGTGCTACTTGAAAAATAGCCATAATAGCCGTAAAATTAGCATGATTATGGCTAATTATGTGGACGATATTGGATTTTAATACTTAGATTATAATCAATTCCTAAAATAAAAAAAACTAGTTAAAAAATCGAAAATTTTTCAAAAATCAAAAAGACCAAAAAAATAAAATAAGGAGGATAATTTTGTGGCAGAAAATAACGAAAACAAAAACGAACGAAATAAGATTATTGATGTAACTAAGCCAAAAAATAGTTCTCCTATGTCAAGTAATATTGATGCAAGCAGGGTCAGCGAACACACATTGCGTGAGCAACAGGCTCTGGAGAAATTGCGAAAGTCTGTCGGCACTGGCAAATCCAGAGAAGGAACAGCAGGCAAGATTAAGACAATTGTGGCAATAATACTTGTAATAATACTTATACTTATCCTCATAACATTTGTAGTACTTCTTACAAGAACAGGAAGTAGCGAAGAGGAAAACTACGATATCAGAATAAGTATGGAGATAGAAAACAAATCCTTGCTGACAATAATTACAGAGACCGGCAAGGAAGAGTTGCGACCAATTAATCCCGGAGATAGACTTGCAATTTCTGCTTATGCTCGAAACGCAAATGATTATAGGGGTGATGTTTCGGACGGAACTGCCAAAGTTCCTAGCATTTATGTAAGATTTAAGATTAAACTTATCCTTAACTTTGAGGATAGATACGATGTCTTGATTCCAACCATAACCGACAATTGGTATAGATATGACCCTGTAGCAGATAGTGCTGAGGGTAAGAAAGACGATAATTTTTATTACTACTGCGGAAGTGTTGCATATCAGAGACCTATCGAACTATTCTCTAGTCTCAAGGTTGACGGTAATGCCATTGACTGCGAAGATGCAGACATTGGCAGATATGCACAAATCCAAGTTTTAGTAGAATCTATTGAGGCTGACAAAAATAAATTGAGTAATAATGTTTGGCCAACAGCACCTACCACATGGTTATTTAAGACCATTAGAGGTGACTATAACTTAAACGAGGGCTAAAAAGGAGGTAGACAATGAAAAGACTAAAAAAATATTTGTTTGTATTAGTTCTGGCGGTGCTTTGCATATGTCCAGTTTTTGCCGGATGTGACCTAAACTTTTTGTCTGCATCCAAGCTAGCCACTCCCAAGATAACTCTTAGCTCATCCAATAATTGTATAACTTGGTCGAGTATTAAAAACGCCGAGAGTTACTTGATTTATGCCAATGAGGCTTTGGTTGACGAAATAAAAAGTGATGGTTCTTCCACTTACATTTACGAGTTTAGACAGGGGTTGCAAGATGTCGGAGACTATTCGGTTTATGTTCTTGCAGATAGTAGTAGCGTTTATAGAACAAAGAGTAGTGCTAGCAATGTAGTCAATTACAAGTTGACGGCACCACAAACAGTAACCCAGTTGGCTATGAGTATCAATCAAGACGAAACAAACAAGATATCATTTACACTTAATGATACCAAATTAAGTTATGTTCCGCTAAATAGTTCAGTATTCCCAAGTGGAGCTGAGAATATAAAGTACTATGTCTTTATGTACTCAAATTCAAGTGAACTTGTTGCACATGAAATTGTTGGAACAGAGGTTGATTTAAGACGAGAGAATTATATCAAGTTTGATGAAATTTATGCTCTAAGACTTGGTTATAGCTATGTTATGGACGGTCAAACTATCCAAAAAATTGCAAGCGATATTATATACTACAATCCAGACGACAAGGGAACTTACACCAAGAGTATATACTTGTTTGACGGATTTATAAACGATATGTATATCGAAAATTTGCAGGAATTAGACAATGTTATTTATTACTCGTTTATCAATCGACTAGAGGATTTTACATTCAAGATAAGCGACGAATTCAAATTATTTGTTAATTACACCTTTGACGGATTTAGTTTTCTTGATAGAATGCACAATGCAATTGCATATGCTTTTGACCAAATGTATGAGACGATATACTACACTGGCGTGTATTTAACCAATAGATTTTGCGATTATGGCGCATCTCAAACCGAAATTAGGATGAAGATATCTTATGGCGGATTTGCTGAGTGCGATACATCAGTTAGACCAAATACGCTATCCAGCGTGTACCCTCAAGACGATTATACTCCTTACTACGAACAAATCGAGTTTGAGAGTTTGGAAGAAAAATACGGAAATTCATACAAGTTTGAGAGTGACTCTCAATATTTATATCAAAATGTAACAACATCTGAGCAACTATATTGGGCGGTAGAAAACAAAGTAACACCAGTATTTACAAGCACATCGTGTACAGCATACAGAATTTACAAACAAGCCAAGGGCGTGCTAAAATCCATTGTGTCCGATGACATGACCGATTATGAAAAGGCTCTTAGCATATTCGATTGGATTTGCGTAAATACAAGTTATGATTATACATCCTATTCTCAACCGGTTTATTCGGCAACAGTTGCAACATATCCTACCATAGTTCCAAGTTACTTTTTGGAAGGTGTTTTCCAAGCAAGTGGCGGACATGGATACTCGGTTTGTGACGGATTTAGCAAGGCGTATAGTTTGATGTGCAATATGATTGGCATTGACTGCATAAGAATTGTAGGTGATGCATACACAGGTGGCGGTTATGGTGGTCATGCATGGAACAAAGTTCTTGTGGACATAGACCCAACCGATGAGGTGGGCGCTCAGTATTATCTTGCGGATATTACCTGGACAGAATTTGTGTCAAACGGTACTGAGACCGCTGCACATATTTACTTTGGACTAAGTGACGAGGATGTCAAGGATACACATATCCCTTACAAAAATCGTCAATTCAAATTTGGTAATTACAAAGCCGAAAATAGCATGTACTATTATGTAAATCAAAAGTTTACAAACAACTTGACTACTCAAAATCTAGTTGCAAAAAGTACTCAAGAACTAAGCAATATTTTTGATTACATGTTCAATCGTTCAATCGTTGGATTTGATTTTGTAGCGGATTACAATTTTATGGTTGCTGAGTACGAAAAAGTCAACGAAAAGTATTTAAGTAAAACTACCAAAGACATTGATTTTATTGAGTCCAATGGCGTTGAGTACAAGACAATTTATGATTGGTCTACGGATACAATGTCGTACTTTAAGCCACGCATCAATATTTATGGTAGCGTCATTGGCTACGACTTGGTACAAGTCGAAAACAACTACAAATTAAGAGAGTTTTTCCTAGACAAAGTAATGCGTAATGCCAAATTCCAAGAGCAACTTATTGGAGTTTCACAAGATACTGAGTTAAGACCATATGATAGTGTGGGAAACAAAGGACTAGTGTTTGTGGTTTATCAGAAACTGCTAATAGATGCTGATGGCGAAGTAGAGCATCTAATCAGTGCTCTAAATAGCAGAGGAATTTCTGGAACATACACGATTTATGTGTTAAATAGTATTTTGACAAGTGCTGGTGGTGAATCTCCACTATCACAAGTACAAAATCTGTTTGGCGGATTTATAACAGGCACAGATTTGAGCTTGGAGTTCAAAACACTTGGCACTGTAAATATTGATACCGCAACTGCCAGGGCGTTTAGTATGAAAGTTGTGTATAATGTATAAAATGTAAAAAAAATTTGCATAAGCTATATGCAAATTTTTTTATTTAGTTCCACCGTATAATTTGTTTGTAATATTGAGTAGCATCGACTTTGGGGTAAATCTGGTAGCAAAGTAGAGTAGTCTGTATTTTGCACCGATTATATAAAAAGGTTTTAGTTTTTTGTGACAAATGATTTTGAAAATCTTGGTTGCACAACTAATACTCGACATTCGTTTGTCCTCACGACTATCGCTTTTTTCGGTCGCTTTTTGAAGTCTCTCGCCATATCTATTATTAGTTTCAAACTCTTTTATGCGATTTTTGGTAAAGTTGGTTTTGACATCTCCGGGGCATATTGCTGTAACCTCAATCCCAAGAGGTTGCAATTCCATTTTTAACTCAAAGCTGAGAGTTAAAACTGCCGATTTTGCAGATGCATAAATTCCTCTAAATGGAACTGGAAATAGTGACATGGCAGACGAGATGTTGACAATCTTGCTACCTTTCCCCATGAACTTAATTGCACTTTGAATAGTGTAAATAGTTCCCATGTAATTGACATCCATGAGGTTTTTGATTTGCTCGGTTGGGAGTAGTTCGCAAATCCCACTCATTCCAAATCCTGCATTGTTGATAAGAATATCTATGTGTCCATATTTTTGACCAATCTCATCAACTACTTGTTTGACGCTTTTTTCGTCGGACACACTACACGAAAAGTGATTTGGATTGTCCAAAGCCCTTGTGGAAATTGTAAGCACAGTGTCGCCATTTTTCTCAAATAAGTTTTTGAGATCCAATCCTATTCCGCTTGTGCCTCCGGTAATAACTACAACTTTATTCATAACTCTCCTCAGTCAAATTTTCTCTTAAGACTTTCTCAATTTCCTGCATGGTTATTTGTGCTTGTGCTGGGTCTTTGAGTTCTCCTATGTCTCCAGCCGAAAATGCGAATGAGTCCAAGACCGAAATCTTGTGGCAAATAGTAAATCCATACATTGCGTTATCGCAGTACTTTTTGGTGTTATTAATATCGTCCTCGCCAACATAGATATACACAAACTTTTTGCCAGACAAACTCTCTTGATTATATAGAGAATAGGTGCGGTCGATAAATGTTTTGGTAAGTCCAGAGACATTATAAAAATAATTTGGTGTAGCAAGCACGACAATATCCGCGTCAACAACTTTTTCAAGCAAAACCTTGGTTGTATCGTCCGTAATTACACATGCGTGAGTCTTATTTTTGGTGCAAGTATTACAACCCTTGCATTCTTTGATATTATAGTCACGAATATGTACAAGGTCGGTGCTATATTCTAGCCAAAAATCCTTTTGAATTTTTTCGAGTATCATTTTGCAATTGCCATTTCTGGCACTTCCAGATATAAATAAAATCTTCTTCATGGAAAATTCCTTTTTGAATTAATTAGTTGTAAGTCGTCAGTGTAAATTGATATCAAAACCATTTTGAAATCATAAACAAGCTCAAAGATATTATATTCAAGTACGCAAAAAAGTCAAATATTTATGTGTAATAAGTATTTGTACTTTTTGTGCATTTTTGATAAAATAAAAGCGGAGAATGTAATGAAAAAAGATTGGATAAATGGAAAGCGAGTGTTGATTACTGGTGCTACCAGTGGACTAGGAAGAGAACTGACCAAAAAACTCATAACCCAAAATAATTGTTATGTAATAGGCGTTGGCAGAGACAAGCATAAATTTGATAGCTTGCTAAGCGAAGTGGACAGACAAAAACTTGAGTGTCATATCATGGATGTTGCACACGAGGACGATTGGGTGGCACTTGCAAATAAACTAAAATCAAGTGGTCTTGATGTTATAATTAACTGTGCGGGAATTTTGCCACCATTTGAGAGTTTTGAAAATATCCAGAGAGATTTTGTGCAAGATTATCTCAATAATTGTAATCATTTAAGCAAAAATAATTCAAAAAAACTTGTTGTGTCAAAAGATGTTAAGACTGACAAGTTACAACAAACAATTAACACATCTCAAAAGTATTGCATAAATAATTTAACTGATAAGCACGAAATAATAAGTAAGTTATTTGATAGTCCCAATATCCCCAACCTAAATGTCAAGTCAAGTCTTGAGGGGGTTATGGATACAAACTTTATGTCTTGTGTCTATAGTGCGTTTTATCTATTGCCTATTATCGAAAAGAGTGATACAAGAGGAGTAATCAATATTTCAAGCTCGGCTGGACTTTGTCCCTTGCCTGGAATTTCAATCTATAGTGCAAGCAAGGCTGCGGTCAAGAACTTTACGGAATGTCTTGCTCTTGAAAAAGGTTATTATGTTGGACTTATTTGTCCGGGATTTACATTGACAGATATTTTTAGATATCAAAGAACGCAAGTTTGTGGCAAACTCATAAGCATGTTTGCAACCAAAAAAGACAAAATGGCAAACAAAATTTATAAGGCCATAATTCGAAAAAAGAAACGCTGTGTATTTGGAATGGATGCCAAGTGGATGAATAGACTATATTCAAGATTTCCAAAGCTTGCTCCAAAACTTTTTGGCAAAATTTTGAAAAAATCAAAACTAAAGTTATTTGAAGATATATTTAATTAAGGAGATATTAAATTATGAAATTAGAATATTCTGGAGTGCTAAAAGAAAATTTGAAGAGCGGAATCAATCTTAATTCGATGAGCGCTGTTACTCGCAACAAGCACATCAAAACTATATTCCAAAAAAAGTGTAGCGACATGCTTGACTGGCTTGATTTGCCAGAACAAAACCCAGTGGACATCAAGGTTATAACTGAATATGGCAAATATATACGCAAAAAATTTGATAACTTTGTGGTACTCGGAATTGGCGGAAGTGCACTCGGAATCAAGATGCTACAAAATACTTTTGTTGACAGTATCAACAAAGATATTGGCATCAAGATTTATGTTTGTGACAATATTGACCCAGATTACTTTGTAAGCTTAATTAACAAACTTAATCTTAAGAAAACCATGTTTAATGTAATTACAAAGTCTGGTTCAACTAGCGAAACACTTGCGCAGATGTCTCTTATCATAAATAGATACAAGGCCAAAAAGATTGATTACTCCAAGCACTTTTGTGTAACTACAACTAAGGATAATGTGCTTTACAAATACGCTTTGGGCGAGGGTATGCAGGTCTTTGATGTTCCACAAGGAGTGGGTGGCAGATTTAGCGTTCTTAGCAATGTCGGTCTAGTTTCTGCAAGCGTTATGGGAATAGATATTCCAAAAATGCTACTTGGTGCTAGTGTTGCCAAAAGTAATGCTCAAGATGTTACAATTAATAATATTGCATATACATGTGCGTATATCAATTATACATATCTAGGACTTGGTCTTACAAATCTTGTAACTATGCCTTACTCGGATAGACTCAAACTTGTTCCAGATTTCTTTGCACAACTATGGGCTGAGAGTTTGGGCAAAAAGTTTAATCGCAAGGAAGAGATTGTGTATGCAGGTCAAACACCAATCAAAACTTTGGGTGTTACTGACCAACATAGCCAATTGCAATTATACTCTGAGGGAATCAAAGACAAGATTATTATGTTTATAACAGTAGCAAATGCAGATATGGACGAAAAAATATCACAGGCCGTGCCGTTTGCAGAGCACTTGCAAAACACCTCGCTTAAGTCTCTTCTTGACTTTGAATATGACTCGACTTCGTATTCGCTTACAAGTCTAGATAGACCAAACTATACAATAATTCTAGATAAGGTTGATGAGTATAATATGGGCAAATTAATTTTCTTTATGGAAATGATGACTGCATTCATGGGTGAATTTTTGAACATCAATACATATGATCAGCCGGGAGTTGAGCTTAGCAAAATTTACACCAAGGCGTGCTTGCATGTCAAAGGATACGAAAAACAAGCTAAGGATATCAAAAATTATTCCATATCCAAAAAAACTATAACGATGGAAAACTAAAAGTCAAAAAAGCAAATTGTTGCTGTTAATTTCCAAAAACTTGGCAGTAATGACTTGCTTTTTTTGGTTTTGTAATTTACAATTATATAGATGTCAAATAAAGTTTCAGGCGTTATTTGCAAAATTTATTATTAGGAAAAAACATGGACAAAAGTGAAATTTGGGCACAGGCCTTAGTAAAACTTCAGAGCGAAGTCAGTACAATAAGCTACGATTTGTGGATAAAATCCCTCGAGCCTATTGACTTCAAAAATAATATATTTTATCTTTCGACAACTAGCGAGACCGCCAAACAAAGACTTATGACTTTGCACAAAGGCGACATTTTTGTGGCGCTTACATCGGTTTGTGATGAAATCAAAGACTTTGCGGTTCTTGACCCTGATGAGAGAGATGCCTATAACAAAAATCAAGAAGAACAAACCCAAAACGAACAACAAAAATTCCCTGGCATGAATACATTCAATCCAAAGTATCAATTTGATAACTTTGTCGTTGGCAACTCCAACAAATATGTTTATGCTGCGTGCAAGGGCGTTGCCGAAAATCCTTCGAGCAAGATAAATCCTTTGTTTATATATGGTGGTGTAGGTCTAGGCAAAACTCACTTGCTTCACGCAATTGGCAACGAGGTTAACAAGAGATTTCCTGATTTGAGAGTTATGTATTGTACTTGCGAAAAGTTTATAAACGATTATGTCAAATCCTTGCAAGGTAATTATAATTCCAAAAATGCGTTTAAGGAAAAATATCGAAACCTAGATGTCCTTATCATTGACGATATCCAATTTATATCCAAGGCAGAGAGTACGCAAGAAGAGTTTTTTCATACATTCAATGATTTGTACGAAAATGGCAAACAAATAATAATTGCCTCAGATAGACCTCCAAGAGAGATTGCAACATTGCAAGAGAGATTGCGCAGTAGATTTAGCATGGGACTTATTCAAGATATTCAGTCCCCAGATTATGAGACAAGGCTTGCTATTCTTATGCGAAAGGCTCAGGAAGAAAATTATGTTGTCGCTGACGAAGTACAAGAGTATTTGGCAGAACACTTTGACACGAACATTAGAGAAATGGAGGGAATTCTCTCCAAAGTGTGGTTTTATGCAAGTTTAACTGGCAAAAAAGTTGCAACCATGGATGATGTCAAAGAAGCACTCAAAGACCACGACTTTAGTGATAAACAAAATCTAACAGCCGAGAGAATTATTGATTGTGTTTGCAAATACTTTTCAGTTAGGCGTGACGAACTAGTTGGCAAAAAGAAAAACAAGGAAATCGTTGAGCCTAGACAAATATGCATGTATACAATGTGCACTCTACTAGATATGCCACTATTGTCAGTTGGACAAATATTTGGAAGAGACCATACAACGGTTATTCATGCAAGAGACAAAATCTCCGAACTTATAGGCGAAAATAGTAGAATCAAGGTTGCAGTCGAAGACATACGAGCAATGGCGACCAAAAAATAATAAAAAAATTAGTGTAACAGATTTGAAAGATATCCCAAAAGGCTTTTTAAATCATGGTTGCACTTTTTTTTGTGCCACATAATAGACTAAAATAGGAGAATAGTTTATGGCAAGGGTGAAGTAATTAAATGATGAGTGTATCAAACTTTGCAAACTATATACTAAAATTTCCGAACGGCAGTTAAGGTTCTTTTGACGACGCTAGCAATATGTCAAGGTTGAAAATTCAAAAAAACAAGCCCCAAATGGGGCTTGAGATTTCCAAAAAAGTTGGATTTTTCTTTTGAGTATAACACCGAACCAAAATCTAATGGCCATAAATTTTTAGTACTGCGTTGGCTTGGATTTTTGCTGTTTAGATAGTGGTTTTGATTTACACAAAAAAAAGGATAGATGTTTAAATTGTCTTATATTATGGGATTGGGGAAGACAACTGGTGGAAAAACATCTATCGTTGGTTATATATTAACACAAAAAATATTAAATGTAAACATTTTTTTTGAATTTTTTCAAAAAGGTTATATATACCAAATACTGCATAAAACAAAGCTATTTGACCGCCACTGTGAATAAATATTCGCCACCGCAAAAGGATTATTTGACACACAAAAATTCAATAGTGTTGACAAATCGACCAGAAGTCATCTTATAAGCATACAAATAATCCCAAAACCATGAGATTTTTTGGAAAAGTGCAAAAGAATACTTTACATAATACGACATTTTCTTGTATAATATAATAAAATTATGCACAATTGACGCAATGTGTATTCTTTTGTTGTCTAAGTTGATATGCAAAAGTAGGTGTTGGTGAATATAATTTGAAAAATTTTCCAAACTAATTGTGTATATAAATTTGACATAATGAGGGCCTTAAGGAGATTTTATGGCTGAAAAACAATTTAAAACCAAAGATATGATAATTGCAGTTATTTGTACGATACTTGCTGTACTTAGCATAGTGTTTTACTTTTTGCCTGCATTTAGTGTTGAACACAGTGCGAGTTTAAACTTTGAAACTAGCGAAAAGTTATATTATAGTGCATGGGATATGACTAGAGCAGTATTTGCATCATCCAAGGATTTTGGTAGTAGCATTATAGGACTACTTTATATCAAAGATGTATACAGCATGGCTGTTGTAATTTCTGGAATTGTAATGCCAATCGGAATTGCATGTATTATAGCTACTACTGTATTTGCTTATTTGTCTTGGTTCAAAGGTGAAAAGTTCAAAAAATTATGTTTCTTGTTTGGACTATGCGGAATGATGTTTACAACTATTACACTTATTTCGACATGGTACATTGCTATTCAATTGCGTAGCGGAAACGGACTTATTGATTATTTCTATTATAATATCAAGGGCTCAATTGCATACGGCTCATTTGTAAGCTTGATTATCTCGTTCGTAGTTGCAATTGTTGCTTGTGCTTACAATTACTTCCTAGATAATTTTGATGAGGAAGAGGTTGAAGAAGAAGAGGAAGAGGTTGATATACAGCCTGAAAAACATACTCAAAAACTTGCAAAAGTTACAACTAGCGAGAGTATAAAATCTTCCAAACCTAGCAAAAAGAGTTCAAAATAACAAAAATTTATGTGCCGAAAATATAAGTATTTTTATGTTTTCGGCTTTTTTAGACAGAGGAAAAAATGATTTGTAATAATTGTCCAAGAAAATGCAATATTGACCGCTCCAAAAACACAGGAGTTTGTGGAGTGGGAGAACTCCCAAGACTAGCCAAGGCGAGTCTGCACAAATGGGAAGAGCCAATAATATCTAATAGTGTAGGCAGTGCTACAATATTTTTCTCCGGCTGTAATCTTAAGTGTTGCTATTGTCAAAATTACAAGATAAGCCACGAGCACTTTGGCAAATACATAACTTACGAGAGACTGGCTGAGATATTTAGAGAAATGGAAGAGAAAGGTGCAAGCAACATAAATCTTGTAAGTCCTTCGCACTACACCCACGCAATCAAACAAGCACTAGATATCTATAGACCACATATTCCTGTTGTGTACAATTCAAGCGGTTATGATAGCGTTGAGACGCTTGAGGAACTTAAGTGTTATATAGATATTTTCCTTGTGGACTTTAAGTACTTTGACCCAGAGCTTAGCAAAAGACTTTCCAAAGCTCCCGACTATCCTGAAGTTGCCAAAAACGCCATACTCAAGATGCGTGAGCTTGTTCCAGCCGAGGAGTATGGAGAGGACGGAATGCTCAAAAAAGGTGTGATTATCAGGCATTTAGTTTTGCCTAATCACACCGATGATAGTATTGCTATTCTTGATTGGATCAAAGATAATGTTAATAATCCGCTTGTAAGCCTTATGTCGCAGTATACACCCATGTACAAGTCTGTGATGCATCCAGATATCGATCGTAGACTCAAGCCTATTGAGTACAAGGTTGTAGAGGAACACATGGTGAGTATTGGACTTACAAATGGCTTTACACAAGAACTGGACAGCGCTAGTGCGTGCTATGTACCAGATTTTGACGGTAGTGGGGTTTAATAGTTTAGGGGTTTGTCAGGGACATAACCCTCAAAAACCACACTGTCTACAAACTTTTTAATTTTGTTTTCTAAGTCCTTGCTGTTTACTGTCCAAGTAATAACAGGGACTTTTTTTCTAGCAACATATTTGTTGGGGATGTTTTGAACATTGTAGGATATAAAGTCTGGTTGACACATTCCAAATAATAGTAGTTTTTTGAGAACTGTTTTATATATCCATGGCAAGTTGTCGTGCTCAAAAAAGCTAGATAGTAATCCTCTAGGGATATGATTGGCGTGTTTTTTGAACCACGCTATTGAGAATGGATTAAAGGATTTGACAGCAAGTTCGCCTTTGTAATCCTTGATTATATCATAAGTCTTTTGTTCAAGTTTTTCTTTGCGAGATGCAGGTTTGAGTTCAATCATAATAGGTACTCTGCCGTCGACCAAATCCAAGACATCGGCAAGAGTTGGAATTGTGTATTTGGAGTTGAGAAGTTTGAATTTTGGCAAGTCGTCTAGAGTAAGTAGTCCAATGTCTCTATCTATTCCGCACATCCTAAGAGTGTTTTGGTCATGAAAAACAGCAACCGTGCCGTCGGCAAGGGCGTGGACATCGAGTTCGATTGCAAAACCCAAATTACATGCGTTTTCAAAAGCACCAAGAGAATTTTCGGGGAACTCTTTGTTATGTAGCCCTCTGTGGGCTATTTTGTATTGGCAGTACCATTTGCTTTTTTGTGGAGTCGTCACTAGTTGCTTCCTTGTTTTTGTATTTCGTCTTTGATTATGTTTAGAGTTTCTGTTGTACGCTTAGATAAGTTGATGAGTGCACACTTATCTAGGTTTTCACCATTTAAGCGTCTAAAGATTGTAAGAAAATCGTATTTGGGTTTGAGGACAAACAAAATTTCGTCCACATCTTCGCCAAGATATTCTGTAGGAGTGTCCAGGTGAATATAAACCCAAACATCTTTTTGGGTAATAGTGTCAAATGGGGTTATAAGTCCGCTAGCAAAAGACGGTGACATATATGAACCTTGAATAAGATCCAAGAGTACTCTTCGTATATTATTTAAAATATATTCCTTGCCGTCACTAGTTATTCGTATATTACTAGATTTTTTTATAATATTTTCTAACATATGTTTCCTTTTTGTGTATATAATATATTTTAAAATATTATTTACAAAAAGCCAAGTATATCTAACAAAAAAAGCAATTATTTGCGTAATAATTGCTTTTTTTTGATTAATTTCAAATTATAGGTCACCAATATCTCCAGAATTTTCTTGATAGTCAAATGCCTCGTTGTAGATAGGTATTGCACTCTCTATTGTTAGAGGCTTTGGAGTACCGAGTAGTGGGTTGGTGTAGTCCATGTTATCTATGTCGGCAGTGTAAGGCAAGAACGCTTGCAATGCTTGGAAAGATACTTGGAAACTTAGTTTTGCATTGGCAAATACATTGGTCAATGCGTCGCCAGGGAGAGCAAATGTGCCATTGACAAATGGGATAATGTCACTTGCAATCTTCTTTTGACCATTGGTTCCAATAACATCACCAACAGTTATGTCAGGGACTATCTCGTATAGATAATATTTAAGCCTTGTAGGGTCGCTCGAATTGTAGCTATTACGGCTAACAGTTTGAGTAGTAGTCTCGTCTGCAGTTGTAATGCCTGTAGGAGCACCACCCTCGCCATAGGTTTCGGTTGAGCCAGTAATAGTTCCGCCATTGTCTACAACCAAGTACCACCAGCCACCGACCGATGTGCTAATTTCGTTTGAGTTTGTATCATTACCGATGCTAGGATCGATGTACAACCAACTAGCATTTATGCCTAGTCCTTCGACAACATCAGTAGTGTCAGGATTATCTGCAGTTTGAATATATTTTGAGCTATCGTTAATTAGATTTACAAAGTATTTGTTTAGTGATGAGTTAAGTGCATCAATACTGCTTTGGAGTGTACGAGTAACTGTATTGCCGTACTCATTTACATAGAACTCAACATAAGTGTTCATATAAGCATTTGTTCTTGCCTTGTAGAATGAGTTACTTTCGGTCTTGTTGCCCTCTCCGTCCAAAATCCATACACCATAGAAACCATTACCACTACCACCAGGTACTTTGTTTGAATTAGTACCTTGAGCGTTGATGCTTCCGTCAAAAGGTGCAGGCATCTTGGAGAATTTTTGGTCATCAGTAATCGCCTTTGTGCCCTCATATTCAGCTTGGGAAACATATTTCCAAGCATATATAGATTTGAGAGTTCCTGCCTTGATTTTGTTCATATCGTCGCCAGCAGTTGTGGTGGCGGTGTATGATGTATCTGCAACATAGTCTCTTCGACCAGTGTGTGTTTGAGTTGAACTATCATAAGAGTAGGCAAGATTAGATGAGTGAATAGCTCCCGTAAAGCCCTCAACAACCTCAGTATTTGTATTGGTTACTTCTCTTGTAAACGATGCTTGGCTCTGTACTGGGAAGTTATTTGCATATGTTGTACCTGTAAAGTTATTAAATCCCACTGTTGGGTCAAAGTCGATATTTATACCAAATCTTGCTCTAAGCAGAGATGTTGTAGTTGATGTGACTCTACCTTGATTGTTTACATAATATGCGTTACCCTCAGCGTCAGTGTAGGCATTACCAATATTGCCAGTATTAGCACCTGTACTAATATCTGGAATTGGACTATCTTGAATAGTAGATGTAGCGGTAGTTGAGTAAACTCTCGCACTTGAGTGGATTTCAACTTTTTGTCCTGGCAAAAGTACGGTGTTGCTGATTGTTCCTGCAGTACCAGTAGTTCTACCTGCATACGCTGCAATATCTAGGTTGCCGTCACCAGCCTTAAAGTCGTTGTTTCTGCCGGTTATTTCAACATAAACCGGCCCACCCATAAATAGTGATTGACTGGCAGTTGTTGATCCTGCAAAGTACGCAAGAGTAGCGCCAATTGAGATTACTGCGGTTATAGCAATACTAAGGAGTGATACGACAAGTGTGCCTATCGCTCTTTTGGATGATTTCTTTTTCTTTTCAGTATTTGTTTTTTTCATAAAAATTACCTCATTCGTTACTTTTAGGGTGTGAATACAAATAATTTTTATGTAAAATTTTACAATTAGAGGTTTGCCAAATTTTGGCAAAAAACAAACTGCCAAAAAGGTGATTGCAAATATGTTTGTGAATATAATTGCGTAAGGCGTCAGCAAAATTTCTGTGTGTGATGTGATTTGTTAATATAATTCCTAGATTGGCAAATAAATTTGTTCTTGTTTAAATTGCTATTACTTATATGTCTACGAATATTGCATACTAAGGCGTCGGCTGAGTTCTCGAAAAAAATTTTTGCTAAGGCTTCGACCCACAAGTGGTCTGCAAAAATCCACAGAGCATATTATATGGCTTAGTGTGTAACAAATAATTATATGCTTTGCAAATTAAATAGCATACGCAAAACATGATAGTTTTATTCCTAAATTTTTTCGTATGGTGTGGTAATCATGCACAAAAAAATCTCACACTAGACCAGTGTGAGATTTTTTTGTGCTATTTAATTTTTGCTCCGCATGACGGACATGACTTTTTGTTGGCGTCTACTTTGCTTCCGCAGTAATGACAAACTTTGATAGCGCTATCCTTGTCTTGTTCGGATTTCAAACTATCTTTGACAAGTTTGGCAATCTCTTGTTCGGATTTGTTCTCTGAGGCTTGTGTTTTGTTGGATACAAGTGTACTCATTACAGTTGCGATTATGATAAGCACAATCCCAACAAACGGAAAGGCTATGCCAAACATCATTCCAGAATTTAGTCGGTAGGTTAGTACATCAAACTTTGTCATGGAGACAATTGTTATAATTATTCCTACAACTATAAATGTTATGCCTAATATTCTAAATAATGTTACTATTGCTCTGTTCATTTATTTTTCCTTGAATTCAAGCTAAAAATTATGGTTGACTCGGTGCTGGCGGAGCTGATACAATCTCGTAATCGCCATTTGTAAAGTCTATCAAATTACCATTAATGTTAATTTTGGTATCAATTGCTGCGAAATTACTAGAACTAAATACTGTTTGTACAGGGATTGAGTCATAAGTACATTGAGTATCTGGTAATTGGTTATCAGGATCTGAAACTATAACTCCAGGAGAATCAGTCTTAATTTTTGGAATAAATGTCTGTATTGCTTGGAATTGAAGTGCTACAAATATGTGTTTGTCTGCAGATGCATTTGTAAGTTTCCATGGGATAATAAATGTGCTATTCCATAGGAATACCGCTGAAGATCCAACAGCCAATGGTTTAAGTATTTTTTCTGTTGAATTTGTGCAAAGGTAGAAGTAACCTTTGTCTCCGCCAGCACTAGTTCCTGGATCTGTAGTTGACGCTGTTCCGTCAATGTAGTATTTTATGTCGCCTGTTGATATACCGCTAGATGACAATGGCATTGCGTTAGGGTTATGATAATATGCCCAATAATAATCAACTCCAGGTGTTGTATTTTGTGTATCAATTAGACCCTGCAAAAACCTATATAGTTCTGCAGCGCTTAGATCCTTTTCGTTTTGGTAAATTTCATAGTCTTTTTTGTATTGCTCGTCGTTAGTCCCATTTGCATAATCAGCAGGATCTGGAGCCATTCCTATATTTGTATAAACAGCAAAGTATGCTCTAATATAACATGGCGAACCACCTGAGTTATCGGGTTTATTTTCGTTGCTCTTTCCGCCGTTGTTATAACAACTTGCTGCAACATCAATAGCCTGTCCTGGATAAGCTTTGTCGGTTGTAATGTTAAAGTGTAGTTGTCCGCTACCAGTTGTCTTTTTTGGAGTTCCGTCGTCGTTAGTTTCGCCATCTCTAATCTCAATTCCAACTGTTCCTGCCATTGTTATGCTTTTGCTAGCCCAATCGCTATCATAAAACCATGCAAGGGTCGTTGTAAATGTGAGAACGATAGTCAAAAAGAACCCCAAACCGATTAGGATAACTTTGCCTATTTTCCTTTTATTTTTTGCTTTCCCTTTCATTCGTTCTACCTTATCAATTTTTATTTTAAATAAGTTAAACTAATCTAAATTGTAGCCTACAAATATAATTAAAACTCCAAGTTCAATTTAATTTGTGTAAAGTTACATCATTTTTACATTCTATATTGTAGCAAATATTTCTTGATTTGCAAAATAAATTAATATATATTATATAATATATTTTTTGTTACTAACCAAATTTTATGCATAAAAAAAACAACCGACAGTTTTTGATTTTGAACTCAGTAGTCGAGACTAAAATCAAAATTTTTTGTGTCGGTTGTATGGGTTTTGAGCTAAAAATCGCCAAATTTGCACTACAATTTTTGAAAATTAGCAAACTCTTTCAAATCGAGTTTATTTTTAATTATTATGAATTGTCCAGTCAACATTGTCCAAAACTTGTTTGACATTAAAGATTGTGTTTGGAATTCTGTCGCCGTCGTCATTTACAAGCTTGTCTTGGATTGCCTGGAATGTTAGCTTAAAGGTTATATCTACATTGGCATAAGTATTTGTATACATTTTTCGAGGGAACTGAAATGTTCCGTTGATAAATGGAATATTGTTGCCTTCTGCGTTTGTATCTATTGCTTTGAGAGTAATATACTCTTGATTAGTTACGGGGTCATATTGCTTATTTTGGCTACAATAGTAGTAATTTCCGTCGTCAAAAAGCACCCAGCCGTCTCTTGGCCTATCCTCGGTGCTGTCTCTACGAAGAGTCAAATAATAGTTCATTTCGTTACGAATCATAAGTTCGACATCTTTGCCAAGACTAGCGCTAATTCCAGTTACGCCAATATCTAGTATTGCTCTTAGAAGAGCAGGGGTTGAGTTGATATCCGAAGATGTGAGTTTGGCAATTGCCTGCATGTCTATTCCAATACCAGGGACTAAGGTCGTGCGGTTGGCTTTGAGGTTCATCACCAAACTTCCGCTTCCTTTGGTTTCCTCGTAATTATTGTTAACCATCGAAACTCTTACAGGTCCGCCCATAATAAGAGTAATATTGCTACCTTGTTTGCCTGCAAAGTACGCAAGAGTCGCAGCCCCGCATAGTGTAAACACTAATACGATGCTTAAAATAAATATGATGATAGTTCCTCTATTTACTTTTTGTTCCTGCGTCATATTTCCCATTTTCCATAATTTTTTTGTGACAAAAATCTGTAGCCTTATTTGGATGTTATTTTTGTGCGGACACAAGCCAAAATTTAACCAATTATCCAAAATCTACCAATTGTAGCCACAATTTTGGTTGTATATCAAACAAAAAATACAAAATCCTTTCATTTTGACATACTACTATTAGTAGTATAACCCAAAATGTCGAATTTTGTAAAACAAATTAATAGGAAATAAAAATTTTTTTGGTCAACATCCAAATTGTCTCTTTTGAACAAGTCGTCGCCAAATTTATCTAAAAAGTAAGAATATAAATGACAAAATACACCATTGATTATGCAATGCAAAATGGTTGGATATTATATTTATAGTGTCTAATTTATAACAAAAAACCCAGTGCAAGGCTAGGTCTTTTATGCGGTCACAGTTGATTGGTTTGTTGGGGGATTGGTCTTGTCTTTTTTCTTTTTGAACATTTCGCAAATAAGCACGATTGCTCCTTGGATAATGTATAGATAATAAGTCAAGAATCTCCAAATTAGTATTCCCCAGAATAGTGTACCTTCGGTGAATAATGAGCCAAGTAGTGCGTTAAATGAAAGCTCGGTTGCTCCAGAACCACCCGGCATTGGCATAAAGCATACGGCAAGGTCGCAAATGAAACATTTGCAAACTATATCCCACCAACTAATGTTGGCGGTTGTATTAAATGCAATCAAAATAAAGTAAGCAATGAGTGCGTTTGATAGTAGTGAGCCGATTGATGCAAATAGGACGGACAAAATTGTCCAAGGGCTTTTGGCAAAGGTCTTGATGCAATATTGATATTGTTTAACAAACTTAAGAACTTTGATAAGCACCTTTCGGTAGTCCTTGATTAAGTGCATTTTGTTTAGTAATTTGAGAACGCCAACTACAAGCGATGCACCAAACTTTTTGGTGATAGACATAAATAGAACGAACAAGAATAGTAACATTATGAGTGCAAGTCCAATCCATGCACAAATCAAGACGATTGGACTGGTCGAGTAATTAGGACCATAAGCTATAAGGATAAATGTGCAAATTATCATAAACGCGATTTGCCAAACCATGTATTTGGCAAGCGGAATTGCCGTTGCGATGTCACCGCCATAGCCGTTCTTTTTTAGATAATAAATCTCGAATGGTTGTCCGCCAGAGCCGAGAGGTGTTATGTGGTCGTAATATCTACCTATGGTTGCAAGTTTAAACGAAAACCAAAGTCGGAACTTGCCAGTTTTGCTATGAATCAAAAATGAAAATTTGAGGGTGTTAAAAATAACGGCGATTGCGTATAGTCCGACTGCTACCCACAAAAATCTCCATTTTGGCTTGTTTGCAAATAGTGTAGATAATGGCTGAACGCCACCTTGCTCCTTGGCAAAGTTATAAAAAACCGCTACAACCAGAATTATATTAAACAAAAAGAAAAGTAAATTAAAAATCTTTTTGTTTTTTGTTTTCTTTTTGGCAATAGCATCTTCTGTCTGGGTCAATTTGTGCTCAATCAAAGTATCGTCGCTAAGTTTTTTGGAAGTGGTAAAAAATATACGACTATTTTTTTCAATATTCGCCTTGATGTTTTCTATTGAAGTTTTTTTGAAAGCTACTAGTTTGTTTTTTAAATTTAGCCAAAAACTAGGCTTTTTTTGATTGTTTTTGTTTTTCATAATATGTTTACACGATAATCAAATACAATTATATCAAAAATTTTTTTGTTTTCAAAGTGTTTTGTTTCAAATATTAGTCATTTCCGCACAAATTAAAGTATTTGACCACGCCACACATTATTGCGTACGAAATTTTGTTTTGATAAGCTACCGAGTTTAGTAGTTTTTCTTCACTTGGGTTTGATAAATATCCGCACTCCACAAGGACGGCTGAACATGGGCTTTCCTTGAGAAGATAATAGTCGCCCTTGCTATGAGACTTTCTTGCGTTTTCTATTTGTGATATGAGTTGAGACTGCAGACATTCGGCAAAAGCCTCGGAGGTTTTGTCTGACTCTTGAAAAAACGCTTGAGCACCTATTTGTGTGCTATCTATGTAGGCGTTGCAGTGAATAGATATAACCATGTCTGGATTTGCTTTACCTATAATCTCGACACGCTTTTCCATATCACTAACCTTAAAGTTTTGGGCATTTGCATCATAAAGTCCGTTTCCGTCAGAACGAGTTAAAATGACCTTGATGCCAAGTGTTTCAAGATAGACTTTGAGGGTTCTTGCAATCTTAAGATTAATTTCGCTCTCTTTTGTCCCAGTGACGCCAATGCTTCCGTCGTCTCGACCACCATGCCCTGCATCCAAGACAATTACATACTTGGGTCTAGGTATGTTCTTGCTTTCCACCACCGAGACAATTCCAATTGAGCACAAAATGCTAGCTACAATTAGGCTTATTGCAATAATTAAATTTTTGAGTTTTATGGTTTTAAACATAGTATCTCGCTTTGTGAATTGTTACAAAAAAATCTTCACTTCTAAAAAAGTTTAAATATTTATATGCTCTAAGTTTTGCAGGTTATGATTTAAAACCAAAAAACACTCTCACGCAATTCGACAAGACTTAATTTTTTTTGAAACATCAATTAGAGTGTATTTTCAAAACCCATGTAGACAACTTAAATGAACCACAGAGAGAAACTCAAAGTAATGCACGGATATTATAAAGAAAAATGCAAATAAACACTTTTTAATAATCGCAAAGTGTGATAGAATAAATAAGTAATTTAGTTGCAATGAGTTTTGCAATTTGTAAACGGAGAAAATATGTTTGATTTGGAGAACTTGGACGAAAAGACCGTCAAAACACTTAGCCCTCAGGTTTTGGCTTTTGTGGGTGACGGTGTATATTCGCTATATATTAGGCATAAGGTTATCCTCACCGAAAACCTAAAAGGCAAAGACTTGCACTCACGAGTAGTAAGTTATGTCAAGGCTGGAGGTCAGAGTAACTTTATTGAAAAACTTATGCCGATGCTCTCGGAAGATGAGATGCATGTCTACAAGCGTGCCAGAAATCACAAGACACTATCGCAAAGCAAAAATGCAAATATCGTTGACTACAAGCGAGCAACAGGACTAGAGGCACTTATTGGATACTTGTATTTAAGTGGCAAAACAGATAGACTTAATGAAATTTTGAAATTGTGTGTGGGAGAACAAAATGAAAATTAAAGGAAGAAATGCAGTGCGTGAGGCGCTCAACTCGGATGTAAATATTATAAGGATTATGGTGAGCAACTCGTCTAAGGACAAAGTTCTTTTGGATATAGTTAGTCTTGCCAAAAAGAAAGGTGTCAAAATTCAATATCTAGACAACAAAATTTTGGACAAAGAGTGCGACAACAACCAGGGCATTATTGCTGACACTAGTGACTTTAAATACAGCACTGTCGAAGACATATTGCAAGTAGCCAAGGACAAAAACAAAAATAACTTTATCCTCATCCTTGACGGAATTGAAGATCCGCATAATTTTGGATCAATTATTAGGGTGGCGGAATGTCTTGGAGTGGACGGAATTATTATTTCAAAAAATCGTGCATGCCCAGTTAATGATACTGTATCCAAAGTTAGTGCCGGAGCAATTGAGCATGTCAAGATTGCCAAGGTTACAAATATAAATACCGAAATCGAGAGATTGAAACAAAATAATATTTGGGTGTACGCTTGTGAACTCGGTGGCGAGGATTTGGACAGTGCAGACTTGTCTGGAAATATTGCAGTAGTTGTGGGTAGCGAGGGCGACGGCGTAAGCAGGCTTACACGCAAGATTTGTGACGGCGTTGTGTCGATGCAAATGTATGGCAAGGTCAACTCTCTGAATGTTAGCGTTGCCACTGGAATTGTTTTGTATGAAATTGTGAGGAAAAATAGAAGTTGACAAACGAAGAAATTGAATTGTTGCAAAATGCCAAAAATGGCAATGCCACTGCCATAAACAAGATACTTACTGACAATAAGCCACTAGTAAATCAAATTGCAAGACGATATTTTTTGCTCGGTGGTGACAGGGATGATGTTTTGCAAGAGGGTATGATTGGATTATTTAACGCTATAAATTCTTTCGATTTTGCAAAGAGTGATAGTTTCAAAAATTACGCAAGCAAAGTTGTTGAGAGGGAAATTATAACCGCAATTAGACGAGAGAATACATCCAAAAATACAGCCCTTAATACAAGTGTGATAACTGACATCAATGAGTTTTTGCACGAGGAAAATTATCCTGAACTTGATGTAATATCGGAAGAAAATAGTCATGAACTAATGTCGAGTATAGATAGCAAACTTAGCGATTTTGAAAAGTGTGTTGTTGAACTTTTTTTGGACGGATATAATTATATGGGTATTGCAAACAAACTTAACAAGAGTCCCAAGTCAATAGACAATGCTCTGACTAGGATTAAGAATAAACTAAAAAGTATTAGGGAGGATATATGAGTTATACTGCACTTTATAGAAAATATAGGTCTCAAAGTTTTGATGAAATTGTTGGACAAAAGCATATTATTACATCGCTTACAAACCAAATAAAAAACAATCAGGTGGGGCATGCTTATCTCTTTACGGGAACAAGAGGAACTGGCAAAACCAGTATCGCCAAGATATTTGCAAAAGCGATTAATTGTCCACATTCTCATAACGGAAATCCTTGCAACAAGTGCGAGATTTGCAAGAGCATTACAAGTGGCTCGAATGTAGACATTTTGGAAATTGATGCTGCGAGCAACAATAGAGTTGATGAGATTAGAGAACTTAGAGAAAAAGTTAAGTACCCACCTGTTACTTGTAAGTACAAAGTTTATATCATAGACGAAGTACACATGCTTACAGATAGTGCTTTTAATGCACTGCTCAAAACATTGGAAGAGCCACCTGCATATGTGGTTTTTATCCTTGCTACAACCGAGGTTCAAAAACTCCCAGCAACAATACTTAGCAGATGTTTGCGTTTTGACTTCAAACTACTTACAGACGAGGAACTCGAAAAACATCTTAAATATGTATTTGAGGATAGTGGGATTAAGTACGAAAAAGAAGCCCTTACACTTCTTGCCAAACTTGGAAATGGTAGTGTGAGAGATACACTATCGATTGCGGACATGTGTGTCGCTTACTCCAACAAAAATGTAACATATAGTTCTGTTATTGAAGCTGTCGGCATGACCGATAGACAAACGCTTAAGATAATCTCTGAGTGTCTACTCGCTGGCGATCAAGGCAGACTACTAAGCGCTATAAACGAAGTTGCCTGCGCTGGCAAAAATTTAACACAGCTGGCCAAAGATTTGGTTGGATATATTAGAGATATATTAATCGTCAAGACTTGTAAGGACTATAAGGATATTCTCAAACTATCCAGTGATAATATCTCAGACCTTGAGGCGTTATCCAAAATTGCAACTAGTGAAAAATTGATTGAAATTTTAACTAAGCTCAGCAGTCTAGACAATGACTTTAGATATTCGACCAGTCCAAGAAATTTGCTTGAGATTACGCTTGTTTCATTATGCAACTTTGAGATGACAGAATTGAATGATCTCAAAATGCAAGTAAAACTGCTTGAGAAAAAGATAAAATAAGGAAAACTGTTATGGCTAATATTGAGAGTATTTTTACAAGCGACCTTGACGAAAATTCCAAGCGAGCCAAGAGTATTTTTGGCAAACTTTTGATATCTCTTCGCAAAAACGACTACATTAAGTTGTATTCGCTTATGAGTGGTGTTTCTGACACAAAGTTTGAAGATAATGTTATTAAACTCATATTTTCTGACAACACATCATATGAAATGGTTAATAATTCAAGTGATATTGCGGTGCTATCAGAGCTAGTTGCCCAAATTGACTCTACTTTAAAATTGCAAATTGAAAGCAGTGGCGAAAAGTCATTTGATGAGCATAAGTTTACAGAGTATCTCAAAGACGAGTTTGGCAAAATACTTACAATCAAATAAGTAGTGTGTAGCATGTGTCGTCACCTGTGAAATTAGGCGGTGATGGCAATATTTAGACAAGTAAAATTATTTGACAAAACTGGGTACAAAATATAAAATATAATATACAAAAATTTGAAGGAGAATTATCATGTACAAAGGCATGGGTGGTTTTGGTGGTGGCATGAATATGCAATCACTTATGAAACAAGCACAAAAGATGCAAGCAGATATGCAAGCGCAAATGGCAAAAGCCGAAGAAGAACTAGAGAATACAACACTAACAGGTACAAGCGGTGGTGGAATGGTTGAAGTTTCAATCACTGGCAAAAAGAAAGTTACAGGCATTAAGATAAAACCTGAAATCGTTGATCCTGATGATATAGAGATGTTGGAGGATTTGATTACTGCTAGTGTAAACGATGCGTTGGAACAAGCGGACAAATTAGAAAAATCACTCAAAGGTGATATGCCACAAGGACTAGGTTTTTAGGTAACATATGAATACAATTGACAGCATGGAAAGGCTTATTTACTATTTTTGCAAACTTCCTGGCGTTGGCAGAAAGACTGCCGAGAGATACGCCTACAAAGTTTTGGATATGGCGGAGTCGGATGTAGAGGATTTTGCAAGTAGCCTAATTGACACCAAACATAATGTTAAGTACTGCACTAAGTGTGGTAATTTTACCGAGCACGATGTTTGTGATATCTGCAAGTCAAGACAGTCGGATGTTATTTGTGTTGTCAAAGAGCCAAAGGATATTGTTGCGATTGAAAAATCCAAAAACGCAAACTACTTATATCATGTTTTGCATGGCACAATTAGTCCTATGGAAAATCGTGGGCCAAATGATATTCACATCAAAGAGTTACTTGGCAGACTTGACGGAATCAAAGAGGTCATTATTGCAACTAATCCTGATGTTGAGGGTGAAGTTACAGCTAACTATATTGCCAAACTTCTCAAACCACTTGGGGTCAAAGTTACAAGACTTGCGACCGGTATTCAAATGGGAAGCGACTTGCAGTATGCTGACGAAGTGACACTGAGCAAAGCACTCGAGGATAGGAAAGAAATTTAAATATGTTACTTTTTCTTTGCGTGTCAAAGAAAAGTAACCAAAAAGAAACCACTGGGGGTTGCGGTTCCCCCAGACCCCTAAAACGCTTTTAACAATAGGTTGGATTTAAAGGGGTGGGGGTTAAAATTGAGAAGTTATATATTTTAAAAATTTTTAAACAGGTTAATGAACACAAAAAAAGGATGCAAATTGCATCCTTTTTATCTAACCATATCGTCCTCATCCGAATTTTCGTCTTTGTTTAAGAAATTTCGAATATATTCAAAATTTTCGAAAAAGTACATATGATTGTAATAATCGGTATTTAGAATTTTATCAAAACTATTTTCTAATTATTTTCGTCCTCAGTAGACTTTGTGTAGTAACTGCCTGAATGTTGGGTGGCAGGGAATCTTTCTCCTTTGGTTAAGTAACATTTTCCACCGCAATTTCCTTGTTCATCATATGCTGTGTATTCTGCGTCCTCTGGAGCTTCCTCACCAGGTTTCCATTGTCTGTTTGTCATAAAAATCCTCCTTGTACTAAAAACTCTGTTTTATTAAGTCTCATTTTAATTTAAAAACCAAACTTCCATAAACATTGTTTTTTAAAACATTATTATCTTTTGAAAAAGAATTCGCTTTATGCAAAAAATGTAAGTCTATTTTTGTCGAATAATAAACAGGGATATTTTTTAAATTTAAATGCTTTGTAATTTGACCTATTGTAAAGCGTTTTAGGGGTCTGGGGGAACCGCAACCCCCAGTGGTTTCTTTTTGATACTTTTCTTTGACACTCAAAGAAAAAGTATGATAATTTCCTTTCTGTCCTTGAGGTGTTGGAAGTTTCTACCGCCGAATTTTTTTATACGACACCAGAAACTTTTGAAATAGATTTGAAAACTCTTGGGGATTTTAATAAACTAAGCGTTTCTAATAGAACAAGAATTTTAGATTTAATGGACAATCTTAAATAATACATTGATTACGATTCTTTTCTGCCAGTAAGTTTGCCGTCGCCTTTTAGTCCAGCAAAACCTTGCTGTCTTAGAGCTTCGTAAGTAATAATCGCTACTGAATTGCTTAAGTTTAGACTTCTTGCATCCGCTTTCATAGGAATTCTTATACAATTGTCATAATGTTCTTGAAGCAAGTCCTCACGCAAACCATAGCTTTCCTTGCCGAAGACAACAAAACATCCGTCAGGATAGGAAACTTCGGCATAAGTGTGTTTGGACTTGGTGCTGGCAAAATAAAAAGTCGCATCTTTGTTTGCCTCAAGAATTTGGTCAAAACTATCTACAATATTTATACTGCTGAGCGGAAAGTAGTCTAGTCCTGCTCGCTTGTATTTTTTGTCATCAAGTTCAAAGCCCAGCGGTCTCACCATGTAAAGTTTGCATCCTGTTGCTGCACAAGTTCTAACAATATTGCCAGCGTTTTGTGGAATTTCTGGCTCAACCAAAACTATATTTATCATAATAAATTTTTTCCTCTTGCAAATTAATCAAAATTTTGTTAGTCGCTCGCTTGTCTTAGTGGGCGATTTTTTGCATATATTATATAAGATTATAGGATTTTTGGCAAATTATTTGTGTTATGATTGTTTTGGGCTTGCCTTTTTTGTATGTCAAAGCCAATTTTAATTTGGATTTGTCTGTTACTTAACATGAACCAAAAAAATATACAAATACTCAAAATCTAACAAAAAAGCAAAAATCGTCTAGTCCCAAATAGAAACGCCCGGGTGTGTGTAACTCAGCCGAGCGTAAATAAGCTAGAAAA
>JAEDFU010000014.1 GCA_016297915.1 Clostridia bacterium | reverse complement strand
CACAAAACTACATCTTCACACTTGTCTTTGCAAGCAAACAAGTGACTCGATGTGTTTTGTGAATGGAAACATATCATAAGGTTTTATGGCAGAAACTTGATAGTTGCTGTCATTAAGTATATACTTAATGTCTCTAACGCATGTTTCTGGATTACAACTCATATAAACAATTTTACGAGGGCTTAGGGATGTTATTCTATCCAAAACGCCTTTTTCTATTCCCATTCGTGCAGGATCAACAAATACGACCAAATCATCTGCAGGTTTCATTTTGTCTAGCATATCCTCACACTTTCCTGCCCAAAACTCAATGTTTCCTGCATTATTAATTTTTGCCATATGTTTGGCATTACTTACAGCATTTTGATTTTCTTCGATTGCAATTACTTTTTTTGCAACCCTGCAAAACATTATGGATGTTATTCCCACGCCACTATACAAATCAATTACTTGGGTGCTATCTTTTATGTCCAAAAATTCAATAGCTTTTTTGTACATTTTTTCTGCAATTGGCAAATTTACTTGCAAAAACGATGACGGACAAATGCTTACATGCACACCTGCAAAATCAAAAGTCAAATATTTGTTGCCGTATTCAAATTTGAAGTTTTTGTCAAAGACAGCCCTGTCTGTTCGCTTGTTAATGTTTAGATAAAAAGATACATCATTAAAGTTTTGTTTGAGTTTGTTGTATAGCCAACTTCGACCAGCAAAATTATCTGTTGTCACACAAAGAGTGAGTTGAATTTTACTATCTACACACCTTGCATGAGCATATCTTAGTATTCCGCCATTTGCGCCATATGGTCTAAGCTTAAACCTCGAAATGTACTCCCTAAGAATTCCAATCAAAATCCCAGCCCAATCACCATTTAGTATACATCCGTCAATATCCGTAACTTTGATACTCCCCTCTTCAAAAAATCCAATCAAAGTTTTACCCTTGAGTTCGGCAAATGCAAGGGTAAGTTTGTTGCGATACTTGTATGGAAAAAAGTTTGTAACAATATTCTCAGGAGTGCCAATTGGTTCAAATATCTTGTTGCAACTAGATTGTTTGTCCGTAACACTCTTGGCGTAATCGTCATTAACACCTTGGCATCCTCCGCAGTACTTTGTATATTTACACTTAATCACCATTTGCCTCCTTTGCTAATTTTTGGTGGCTTTATTTTGACTACTGGAACTTTTGGAGCATCCTCCACCTTGATATCTTTATTTTTGAAATCTGTATAATTTCCACGGAATAGTTTTAGTTTGTTATTGGAAAGTTCCAAAATTCCATTTGCAACTTTGTCAATAAAGTATCTATCGTGAGACACAAACAAAATATTCCCCTTAAATTCACTCATGGCCTTTTCCAGAGTCTCTCTAGTAAAGATATCTATATGATTTGTAGGCTCGTCAAAGACAAAAGTATTGATGTCTTGAGTAAGCATACATGCAAGCTTAATTCTAACTTTTTCGCCACCACTAAGCGCACCCAACTTTTTGTCGATATCGTTTTTGTAAAAATCAAACTTGGCAAGAAGTCGCCTTGCAGGCTCTTCCTTGTAGCCTGTCGTATTGGTCACATATTCAAGAATAGTCTCTTTTTCGTTATCGAATGTAAGTAGTTGTGGCAAGTATCCCAGTTTGATACTATTGCCAACCTTAATAGTGCCCATATAATCGGTTATATCACCAAGCAAACACTTAATAAGAGTTGTCTTGCCCATTCCGTTAGCCCCGACAAGAGCAATCTTATCGCCATTTCGCATTTGAAAATTTGCGTCATCAAAGATAATCTTGTCACCCAAAATAAGCGATAAATTTTGCACATCAAATACAACATCCGAGCCCCTCTCGTTTGTCCTCATATTGATAGGTAAGTCTTTTTTCTTTTCAGGCTTTTTTATAGCGTTTTCTTCCATTATATCTATTCTTTTTTGAATGGCTTTTGCTCGCCTAAACATTGAGGGATTATCTGCCTTTTCGCCCCATGCGTACAGTCTTTCGACTGCCTTTTTGAGCTCGGCTAGTTTCTTTTGTTCGTTTTTGTACTGTTCGAATTCCCTAAGCTCTCTATTCTCTTTTTCCTTGACATAATATGTATAGTTGCCCACATATCTCTGTCCGTCCTCTACATCTATGATAACTGATGCGATTTTGTCCAAAAAATATCTATCGTGAGATACAACTATTACTGCGCCTTTGAACTTTTGAATATAGCCCTCAAGCCACTCTATTCTCTCAATATCCAAGTGATTTGTAGGCTCGTCCAAGAGCAGTACATCGGGATTGTCAAGTAGAATTCTTGCAAACTGTACAAGCGTCTTTTCGCCACCACTAAGAGTTGAATAATTTTGATTTCTAATTCTAGTATTTATCTTTAGTCCATTTACGACATAATTAATATTTTGTTCAATATCATAACCGCCATCTGCAACAAATTTTTCGAGTGCATCACTATACTTTTCGACTAATTTGTCTAGTTCGGCTCCAAATAGCATTGCCATTCTACTCTGCATATCGTCAAGAGATTTTTGTCTCGCATCAAACTTAGCAAAAGGCTCTCTTAATATTTCCTCGACAATTCTGTCATCGTGCATATCTGCACTAGTTTGGTCTAGCATCGCAATTCTAAGACCTTTGGCTATAACCACGCTCCCTGTTGTAGGAGTTTCTCTAGAAGATATAATCTTAAGCAGTGTACTCTTGCCACAGCCATTTCTGCCAACTAATGCAATTCTATCCATATTGTTTACAGAAAAAGAAAGAGAACCAAACACCTCTCCAAATCCAAAATCTTTTGAAACTTTTGTAACATCAATAAGCATAATTATATTCCTTTTTTGTTTACATACATTGTAGCATAATAATTACAAAAATCCAAGAGTAAAATACATTATAAATGCATAACAAAAAAAGTGACGCCTCAGTTAGTTGGAGTCACTTTGAAAAATTTTATTTCCACAAATCCTCGTATCTTTTTTCGTAATAAGTTATTACTATATTATTTTCTTTGAGTTTTGTGCGTTCATTTTTGACAACCTCAGTAGTCATATTATTGTATAGATTATTATCGAGATTTAGTTTGTCATAGATATAATTAAAGATTGTCTTGTTGCTATCTGGTGTTGTGTATGTTGTAGACAATATATATAGTAGGTTTTCGTCTGTGATACTATCTATATTGTTTTCGTCAACCAAATTTTCGGCGTTGCCGTCGTGGAATATGATGTGATAACCATAAGTACTTACTATCATATCCATAGAGCCTGCACCCTCGCCACCATTAGACTTGTCTAGAGCTCTAACACCGTCAGCAAAAGGCTTAACCATTTTGTCTGTTATATCTGTGTCAAGATTGACAACATAGTCAAATTCACTATTCATAAATCCGCTATCATCGTTGAAGATATAAACAAGTTCGTTAAACTTAGAACTCTTTTGTCTAAGGTTTACACCGTCAGCATAGTATTTAACAAAATTATAGATATCTTGTGCATATGCAGTGTAAGTATTATCTTTGCCTGCAACTTTTTGGAAATTAAATCTAGCACCATATGTTTTGTACATATCCTCGCTCATTTCAAAAGTCGAGGTTGTAGAATTTATAATTCTCTTGAGTTGTGTTTGATAATCTTTGTTTTGTTTTCTTTGCTCGTCCTCTTCAGAGTTATCTGATGTGATTCCGTACAAAGAATCTAGTGTTTTAATTTGAGCTTTTTGCTCATCGCTAAAGTTTATAAGGATATGCTTAACATTTACATATTCATTGCCAGAATTTGCATGATAGTAAATATAGTTTTTGGACGCCTCTTCCATTGCTTTGTGATACAAACTTTCGCTTGCCTTGTAAGTCTCAAGTTGAGATTTGTATTGCTCCTTGAAGTATGTCAAAACAGACTCTACATCAACAGGAGTTCTTTCAAAAAATGCTTTTTCGTATTTTTCGAGATATAAGTTATTAAGCATAAGACTATATAGTCTATCTTCCTCAAATCTTAATACTTTGTCCTCGGATGTGTCTCTTCCCTCGGATTTTGCCAAGTCTTGCAAACTCTTGATATATCTAGTCCAAGCCTCGTCAGAAACCTTTTTGTCTGTGATTGTTCTATAGCTCTTGCTAAAGTGCTCCGGCATGTCGTCTGGAACAATAACCTTGTCCTCTTTGTCCTCAATACGAGTAACTTGTTTGGTCTCAACATCGTATTTGGTCTTTGGAGTATATGCTTCCTCGGAAGTTCGCAAACTCTCAGCCTTGGTCTCTTCTTTGGTCTCTACTTCCATGTCCCATTCTTTTCGAACTTTGGTCTCAAAAGTATTGATTGAGTCTTGCATGTAATCAAAGACTTGTTTTTTGAGTTCTCTTTTCTCAGTGTCATTTATAGTAATTTCTTCCTTGACTACATCCATAAGAAGTTGTCTGTCTATCATGCTTTCAATAGTTTGATTAACTGACTTTTCCAAAGAGTATCCATAAGATTGATAATATTGATAGCCGTAGTTACTAAAGGCCTCTACCAAGTCTTTTTTGGTAAATTCCTTGTCTCCAACAGTTACAACAACTTCGTTATAATACTTAGAATTATCTATTTTTAACCAACTGCAACCTGTAAAACATAGGACACAAAGCACAAGTGCACACATCGCAGTTAGAAATTTTTTTATAAATTTTTTCACAGTCCCCACCTTTAATTGTTTAATAATCTTATTTATTTTACTATAATAATATCCAAATTGCAAATATTTTTAACAATTACAAGTAACAAATTGTAGATAACCAATCAAAAAATCTAGTATTTGAGACCTATCCACATTTTTGATTTCAATGGTTGGAGCTCCAGCAAAATTAAAGTTTACATTGCTAGAATAGTTATCCATAGTACCTGTCACCAAATCTTTGGTTAGATTCTCCTTGTCGGCAAGGATTATACTTGACTTATCTTTGATTATAACTCTTGTAGCTCCAAGCTTGGCACACATGTTTTTGATGTAGCCGATTTTGGCAAGACTTACAAGTTCGCTTGGGATATCCCCATACACACTCTCAGTATTTTTGATAAATTCAACAAACTTATCTGCGCTATCAATTGCGGATATCTCTCTATATAGTTTCATACGCATTGCCGAACTTTGAACATAGTCGTGAGATAGATATGCAGGAATATTTGTCTCCACCCTTACATCAGACAGAGTCTTGACAGTTTGACCGTTAAGCTCCTTGATACTATCGCTAAGCAGTTGCACATACATATTGTAGCCAATCTTTTCGATATGTCCACTTTGCTCAAGCCCAAGCACGCTCCCTGCACCCCTTATCTCAAGGTCACGCATCGCAATCTTAAATCCACTCCCCATTCCGCTAAATTCTTGTATCGCTTGCAATCTCTTGTATCCGTTCTCAGTAAGCATTTTGCGGTTGTCAAAAGTAAAGTAAGCATAAGACTGTTTGTCCGACCTACCTATACGACCTTTGAGCTGATAGAGTTGCGATAGCCCAAGCAAATCAGAATTAATAACTATAAGCGTATTTGCGTTAGGAAGATCAACTCCGTTTTCAATAAGAGTTGTTGCAACTAGAACCCTTGTGACACCCGAATACAACTTATAAATTTCTTGTTCCAATTCTTGAGCCGACATTTGCCCATGAGCAACCGATACAACACTATCTGGAACAAGTCCAGCAACCATGCTTGCAAATCTATAGATCGTCTCAACCCTATTGTAGATAATTAGTACTTGTCCACCCCTAGATAACTCAAAGTCAATGGCTTTTTTGATAAGTTCGTTGCTATACTCAACAACCTGAACTTGACTACTAATCCTCTCAATAGGCGGTGTTTCTATTACACTTATATCCCTAACTCCAATCAACGACAAATTAAGTGTTCGTGGAATTGGTGTTGCACTAAGAGTGAGCACATTGATGTTTTTCTTGAGGTTTTTGATTTTGTCTTTGTCAGCGACCCCAAACTTTTGCTCTTCGTCCAAAATTAGCAGTCCCAAATTTTTGAACATGACATCTTTGCCAAGTAATTTGTGCGTTCCTATTATCATATCTGTCCTGCCGTCTTTGAGGTTTTGCAAAATCGCAGTGACTTCTTTGTCGGATTTGAGTCTATTCAAAACATCGACCTTAACTCCAAAATCAGCAAGCCTTGCTTTGGCATTGTTGTAATGCTGTTCGCTAAGAATAGTTGTAGGACACAAAAACGCCACCTGCTTGCCAGCCATAATTGTCTTGAAGGCAATTCTCAGAGCAACCTCTGTCTTGCCAAACCCTACATCTCCGCAAACAAGTCTGTCCATAATTTTTCCGCTTTCCATATCTTTTTTGCAGTCATTAATAGCGTTTAGCTGATCGACAGTCTCGGTGTGTGTAAACGCATTTTCAAAGTCCATTTGTAATTTGTCATCAGGAGGATACACTACACCTTTTTTGTCAAGCCTTTCCTTGTACAAAGCAATCAAATCATATGCAATCTTTTTGACCGCAGACTTAACCTTTGACTTGGTCTTGGCAAATTCGACACCGCCGATTTTATTAAGAGTTGGCTCTTTGTCCGAGCCTAAGTACTTGGATATCTGGTCGATGTTTTCTACTGGCAAAAATAACTTATCTGCACCCTTGTATTCAATGACCACATAATCCCTAGGAGAATTGCTAAGGCTTAGAGTTTCGACACCCAAGCACTTGCCCACGCCATGAAAATTGTGAACGACAAAATCTCCAGCCTTTGGCAGTTCGCCATCAAAAAAGTCGCATTTGATATTTTCTGGTTTTTTCTTGACACCCAAAAGACTTGGAGTGGATATAATTGCAAGTTTTTCTTCAGGCAAGATTACATCGAGCGGATAATTTTTGGCAAGCAAATTAAGTGACGATTTTGCACCCAGACCCATTGCCTTGATTTCTACAAATTTTATATTTTGTCGCTCGAAAATATCCCTGTATTTCGGCAAGTTTTCAGTGCTTCCTACACACAAAAAAATTGTATAGTTTTGGCTCAGATAATTTTTGACATCCATTACAAGTCCGTCATTGTATGAGTAGTAATTCATACTAGGCAGAGTTCTTATCGAAAAAACTTTTTGTGATGTAAATAATCTATTTGACTCAGTTATAACTTGATAAGATACAAGTTGATTGTCAGCAAATTTTAGACAGTCTTTGACAGTCGTTTTGCAGTCAGCAAAGATTATATTTAGTGGAGATTTGCTGTCTTTGATTTTGGCATTGTACTCATCAACTGCGGTGGCTAATTTGTTGTAAACATCCCTCGCTCCGTCAAATACAATTGTTCCAGTCGCAAGCTCAAAGACATTTGTATAACTATCTACAGCAAAAGCAAGATTGCCAAAATTATTTGCCGTACACAGTCTATCATAAGTGTCATCAAATTTAAGTTTGTGTGCCAAAAAAAACTCATCAACTTTGGATTTGTCAAAAGTCACAAACGCATTTGAATTGATTGTAAGACTATCGAGTGCGGATGTTGTAAGCATTGTAACTGGATTATAGATTTTGATACTCTCGACTTCGTCAAATCCAGTTTCTATTCTTGTTGGAGTCTGACCTAGAGGATAAATATCTATTATGTCACCCCTAACTGCAAACTGGCACGGCTCACTCACTAAATCCACTCGAGTGTAGTTCATATCAACCAAGTCGCCAATAACACTCGTCAAGTTAATCTGGCTACCGACTTGAACCTTAAGTCCTTTTAGTTTGTCTTTTTTGGGAAACCAACCCAACATCACATCTGCAGTAAGCACAAGAGTATTAATCTTGCCACTAGCAACTTGTGAGGCTACTTCGAGTATCTTTTGGGAATTGTCAAATTCGTCACTTAGAGGAGTAATATACTGTGTCAAAACACCACATGTTCGCCCAAGTGCACTTAGTTTGTCTACAATAGGAGTTATGCCGTCCATAGACGGAACGACATAAAAAAGGAAAGCACTATCTTCGACTAGTGCTAATTTTTCGCCAAGACCAAGCCCAAAAACCGAGACATTTTCTCCTGACGCTATTGAATTTTGAAGTAATTTAAAATTACCGCTCAAAAACTTATCAAACATAAAAAACTAAATTTTGTTTACATCAATTCCTTCGACTTTTTGATTGTCCACAAAGTACTTAATAATCCTATCGGTCTTTTCGAAAACACTAGACAAAGTCTCTAGTTTTTCCTTAGACATATTGCCAAGAACATAGCTAGCAAGATCCATTCCGTCAGGCCTACCTGCACCAATTCTGAGCCTATTAAAGTCTTGACCAATACGCTGAACTATATCTCTTAGTCCGTTGTGAGTTCCTGCACTGCCCTTAGCTCTAACTCTTAGTTCACCAAAGTCCAAATCAATATCATCAACCACGACCAAAATTTGACTTGGATCTAATTTGAGCATGTTGATGCAAGCCTCTACACTCTTGCCACTCAAATTCATAAATGTCTCTGGTTTCAAAAGAACAACCTTTTGTCCGTCAATCACACCCTCGGCAACCTTGCCCATATATTTTGACTTGGAAAAATTAAGACCATATTTTTTTGCAAAATGGTCTATTGCAAGATAACCCAAGTTGTGAATTGTTGTTTCATAGTTTTTGCCCGGATTGCCCAGTCCCACTATCGCTATCATCATAACCTCTTTTTTCATTTGTACTTATTTTTGACATTGCAGGGACATTACATCCATTTAGACTGCAACCTTTTTGAACTATTACATCATGTCCAACAATGCTATTCGAAATCGTACAAAAAGCCGATACATACACATTGCTCTCAAGAATTGTATCCGTAATTATACTCGACGACAAACACGAATCCTTGCCAATCTTGGAGTTTTCGATAACATTATTTTCTTTGAGAATAACGCCAGAGTAAATTGTTGTTTTGCCCTTGAGTGAATTGTTGGGATAAATAATTACATTTGGCAAAATATCCACAAAAGGCTCAATATATGTATTTTGTGGGTTTATAATATCCACGCCGTTTATGACATGAAAATTATTTATTCTCTCGCTAAGAACTTTTTGCGCATACACAAACTGTGTCTTACTCTCAACCAAATAAAAGTCCTCAGCATTTTGAGCATAAACGCTATCAACCATGAGATGACTCGCTTGCATTAAATATTTATTTTTGACAACATATCCAACGCTCAATTTGCACAAATTAATATCTTTGAAAATTGCATACTCAATAATTTGGGTCAAAGTTTCATGAGTAACAAGTGGAGTTGACGAAAGCAAAATAATTGTGTAATCCTCGTTCTCAGTTATATAATTTTTGGCAAACTCAAGTATGTTGGTTTTTTTGTCGTAATCGACAATTTTGTACGGAATATCTCCACACGCAAACACAATCCATTCACTAAGAGTCAGCCCCAAGATTTTGCCGTCGAATGAATTTTTGGAGCATTTAGTATTACAAATCAACACTTTGAAATTTTTGTTTTTTTGAATGGCTTTTGTATTAATTTTTAATTTGGTTTTTACTTCCATTTTTTTGCCTCAAACTTTTGAAAAAATTAGTCAAAATCTCCGAACATTCATCTTTGAGAACTCCACCTACAATTTCGCATTTGTGATTAAAATTATTATTTGTTGCAATGTCCTGCGTTCCAAAACGCAAATCATACGCACCAAAGACCACTTTGTCTATTCTCGCACTAAGTATTGCGCCCATACACATAAGGCATGGCTCTTTTGTTGTAAAAAGAGTACATCCACTCAAATTTGCACCAAGGACTTTGTTCGCCTTTTCGATTGCTAAAATTTCAGCATGAGATATGGTGCTATTTCTTTTTTCCTTTTGGTTATACGCCTTTGCTACAATGACCCCATTTTTTACAATAATCGCACCCACTGGCACATCGTTATATTTTTGGCATTTGCACGCTAGTTTAAGGCATATTTTCATATAATCCAAGTCTTGCATATAGTGCCTACTTGTGATACAAAATATTATTTGAAATTGTGGCAGATCTATAAATCTGCTCAAGAAGCATAACTCTAAATAATTGATGTGGAAAAGTCATTTTGGAAAAACTCAATCTTAGATTTGCTCTAGCCTTGATATCCTCACTAATTCCAAAACTACTGCCAATTACAAAGGTTATTGTATCAAAATTAAGCGAGGCGTTTTCAATCTGCTTGGATAGTTCCACACTATCTAACTGTTTGCCCAAAATATCAAGTACGACCACATATCCGGCAAGCAATCCCTCAATCTTTTTGCCCTCACGAACAAGACACTTGGAGACATCAGCTGGCGAATAATTTTTTGGCAACTTTTCCTCACCAATCTCGATAATATTAATTGCATGAAATCTGCTTATTCGCTTAATATATTCTTTTTGACACTCAAGCAAATATTTTTCCTTTAGGTTTCCAACACAAACGACATTTATCTTCATGTAATAAGCCCCCAGATGTATGTAAACAGCGTTACAAGCCCACCAAGGACTATGGATGCCCAGAGGAATATCTTGTCTTTTGGCTTAACTTTGTATCTAGATTTTTCCTTAGGCAAAACTATGTCTATTGGGTTATCCATTTTTTTGTATGTCAAATTAAGTAGCGTGCTATTTTCAAGCAAATCCTTAATTTCGTTTTCTCTATCTACAACAATTCGTGCATCGTTTGAAATATTTGGAGCATAGTAAACTTCGTTAATTGCCTTGTTGACCTTGCGTAGCATTGATTGCTTATATAACAACCAAACAAATAGACAAAGGAGTGCCACAACCACAATCATAAAGATTGCTGTTACAAAGAACACCCAGACGCCGTTTCCACTAGACAAAGCATTTTGTAATTTTTCGAGACTATCTCCAAAAGCCCAACCCCTAGCACTTGCAAAGTCTAAGTATACAGACATAAAGTTGTTCATAAAGTGAATTATAATTGCTGGATAAATATTTTTGGAAACAACCGCAACAAATCCAAGGATTAGTCCGATTACGAAAGCATATGCTGTTTGAGTAATGTTGAAGTGTAATAGTCCAAAGAGTAGTGCAGATATAACTATTGCCTTTTTGAATCCCATATGCTTAATACCCTGCAAGACTATTCCTCTATGCAAAAATTCTTCGCAAAAAGCAGGGAGCACTGCCACCAAGAATATTTGGAGGAAGAAGTTCCAAAGCTCATAGTTACTATCTCCAGCTCCGCCATAATATCTAAATCCAGTAAAAGTAAGAATACCTGTAAATAGCGATGATACGCCGATGTTTATAAAGAAACAAAGTATCCCCAAAACAATACTTATAAGTACTGTTTGGATGTTTATTTTTTCAAAGTTGCAATCTTTGAATAGTTTTTTTGGCGAGTCACCAATTAGAGTACAAGTCAAAAATAATGGAAGCAAAAATAGTGTTCCAATTTGGACAAGCAGTGAAAATATTATATCTCCAGCAATGCCTGACACCAACATCCCCGAACTTGAAAAAATTCGGAGCAAGCAAAACACAACCATACAAATGTAATATATGGCAAATACTTTGAATATTGATTTATTTTTGCTTTCGACTGTGTAATATTTCATTTTTATGCTATAAATCCGCTAACCGTATTAATTATCCAAATTAGTCCTACCAATACAAAACTGCATAGGATAAATATTTTTTCGTTGTAAGTTGCATTGCCCCACAAATCCTTAAGTCTTAGTTTGTCTGGCTCTTTTAGGATTACTGGTTCAACTTTTTTAACTTTCTTTTTGGCTTTTGGGTCATATCTAAAGAAGTTCTTGTTACGCAAATACTTCAAAACCCAAAATAAAATTGCAACCAAAACAACTCCAAGCAAGAATATCAAGAATGGGAAAATTTGGCTGAATACATTATAGTATATTGTGCTATCCGAGTTTAAATACGAAACAATATCAAAAGTACTAAATAGTAGTACAAAAAAGTTATTGAAAAAGTGAAGAATAATGGAGTAAAGGATTGAGCCACCAACGCAAACCATGTAGCTTAGCATTATACCTACTATCAATTGATAAACTGTTTGTTGCAAAGAACCATGCATTAGAGTAAACATGATTGTAGTAAGAGCGATAGTTGCTATGCCGTTTAGTTTTGTGGACAAACTCTTTTGGATAATTCCTCTAAAGATAAGTTCCTCGGCAACCGCTGGAAGTAGTGCAAATATAAATACCCCAAGGAAAAAGTATCCGCCACTGGTTGTCATCTTTTCGTAAAGAGGAATTGTGTTGTCCATATGGAAACCAATGCACTCAAACCAATAGTCAATAAGATTCATAAATGGCGTAAACAAAAAGATACAAATTACCGCAAGCACCATAGAAATCGAAATTGGCAAAAGGCTGATTTTTTGTCCATCAGACACCGCGTCTTTGTTGCTAACTTTTTTGATAGCATTATAGACAAAAAAGTAAATTATGAAGACCACTGGACTTAAGATATAAGTCAAAATTTGAAAAACCTCACCTGATGCAACCTGCTCATAAGTTCTACCAGTGCTTGATGCAACAATATTGCCAATTATTTGCATGATGATAGAAACACCAGCAGTAACTATAATCAAAAAGAAAAAACATTTAAATGCATCAACTAGACCGTATTTGTTTTTTGTCTGAAAATTTTTTTCGTTATCCATTACGACTCCAAACTAAAAATTTGATTTTATCGTGTCCGATACACATATACTTCGGACGCACTTTCAATATTATATTACTATAAAAATTATATATTATCAAGTATTTGGGGCAAAGTTTATGTTCACAAGTCCACAAAAAAGACAAAAAAATCTAGCAAATAACGATTGTTTGCTAGATTCAATTTTGGCATTTTTTCTCTTAGTCCAAGACCAAAATACCTGTATAATTTTTGCCGTTCTTGAAATACGACACCTGAACTCTTTGACCAGCCGAACATCTATAGAGTTCGTCTTTGAGATCAAGAGTATTATTTACATCACGATTATTAATCTTAGTTATAACCGAGCCACTTACAACTCCTATACTCTTAAGCGGACTAGTGCTAGCTACATCCAAGATATAAAAACCCCTTTGCAAATCATTCTTGCCCTTATACGAAGCTATCTCATTGTCAAATCCGTACACTCCAAGCTTTGGCACTTGATAATTAATCTTGGTTGCCAAGCTTGATAGCAAAGACCTAAAGCTCTTGGCAGGAATTGCAAAACCAATTCCCTCACCGCTACTGATTTTGAGAGTATTAATTCCAACGACCTCGCCATTTGAATTTATAAGTGGTCCACCGCTATTACCGGGATTTAGACTCGCATCGTGTTGTATTAGATTTTGCATATATCCCTCGCCATTTGAACTACCAACTTTTAGTGTTCGATTAAGTGCCGAAATAATGCCCTTAGTAAACGAGTGTACAAGTGTCAAACTAAGTGGAGTTCCAACAGCCAAAACATCTTGCCCCACCTGCAAATCATCACTACTTCCAAGCGGAAGATACGGAATGCTTATGTGGCTCTTTAATATTGCAAGATCCAAAACAGTATCTTCATAAACAATATCTGCCGTAGTTGTAGATTTGTCCGCTAGATACAAAACTATGTCTTTGCAGTCATGAACCACATGAGAATTTGTCAATATGTGCCCACTTTCTGTCACGCAAACCCCACTACCGACCGATGATGAACTATCAGTTTCGCCACTGATTCCAACTATTGCTGGACGCACACTTGAAGCAATATCCACAGTACCAGACGCTCTTTCGAGTACAATCTTAGCACCCTTAAGATTATCTGTGGACGCACTGCAACCCACAAGACAAAGAGACATAAGTATTATTGCAAAAACTTTTTTCATAAAAAAACCATCCTTTGTGCAGATGGTTATTTTACAACATATATTGGCCCTACACCATGAGGCTTGGCAATATCTAGTTTTATATTTACTTGAGGCTCAATCCCTACACTTTCAAGATACTTGGCAATTGTATCATAACAAACCTGAGGAGTATTATTCTCTTCACTTAGGTGGCCAAAAACTATTTGCTTGACATTGTGTTGTGCAAGTTCAGCCACAACCTTGGCACTGTTTGTATTGCTAAGGTGACCTTTTTTGCTTAGTATCCTCGACTTTAGGATAGGCGGATACTTGCCGGTCATAACCATTTTTTCGTCGTGATTTGCCTCTAATATAACCAATCTGCTATCATATAGTCTTTGAACGACTACATTAGTAGTATATCCCAAATCGGTCACAATACTTATCTTGTTTGAATTTTCATAAATATTAAATCCCACACAAAAAACATCGTGGCTAACCTCAAATGGATCTATAACAAAATCTCCAAGTTCAAACTTGCTATCAAATCTAACAAGTGCCGACTTCGAAATTTTAATTTTTTTGATTATTCCGTCAACAGAATTATAGTGGCAAAAAATTTTTTTGCCAGTTGCATTATAAAAAGCGAGGAGCCCCTTGATGTGGTCACAATGTTCGTGTGACACAACCGCACCAATTACATTATCTATATCAAGCCCCAGAAGTTGTAATTTTTCCAAAAACTCCTTATAGGGTATCCCCATATCAACAATGAGAATTTGATTTTCATTATAGACAATTGTACAATTTCCCTTGGACGAACTCGCAAGCGAACAAACTTTCATATTAATTTCCTTTTAGGGCTAGTTGCAAAGCATCTACATCAAGCCCAAGATAACTAGCAATACTTATTCCAAACGCCATTGCCGTATAAGGGCTTTGGCTAGTGATAATATTATCGCACACAACCGCACATTTGTCTACATAGTTTGCATTTTTTAATTTGGAAATTAATTCCTCATCAGGATAGCAAGTAGCATTTTTGCCGTCTAATATATTTGTCTTGCTAAAGACAATTGCCGGCGTTGCACAGATTCCTGCAATCAATTTGCCTAATTCGTTATAGTGATTTATCAAATTTAAGATATCCTGATTTTCAGACAAAGTCATAGCATTTTTCATACCACCAGCAAAGACAATTCCGTCGTAATCAAGCACTCCATAGTAATCAAATTTTTCGTCAGCAATTAAAGTTATATCGTGTGAACCTGTTATTGTTGTATCGTTGAGTCCAATTATATCAACTCTAACACCAGCTCGTCTTAGTATGTCAATAGTACAAATAGCCTCCATTTCTTCAAATCCGTCGGCTAGAATCATACTTACTTTTTTCATATTTCCCCCTTACAAAAAAATTGATGCCACAATACCCCAAGCACCAATTTTGTCCCAGATATTTAAGCATCTAAATTTTAACAAATAAACTATACTATTGTCAATTTTTTCAAATCAATCTATCAAAAATTAACTTTGCCCTAACCAAAGTCTTATTATCTTTTTTTATTTCAAATAGCACTTGATTTTCCTCTATTTTGCGATAAATTCCCAAAGTGTCGCCCTCTTTGCTTTCTTGGAGATAATGAATTTCAAATTCTCTTGGTTTGATTTTTTTGATTTCCGAACTAGGAAATACGGAATACATCATTTTGACATACTCGATATTATTTGTATGACCAAAAAAGTCAATATTTGTAGAATTGACCTTAACCTCTTCAACAAGATTATCCGTTAGTTCAAAGTTTAGCTTATCAAACTGAATATCGCTATAAGCCTCTTTGCTCTCTATATCGCAAGGAAACTGCGGAATAGTGTTTACGAGCCTAAGTTTTCTTGTATCACTATCCATTGCACAAAGCTCTTGCAAGCACACCATTTTTGCCTCGCCACCACACTCAATCTTGCTAGATAGATTGAGCCTTACACCGCTCAACTTGCATAGATTAGTAGTTATATCTATTTCGTCCAACCACCTAACATCATCCAAAAATCTAATTTTGTTTTTTGTGATAGCCCAAAATGCATGGCATGCAGGCACAAGCCTTACACCGTCACACTTAATATTATAAAAAAACTCACACATGTTGTCTTGAAAAAACTGACAGGACTCAATTAACCCCACACTCGCATTAAAATCTGTTTGCGAAGATAATACCTTGGTTGTTTGAGTTGTTTTGCAATCCATTTTGACACCTCCATGTTTTACAAATGTAGTCTAACACAAAATTAAACAATTGTTTATCAAAAAATGCAAATTTTGATGTATTCTCATAGACAAAAGTTTTGATGTGTCGCATAAACAATTAATTGCATATATTTATTTAGTAATCACCAATCAACAATTTTTTAAGGAGCGCACAATGTTTACAATCTCGGTCTGCATGATAGTCAAAGACGAACAGGATGTCATCTTAAGAATACTCAACTGTGCAAAAGAGTTTGCCGACGAGATTATAATTGTGGACACCGGCTCAAAAGACAATACTGTAAACATTTGCAAAACTTACACCAAAAATATATATTATTTTGAGTGGTGTAACGACTTTGCCAAAGCCAGAAACTTTTCTTTTTCGAAAGCAACCAAGGATTATATAATGTGGCTAGATGCTGACGACCTAATATCCCCAGAGAACATACAAAAAATTATTCGACTTAAAAATACAGAAAGTCCTGCCGATTGTTATATGTTTAAATATGTAATGGGATTTGTAGAAGGCGCACCAACTTTTGAATTTTATAGAGAACGACTACTAAATAGGTCTAGCGATTTTGAGTGGGTTGGTTTTGTCCATGAAGCAATTGCACCTAATGGCAAAATAATTTATACAGACATTGAAATTGAGCATCGAAAAATCAAAGCATCCGACCCCAAGAGGAATTTGAAACTCTATAGATATGCCATTCGTCACGGTGTAGCTTTTAATCCAAGAGAGCAGTATTACTACTCACGAGAACTCTACTTTAATGGACATTACAAAAAAGCCATTACTGAACTTAATAAATATTTGAAAAGTGGAGACACTTACATACCAAACATCACAGGAGCTCATTTAATTTTGGCCAAGTGTTATCTAGCAACCAATCAACCCCAAAAGGCAAAACTCACTCTCGTAGACTCAATAGCAACATATATGCCGTCAAGCGAAACCTGTTGTGTACTTGCAAACACATTTGAGAAACTTCACAAAATAAACATGGCAATCCTTTGGTATAATATAGCATTAATCACCCCAATAAATAACGACGGATTTGTCCAAAAAGATTATTATGACTATATCCCATACATAGAATTATGCAGGCTGTACTACCGCCTTGATTACAACAAATCCAAATACTATTTTCTCAAAGCCAAGGAACTAAAACCCAACGCAAACGAAATAATACATAATCAACCATTCTTTGAGTAATTGGCAATATATATTATGTTGATGACAAATATTGCAATATGTATGACACTAAAGAAGATTACACCTATTGGATAGTCTCCAAAATTGCAAGTCATATAATACTTTGACTAGACATACAAAATATATTACAATTTCAAAATATTAATTACATTCAAGCCTCATAATAACAAAAATTTACATTGAGCCAAAAGAACAAGGGCATAGTACCAAAAAACTTTTGTTCAAACAAAAAAACGATTGAACCATTTGCAAACTTATGCAAAACTCAATCGTTTTTTGTTATTATTTTTTTGTTATTATTTATTAGTTGTTATGTGGTTGTTGTTACTTTTCTATTTGCAGAACTTCGTTATAGAACATATCTCTATAAGTTTGCTCATTTAGCTCTTCCAGTTTTACAACTTTAGGGGCTCGCTCCAAAACAACTTTTTCTCGTGCAATGTCATTGTTTCCCTTGTACCAGTGCGAAAACAAATATGTAGTACCCACAACATCCAATGTCTTGGAGATTATTTTATTTAGTTTTTCTGCCTCGGCAGTCTCGAGCATATCATCGACAACAACCTTTTTGGTCACAACCGATCCGCAATCACAAAAGTTGCCACATTGAAAGAGTCTTAAATCTCGTCTAATATTTCGCAAGTTAGGATTGCTGTATTCATAAAAATTAGTAAATCCTTCCTCTTGAAAAATAGAGATGATTTTCATTAATTTTTCGCCGTCCAACTCGTCCTCTTTGAACATAAATGTATTAACTTGACACATAATTTTCTCCCAAACTATTTTCAACACATATTTTAGACCTAAATATCATGACTGTCAACCAAAAGCATGTTGCTACTCAAAATTATTTAGTTTGTCAATAATAACATCTGCACACTTAATTCCCTCAACAGCACTCGACATAATACCACCAGCAAAACCAGCACCCTCGCCAATCATGTAGAGGCACTCAATGTTCGACATCATGTTTAGATCTCTAACAACTTGATAAGGAGCACTACTTCTGGTTTCAACACCGGTTAGAACTCCGCTATCTGCAAATCCATGCAATTTTTTGTCTAAATCAAGAATTCCTTGTTTGATTGATTCAACACAAAACTGAGGTAGCATATCCTCAACACTCCCCAACTGATACTTGGGCGTGATGGTAGGCTTGACTTTGCCAAGACTGACACTAGGCTTTCCTTTCAAAAAGTCTTGCACATTCTGAACCACAGCAATATATCCTTTTGTTTTTGCGTAAGCATACCTTTCGTATTTTTCTTGAAGATCAATACCAGCAAGAGGCGAGTCACCACCAAAGTCACTTGGGTTAATTGTACAAAGCAAAGCGGAATTAGCATTAACCCCAGCCCTATCCGAGTAGCTCATTCCATTGGTTACAAATGTGTTTCTTTCGCTCATTGCAGGAACTACGACCCCACCTGGACACATACAAAATGTATATACGCTCCTACCATTATCAAGATGCGACACCAAATGATAGTCCGCTGGAGGCAAACAATTAAGACTCGCAAATTCGCCATACTGTCCATAATCAATATCTTTTTGCAAATGCTCAATTCTATATCCCATGGAGAATGGCTTTTGAATTAGGCTTAGGTTTTTGTCAAAAAGCATACGGATTGTGTCACGACTACTATGACCAATTGCCATAATAAGCATATCACAATCAATTATGCTTTTCCCATGCGGAGTATCAACAACAACCCCACAAACCTTGCCCTCGCAAATTTTCAAATCAACAACCTTGTGTTCAAACAAGATTTGCGATCCCAAACTTTCCAAATACTTTCGCATATTTACAATCACTCTTTCGAGCACATCTGTTCCAATATGAGGTCTTGCATCGTATAGGATATTATCCTGTGCTCCAAACTCCACAAAGTCATTTAGCACAGAGTTTATATATTTACTTTTTATTCCTGAGTTTAGTTTGCCATCCGAAAAAGTACCAGCACCGCCCTCGCCAAACTGGATATTTGACCTTTCATCCAAAACACCATTTTTCATCAGGTTTTCAACTGCCAACTTTCGTTTGGACATCTCATATCCACGCTCTAAGATGACAACCTTAGCGCCTGCCCTTGCAAGCGTTAGACCTGCAAAAAGTCCACTTGGGCCAGAGCCTACTATTACAATATTTTTGGAGCAAGGTTTGTTTAATCTCCTCCACTCACTTTGAGTCTCCACATGTTTTTCAAGATTTTTGAAACGCCTTACATCAAGAGTCCTGCCACAATCAAATACAATACTAGCAACATAACAAACATTTGATTTGTCTCTAGCATCAATCGAAAGTCTTGTGAGTTTGCAAGCTTGGACAAACTTAGAATCAATCCTCAGTTTGTCTGCAACTATTTGGCTGAGTTTGTTTTTATCAAAATCAACACTAAGTTTTAAGTTAGAAATTTTGTACATACACTTTTCCTTATCTCAAATCTATTATTCCGTCTTTGCAATTCCTATCCTCAACTAGTTCAAAATAACAACTAGCAATTTTTACTCGTCGAACACGAAACATTCCCACTGTCCCACTGTAGGTTACTTTTTTATCATATTTACAACTTGAACAATCACTACCATATAGTAGTTTAACTGGACACGAAGTTAAAGTCATATAACTTGGACAAAAGCCTAGTTTGTATGTGTCAGGCAATCTATTGCACCACTTTTCTACACTGGCAATAATTTCGCTTGCACCAAACTTAGCACAAAGATCGGCGCTATAATCATTAACTATATTTAGCCCATATCCAGCCCAAAGCCTCACATCATCAAAGGATAATCCATAAATATTATTGGCAACAAATACTACATCTTGTAATTTGTACTTTTCAACAATGCTTTCGATTATTTTCAAATCATCGCCTCTTGCAATAATAGGCAAATTGATAATAAGCGGAGCGTCAAAGAACTTTTTGTAATCATTCAAAAAACTACCAACAATCGTTTCACTATACACCTCAGGGTCAAGAATTAGCGCATCAAATTGCGTACTGAGTTTGGCAATATTAGCATTTTCACTCACAAACGCAAGCCTATCAAACGAAACACATCTCTCACTTTTTCCGATAAGGCTCTTTATAAAGTTTGAATTACATACCGCATCTAATTTGTCGTCTGCAATATCAATAATATCATTTTTTTTGTTGTATCTACTTAGGATATCTGTACGAATATAATCAAACGCCATTCTTCTAATTTCGTTCAAACTAGACAACGAGATAAATGCATTTTTAGTTTCAATATGGTAATTAATATTACCAAAAATATTTTTGTCTACTTTGCCAAACTGCATAGCAATATTTTGCTCTGTAATGGCTCTGGTCTTAGCAGACTCAACAATGTCTCCCCTGTATTCAAAAACACTATCTCCACATACAACCCTGACTTCAATCGGTGCATTTGCATTTGCAACAACTGTTACATCCAAGTCTCTATACAAGGACAAGTCCTCTATAGAATTTTCAAATTCAGTATCTAGAGCCAAATACACATTACTGCCAACAACCACATTGTTTTTGCCAAAAACAACTTGTTTTCCGTCAACAACCTCCACATTGCCCACACCAAGTGAGACTATAGATCCTGCCGACTCAAACTTAAGTCCGTCGCCAGTATGCAAGCGTTTTTGGGTAGCAATAGTAATTTTGTATATATCCTTGAATGGTTTGCACGATGTGACTTTGCCAATAAGTTCACCCATGTGGTTATTATTTTTTGGGTCAATTATATTGTTGCTATGATTATACCCGCACACATATTCGCCTCTCGAAAAAACTTTTTTGAGAGCCTTGGTATAGCGGTCAATATCAATATCTTCTAGAGTAGCATTGACACTATCACAGTTTACTAATTTTGTTTGACCTGACGCATCAGATGCAAGAATGCCACATGTATTTGCACTCTCTCTTGTAGCACTGAACTTTGAAGATTTATTAGACTTATATTCCGCCTCGTCCAAGCACTTACCAGTTAGCTTGTCCACAGCGTGCCTATAAACATTTGTAGCAACTCCCACATAACCAAGATGTCTAAGCCTTCCCTCAATCTTGAGTGACACAACCCCTGCGTCAATCAAGTCCTTGAGTCCACTTAGCATACAATTATCCCTAGGACTCAGCGTATAACCCTTGAGTTCTTTGCTACTCGACGATAGAACATATGGCAATCTACATAGTTGCTTGCACTCGCCTCTATTTCCACTAGCACCACACTTAAGGCTACTAAGGTAGCAGTTCCCAGAAAAACAAATGCAGTTTGCACCCTGCACAAATACTTCGAGTTGAATATCAACAGACTCGGCAATCTCACGAATATCCTTGATTGTCACTTCTCTCGACAAAACAACTCTACTTAGCCCCAACTTTTTTGCTACAATCGCACCTCGCACATTATGAACACCCAATTGTGTCGAGCCATGCAAAATAATCCTAGGAAAACACTTTTTCAAGACAGATATAAGACCCAAATCTTGCACAATAAAAGCATCGACTTTTGACTCCAAACACTTGCCTACAAGAGTCACAGCGTCAACTATCTCCGCGTTTGAAAGGAGTATATTGAGCGTTATATAAACCTTGACATCTTTTAGATGCGCATACTCCACGAGCGCTGGCAAATTTTCGAGCGTGATATTCTCGGCACGCATCCTCGCATTAAATTTAGGAAGCCCCATATAAACCGCATCACAGCCAGACTTAACCGCCATATAAAAACTATTAACATCACCGACAGGTGACAAAACTTCTATATTTTTCATGCTTATATTTTAGCAAATTTTTTATATTTTTTCAATAAGTTGATATGAGTTTTCCAAAACTAAACCAGCAAGTCAAAATTTTGTCAACATTTTAGCAAATTGTTGTTTTCAAAAAGCATAAAATGTATCAGCATATTCAAATGTATCTATGTATTCAAGCACTACGACTAACACAAGCACAAAAAAAGCTCCAAAGAACAGGTGAAGCGACCCCTATGGGGTTCACTTCAAACAAATCTTTGGAGTTTTTTTAAATTTAGAGTTATATTTTTATTCAACCGTTACTGACTTGGCTAAATTTCGAGGTTTATCCGGATTAAGTCCAAGCTTGGTTGTGATTTTGTAGGAAATCAAGTGGAAAGGAATTATAGACACAATCGGCATAAACAATTGGTTAAGTTTTGGAAGATGAATAACATAGTAGCAGTCACTGAGGTCGATATCGTCAAACTGAGTGATACACACGACATTTCCGCCCCTAGATGTAATCTCATGGATTGCATTTGTGGTCTTGGCAATCAAGTCTCGCTCGGTCATAATTACAAAGACAATACTATTTTCATCAATTAGAGAGAGCGTTCCATGCTTAAGCTCTCCACAAGGATACGCATCAGTAAAGATGTAACTAATTTCCTTAATCTTAAGACTGCCCTCCATAGCGGTTATGTAATCATAATCCTTGCCAATAAGGTGAAACTGTTTGTGCAGGTATATTTTGTCTACAAGATTATCTAGTTGCTTATCTATTGTAGAAATATCAAGCCCAGTAAGATTTGCAATATCGTCAGAAGAGATGCCAAGGCAGTCTTGTTTGGAGAGAACCTCTACAAGCTCTGTCGCACCAACACAAGTATTTGCTTTGGAAATTTCCCCCTCCGAAACTTTGTCTTGCTTTTTGCTTTGGATTTTTTCACTTATTATCCTGAAATTTCCTTGTTGCAAGCCAATAAGATAATTAGTTAATTGCAACAAAACAAATAATTGTGTCGTATATGCCTTGGTGCTTGCAACGCATATTTCCGCCCCTGCTCGCATAAGGACTGTTGTATCAGCTATAAGTGTTATGTGGGAGTTTTGAACATTTGTAATAGCTAGAGTGTAGACGCCTTGAGACTTGGCTTTTTCCAACGACTTGAGCGTGTCTGCAGTCTCACCACTTTGAGAGATAAATACCCCCAATGTGTTTGGCAGGATTAAATTGTTTGAGCTTATAAACTCGCTTGCTATAACACACTCACAAGGAATATGCGCAAAATTCTCTATATACTTTTTTGCCATAAGTGATGCATGATAACTAGTACCACACGACACAAAAAGTATTTGGGAGATATTCTTTGGGAGCGTCAATGATGCCCCATACAGAGCATCCTTTGTAAGCTCGATTGCATTAGGAATTTCGTAGATTTCCTTGAGCATATAGTGCTTGTAGCCACTCAGTTTGTTTTCAATACCACCCTTGTAATTACTGTATTTAATGGCAATAGGTTTGGAGTTTGTGTCAAAAACCTCAAAGTCATTGTCCAAAACACCATAAGTATCATCAGGCAAATAAAAAGTATTTGACTTGTCATCCAGCCCATTGATATCACTACAGATAATCATGTCTTTGGTCTTGGAGATAACCATAGGACTTGAATGTCTTGCAAAATAAATTTTGTCATTATAGTCGTTTATAAGCACTATTGCAAAACTTCCTTTGAGTTGGTCTATAGCCATTTTAAAAGCAGTAAGAATATCATCACAGTAACTTGCACACTTGCACTTTGAGCCATAACATTCTCCACTATATTTTGAATTACGCCTACGATTGCAACAGCTAGGATTGCAGTTAACCAAATCTTTGTAAAACTTTGACACGAGATTTGGAATAACCTCGGTATCCGTATCACTATAGAACTCATATCCTTGCAAAAACTGTTTTTTGAGTTCCTTGTAGTTTTCGATAATTCCATTGTGTACACACATAAACTTGCCGTCCATGCTAACATGAGGGTGTGAATTTAGTTCACTTGGCACGCCATGTGTTGCCCACCTAGTGTGACCGATTGTTAGCTCCGACTTGATGTTTTTGACTTTTTCCTCAAGAATTGAAATATATCCTTTGGATTTTTTGATGTTTAATTTTTTGTTTTTCCAAGCAATCCCACAACTATCGTAGCCTCTGTATTCAAGCTTTTTTAGCCCAGAAATAGTTTTTCTGATTGCATTTTTGCCTTTTATGGATATTATTCCACACATTCACTCATTCCTCCCAAACACACATAAAAAATAAAAAAAGTAGCAATTACTCACTACTTTTTATATGAAATCTTTACTTTTTTTGTTCGGATTTGTTAGCTTTTTTTGCTAGTTCTTTGGCTTTTTTGATTTGTTCCTTTTTTTGCTCAGCGACACGCTTAACGCCAAAGACTTCACTCACTGGCAGACTAAAACAAAAACCTCTGCCCTCTTCCATAAGACTTGTTGAGTCAGAAATGGCTTTCATAATTTTTTTGCGTTCTTCAGATTTAACCAAAATCAAAACAAGTTCTCTTTCTGGTTGCAAAGAAATTCCCATAATATGTTTGTCAACATCAGCAGTGCCTCTACCATACACGATTGTAGCACCAGTAGCACCAGCGTCTCTTGCGGCAGACACAACATAATCCGAAAATCCTCTGCCTATAATTGTCACAATCATATCATAACTAACTTTGTTCTTAGCGTCATTTATAACTTTTTCCATTGTTTTAACCCACCTTTATGTTCAAAAATTCTAACATATTACTAGCCATGCTTTGGATATCCAAAATCATATTTAGACCGTATCTATCAGTCTCAACACCAGTGATTTGGTTGATATCCTCAACGACTTTATCGAGTTTATTTATAGGTATTAGACATCCAACAATATCCTTGTCGGACAATCCAAATCCAAATATATCAGCTATGTCGCTCTCGGCAGTACCCTTGCCCAAAATTAGCAAACCACCCTTGAGTTCATGGTCATTTAGATAGTTTTCAATATCCTTACCGATACCTCTGTCAGCAATACATAATAATAGTTTGACTGGAGCTGGTATTTTTTTTGTATTCTTTTCTCTCATAAAACCTCATTTGCATGAATTTTTTTGTCAAATAACTTTTGGTGTCAATTTCAAATCAGCCCAAAACCCATATACTAATTTATTAATACTAATCAATCGTCACAACTCAACATCATGTTAGTTGCTGTATAATATCTAGTTTGTTTTCGTATTTTGATCTTGACTGCAAAAACTTTCAAAAAAGCAGAAAGTTTTATTCAAAGTCAATGATAACAATATCGGATTTGCGTGCTTTTTTGGTGGATTTTTTGGACTTGTTAAGATAGATTTGGTATCTAATGCCCATAATCTGAATAACAATTGTAGGAAGTATTGCTACAATTGCAATAGAGCCAAATCCGTATAGCATTGAGTCAAGCCTAAGACTACTGCACACACCAACAATAAATGGTAGCACAAACGATGCAGTAAGAGATCCAGCGGCAACGCCACCACTATCAAAAGCAATTCCCTCGAATAAGTCTGGCGTGAATATAGATAGTATAACCATAATTAGCACTAATGGAGTTGCAATATACATAAAGTCTATAGCAAATAGTGCTCTAAATACAATTATAAGCATTGCAATTGCTACACCAATTGACATACCAATAAGCATGGTTTTTTTGGATATTACTCCCTCGGTTATATCCTCAACTTGTTTGTTGAGAACATGCACCGCAGGCTCTGCAAAAACCAAAAAGAATCCTATTATTAGTGCAAGTGGTATAAGTAGCCATTTGGTATTTGGACTAGCTATAGTTTTGCCCAAAATGTCCGCAGTTGGCAAGTATCCTACACTTACTCCGCATAGGAAGATAACTAGCCCCAAATATGTATACATCAGCCCCACAAAAATACGCATTAGAGTCATTTTTGGCAATTTCAAAAACATATGATTGTATATCAAAAAGAACGCAAATACTGGGATTATCACGATAAATACTTCTTTTAAGTAAGACAAAATTGCCGATCCAATTGATCCACCAAGTTCACCCAAACTTGTTGCCAAATTAGTCACAGTTGTAGTCGTACTTGCATCGCCCCTAATAAACAAACTTACAATCAAAATTGCAATAACTGGCCCAATAGACGCAAGAGCAATAAGTCCAAAGCCGTCGTCTTGGTTGTTTTTGCCAGAACGCACAGCACAAATACCAAGCCCAAACGCCATAATAAACGGAACAGACACAGCGCCAGTTGTTACACCCATTGTGTCAAAAGCTAGTGGCAAAAAATTGACTGGAGCAAATATACAAAGTATCAAAGCCACCAAGTAACTAATAATAAGCATTGTTCGAATACTTAGTCTAAATATTGTACGAACTGTGGACAAAATCAAAAATATTCCAGTTCCGCAAGATACTGTTATCAAAATTACCCACTTGCTACTAATACCCGGCACTTGCTCAGCAAGCACCATAAGATCAGGTTCGGCAATTGTAACAATAAATCCAAGTACGAAACTTAGCACTATCATAAATGTAAATCGCCTAGACTTGCTAAGATGCGAACCAACATAACCGCCCATTTTCATGGTAGACATATCAACACCGATATTAAATAGCGCCATGCCAAATATCATAAACATTGTTGCAATTATTATACCCAAAAACGCCCATACATTAAATGGCAAAAAAACCAAGTACAAAACCAGTATTATCGCAAAGAATGGCACGACGGAAATCGCCGATTCTTTGACTTTGGATATAAGGTCTCTCAAGTATCCTTTCATAAAATCAACTCTTTTTTGTTTTTTTCACTATGATTATATCACGATTAAAATTTGTCTCAAACAAATATTGCCTATTTTTCGAGCAATTACAAGCAAAAAAAATACCCATTGAGTTTCAATGAGTATTTTTTTTGATTATTAATCTTACAAACCTTCGATTGTGCTTACAGAGAAGCTCTCTTGATAGTCGAATGCCTCGTTGAAGATTGGTATTGCGTTACCGATATTCAAAGCTTTGGCTGTACCAAGAAGTGCATTTGTATAATCCATACTATCAATATTTGTGCTGTATGGGAAGAATGCTTGCAATGCTTGGAACGAAATTTGGAATGTAATCTTAGCGTTTGCAAAGACATTTGTCAAAGCATCACCAGGAAGTGCAGCAGAACCATTAACGAATGGGAATGCATAAGATACTACCTTAGTTACATCTGTTGTTCCGTTTTTGCCAATATTCTCATGCAAGTCAACTAGTGGGTTGATTTCATACAATTGAGCTGTCAATCTTTTTTCATCAGTTGCTGAATATCCCGCTGTTTTTCTTGTAAACTTTGTAACTGCACCCTCACCTGTAGGAGCTCCAGGAGTATTCACTTGTTTAAGATTTGCGTTAGGGTCAGTAACACTATCAACAACAATGTTAACATTGTTTGTTCCAGCTTTTACACCACTATCATCGCATGATACAAGATACCACCAACCACCTGTACCAGTAGAAAGTTCGTTTGTATTGGTATCATTACCAATTTTTGGGTCGATATACAACCATGATGCATTAGTTTTCTGCAAAGTTTCGCCCTCAGCATATTCAATATCACCGTTTGCATTTACTGTCATACCATTTACATGACCAGCGATAATATTGTCAGATGAGTCATTTACCAATTGAACGAATGATGCGTTCAATGAGTCTTCAAGTGCACTCAAGCTAGAACCGATTGTTCTTGTCTTGATCTCGCCATATTCGTTACAATATTCCTCAACATAAGTATCAATGTATGCATTACATCTATCTTTATAGAAAGAGTCTGATTCTTTGATATTACCAGCGCCATCCAAAATCCATACACCATAGAAACCGTTATTACCAGTTTTTACAGAGCCATCAAATGGTGCTGCCATTTTTGCATATTTACCAGTGCCCAAACCCGTGTCTGCAGCAGCCGCTTCTCCAGTAGCAGAATCATAAACAGATTTGCTTACGAACTTCCAAGAGTAAATAGATTTCTTTGTACCAGCTTTTACAGCTGCCAAATCGTCTCCGCTTAGAGCATTTGTATATTTTGTGTCTGTTACAGCATCTCTACGGCTGTTTGCATTGTAAATAATTTCACCAACAACACCTTCACTAGTAGGAGTTTTGCTTTTCTCTTTGTATTCTGCGGCACCCCTGGCGTCTTGCCATTTTTTGCCGTCAGTATTTACAGTAGGTTTACCATCTTCACCAGCTATAGCACCCTTGTACAAGCCTGATTGAACAGGATAATTTGACATATAGTCTGTACCAGTAAAGTTATTGAAGCCCACACTTGGGTCAAATTCTACACTAATACTAAATCTTGCACGAAGTACTGATGTAGTTGTAGATGTAATTCTACCTTTGTTTGTTATATGTGCTGTACCATTACTTGAAGTATTGGTTACATTGGCACCAGATGAACTACTAGTTGTTTGATCTGTTCCAGTTGTTGATGTAGTAAGTGTTGAGAATACTCTTGCTTGGCTATAGATTTGGAATTTCTCGCCTGGCAACAATACTCTTGAAACATCTGTACCTGTTGCACCTGGAGCAGTTGTTGATGTACCAGTTTTTCTTGCTGTAGCTGCCTTGATATCTAGGTTACCTGCACCGCCTACCCATTTAGCTGCACCAACAGTTAAACCGTCAGCATTTGTACCACCTGCGGTACCACGACCAGCCATTTCTACATAAACTGGACCACCCATGTACAATTGGTTACTTGACCAGGTTGAACCTGCAAACCATGCAAGGGTTGCTCCAACGGATAGACAAATTGTAAGCACTAAACTCAAACCACCAATAGCAATCAAACCAATACGCTTTTTAAGGCCTTTTTTGGCTTTCTTCTTTTTGGTTATTTTTTCCATAAAACATTCTCCTTGAATTTTTACTTATACCCAATTATACATAATGTGTCAAAATTCTCCAAACGATTTTTGCAAGTTTTTGAAAAATTTATAATAATTCTGTCATAATTCTGTCGTACTTTATATTTATATAAAATGCAGTGGTTGCACTATTATCCAACACTCAGGACAACCAATTATTTGACACTCAAAAAAATCCTAGCGTTTAGCTAGGTTTTTGAGCACATTATAAGCGCTTTTGTCATTTTTTGTTTTTGCTTGTGCCAAAAGAGTTCCAAAAGCAATGTAGGGTTAAGTCTAGTGGCACTGCATAGATAATGCGTATCATCACCCAAAAAGTATAGTATATTGTGCTTTTTTGAACAATTTTGGCAAGATTTGGCATATATACATAAAAAATATTCTTGGTGCTAGGGAGCAAATATGACCTTTGAAGAATTAAATGACCAAATAGTAGGTTTGTCCGCAAACCCCAACTTGGATTTTTTTGTAGTTGGGTATTCCACACTTAATCAACCGATTTATGGCGTGCATTTGGGGAGTTATGAGGGCAAGCAAATCCTTATTGAGGCAGGAATTCACGCAAGAGAATATCCAAGCAGTCTGGTAGTTATCAGGATGATTGAATACATGGCAACGCAGGGATTAAATGGCGGAGTATACGCAATTCCTCTTAGCAATCCAGACGGAGCTAGAATTGTACTTGACGGACTTGACTTTATTTCTTGCCAAAAGCTCAAAGATTATATCCTGCACATAAACGACGGCTCGGAGGACTTTGGACAATGGAAAGCCAATGCAATGGCAGTCGACCTCAATGTCAACTTTGACGCACTTTGGGGCGAGGGCACTCAAAATGTATTTTGCGTGTCGCCAGGGAACTTTGTAGGATACTATCCCGAGAGCGAAAGAGAGGTGCGTACACTTATTGACTTTAGTTATAGAGTGAGACCAGACCTGACACTCAGTTACCACACCAAAGGCGATGTTATATATTATGGTTTTGAGTTGCTCACCGAAGAAGAGCTTGCCAGAGACCGAGGGATTGCCGACTTTATCTCAAGTATTAATGGATACGAACCTATCAAAACTGTTGGTAGCGTCGGCGGATATAGCGACTGGGCGAGCGAATATCTCAAAGTCCCAGCCTTTACAATAGAGATTGCACCAGCAAGCGTTCCGACACCAGTGCCACTTGAGTATGTAGAACCTGCATTTGAGGCAAACAAAGATGTGCCAAGCAGACTGCTAGACTATATCAGCCAAAATAACAATCAATAGAGAGGGAAATTATGAAATTTGACGACTACAAAATTCTTAGCGACCGTGACTATACTATTATGAAACAAAACTACGATACACTCATTCAAAGCGAGACAAATGATTTAAACGAAATTCTGGATAAATTATACAAGCAAAGACAGAATTTAATTGACCTCAATCAAAATCACAAGTTTGACGATATGCTCGAAAAAATCGACAACAACATATCCGATATTGAGAGCATAATTGGTAGCAATCAAAAGATTGCAAGCACCAAACAGTCGTGCGAAATCCCACACTATTGGGGGCTCAAAAAACCTAGCAAACAAGATATAAACTCGGATAATACCAATGGAAACAATAGTTTTTCGGACTTTTTGGATAACGAATATAAGAACAATCCAATTCCTACACCCACCCAACCGTCTCTAGATAATAATCTAGCACCAAATATAGACATAACTCCGCCAAACAACAATGAGCAACCAGAAACCAACTTACCTGCCCAAAATACAACCAAGCGAAACTCTCCCATGCAAGGCAGTGCTTTATCTAATATTATTAAACAGCTTAATGTAGGCGCTGGCCGTCTGCTTGGCAAAAAACACACTCACAATGCTACACTAAGCAAAGTAGACAAAGAGGGCTTTGGCGACCTAACTGGCGGATTTTTTCCATACCCAGTTCCACCAGACTTTCCACCACGCCACAAAAACAAAAAACGCCCAAATTTGGGCGACGGATGTGAGCCACACGATATAGCACTATCTAATCAGTGCGATATTGTTAGGCTTATACTATTATATATGATGCTCAGACCAAACTGCAGATACATATCTAGACTCTCATCAGTAGCATGCGACCAATTTGAGATACTGCAATTGCTTATTTGATTACATTTCTTGCTCTATAAGATTTTCAGGTTGTGTCTTTTTGCTATTTTGCTCTTCAAAGTATTTTTGGAGCATTATTTCGTAAGCATAAGCATCGTCGCAAACTTGTTCGTAAGTCAAAGGAGTGTTGCCGTTGTTTTTGCATTGATACTCATAGTTATAGTACATGGTTTTGGCAATATCATTTGTCAAGTTCTTTACATCTTTGATGCCGTTTTTGACATCTCTATATGCCATGTAAGAATAAATTGTAGGAACGCTCAAAGTAGCAAGCAAGCAAAGTCCAGCACCAGCAATAACTGGATTGCAAAGTAGTGAGCCAGCGTAAGGAATAACGCCCTCAAAACCCTTTTTTGTTGAGTCCATTCCAAGCATAACATCCTTTTGCGTATTGATAGTAGCTTGAATTCTTGAAATCTCCTCAAGTCTTGGGTCATTTGGAACTCCATGCACCTTGTTTAAGTAATTGATAACATCAAAACATTGTGCTGTATCTAGTTCTTTTCTAATAATCATAATTTCCACCTCATTATTTATTGAAACTAAGACTATTTTACCACAAAATCCCACACAATTCAATACCCCACGAGCAAAAAGTTTGTGGCGTGCTGGAAAGCCACAGAAATACTTTTTCAAGCATTTCAAAGATCCTGCTGCAAAAAAGTATTTCGAGGACTCAGCCAGCACCTTAGTAAATCATATTCCATTTAAAAACTCATTTCAAAAACAGACTTATGCAAATTTGGAGGTTTGCGGGAAGACGCAGAGGAAAATTTTGCGATTTCTGCAGACCGTCAGGTCGAAGCCTTAGCAAAATTTTTCACGAGGCCTCAACCGCAAACATATACTAGCTTTGTTTTTGAAATGCCCCTCAAACACAAAAAAGCTTTGTTTTTGAAATTAACAAATCAAAATAAAACTCAATTGTTTTTGAAATGCACTCTCATGCGTATGCGTGAGAGTGCAAAAAAAG
>JAEDFU010000028.1 GCA_016297915.1 Clostridia bacterium | reverse complement strand
CTTGGGATAATACTTTCGAATGTTGCTGTTATTTGTGTATTGTTTTGTTTGAGTTCAATTGTGTCGGTTGTTATTAGTTGGTTATTTTTGGCGCTAGGAATGGTTTTGATTCTTGCAACTCTTGGAATTGTGTTGCTTGTAATTCCTGGTTATTGGAATTCTCTTATGGCAAGCGGAAATATAGTTGCCAATGTTACAAACTTTCTTATGCAGGCGTGGCCGTATATTTCTATTACAGGAATCGCTTGTTCTGTGGCGTCAATTGTTCTTCTTGCATTAGATCGTAATCAAAGACACATTGGAAGAATAGTTTTCTCATCTATTGTTATAGGTCTGATAGTTATTATTATGATAATATTGGCAGTGGAGGGAAGTAGAGCATGAACACACTTAGTCTCAAAATTAGTGGATGCCCGAGAGGACATGCGAGTGTTCTTATTGACGGCAAAAAGACCAAACTAAAGTTTAACCAATATGGCAATTTTGAGGGAACTTATACAACAGACAAATCGTCAATTGAATTATCTGTTTATAAGTATCTAGAAATTAATGGTAAACTTTGGTTTTTGATGTCTTTGGTATTCTTTTTTGTAGGAATTTTGGGAATACTTGACCCTTGGTATGATAAGAGCTGTATTGTATTTGCTTATCAAGTAAAAATCGACCTAAACGAAACTTGTGAGGTTAAACTTGCCCTCAATAGATATTCAAATAACGGAAGAGCATTTGAAATTTCTACTGAATGTAAATATCAAGAGATTACTAATGTCTATTATGTAGACAACAAAGCAAAAAAGCGACTCAAAATTATGAAGTTTGTCAAATTTGTACTATGGATTTTGGCTGTTGCATTAATTGTATGGATAATTGCAAAAAGAATTGGATAAAGGTGAATTATGAAAGTATATATCAAAAATAAATTTATGTCACTTGGTGATAGTTCAACAGTAGTTGACGAAAACAAAAATCCTTTGTTTAAAGTTAAGGGAAAAATATTTAGTATAACCAGAAAAAAGAAAATAAAAGACATGTCTGGCAAAACACTCTATACTGTTAGAAATAAATGGTTAAATTTCTTTTCGCACAAGGCTTTTATTTACGACGAAAACAAGGTCAAAATTGCTACTGTCAAAGATAAATGGATAAATGTTAAAAAAGAGTATTTTATCGAGGGTATGGGCGATGAAATAAAAATTGAAGGTAAATTCTTCTCACTTACTTGTCAAATTCTAAAAAACGGTGAGACTATAGGAACTATCAGACGAAAACTAGATATGTGGGTAGATAGTTTTGAACTTGAAGCCAATGAAAAAGATATTCCATTTTTAATTGCGCTTGTTATTGCTATAGACAATATCACTGATAAAAAACAAGACGGATAAGACAAAATTGTGAACTTATTGCTTAAATAAGTTTATTGATTAACTTTAAAGACTAAAAGAAATGTTAAAGACATTAGAATTGCAAAAAAAAACGAACCGCATCAAATTTGGTTCGTTTTTTTGTTTATTACTCAGCTTTTTTTGTAGCTTTTTTTGTAGTAGTTTTCTTTTCTACTTTTTTGTCATCAGTAGTTGCTTTCTTTGCAGTTGCTTTCTTTGCAGTTTCTTTTTTTGCAGTTTCTTTTTTTGTAGTTTCTTTTTTTGCAGTTGTTTTTCTTGTTGTTTTCTTCTCTGCTTTTACTTCTGTTTCAACAGGTTTCTCTTCAACTTTCGCTTCAGTTTTTTCAACTACTTTTGTGTCTTTTGCAGATGCTTTTGCTTTGTAAAGAGTTTCTGCAAGTCTACCGATCTTTCTGCTAGCGTTGTTTTTGTGGATTACGCCCTTGCTACATGCGCTATCAATATAAGAGTAAACTTCTTTGCTGAATTTTTCTGCTTCGTCAACTTTGCCAGTTTCAATAAGTTTTCTAAACTTTTTGATTTGAGTAGCAATAGTAGCCTTAACAAATTTGTTTTCTTCTCTTCTTCTTTGAATTGTGTTAATTCTCTTTTTTGCTGATTTGATATTAGCCATTATTTTCTCCTTGATTTTATCTTATTAATTGAAATCTGCACTATTTTAGCATAATTCTTTTTAAAAATCAAGAACTATTTTGCATTTTCTTAAATTTATAAATGTTTGCTAAATATGTAATGTGGCAAAGCTAACAATAATTTTATTTTTTGTCTGTTAGATATTTGGATTTTTGTCAATAATTTTTTTATGAAAAAATTTGTTTCGGATATAATATTTGATCAGTTAAAACTCAAGACTGAAAGTGAAAATGATTTGGCAGTAACATCAACAAACCTAGGTGAGTTTTTGTTGGAAGAATTCGAGGTCAAAAATTCTGAAGAGTCCAAACTCTACAAAAAACAACCAGGCAAATACAAACTTTTAAGCATTCCCAGTCCGCTTGAACTTAGCAAAAAAAGAATTGCAAAAGCGGTAGATGTTTTTGCAGGAGTGTTGCAAAGTCTAGTTGGGGAAATAAAAATAAAAGATAGGGTGCTTGTTGTTGGGCTTGGCAACAGACACATTAGTGCGGATAGTCTTGGTACTCAAGTTATTAAAAATATCAATATAACCTTTGGAGGAAATTATCCCAAAGTTATGGCAGTATGCCCATCGGTTTTGGGACTAACTGGCATTGAGACATATGACATAGTAAGCGGAATTATAGATAAAGTAAAGCCTACAATTATTATATTTATAGACAGCCTATGTGCTAGTAGTTCGTCGAGGCTTGGTAAGTCTATTCAAGTGACCAATACAGGAATATGTCCTGGCAGTGGGATTGGGAATAGGCGAAAATGCTTAAGTGGAGACCTTGCAAACAAGGTCGTCTCAATTGGAGTTCCGCTACTTATCTATGCGAGCACTTTTGTAAGCGAAAGTTTGTATCAAAAAGGAATAGATTTGCAAAGAATTAATAGTACTATGCAAAGTGCAAAAAATCTTGCAAATATGGGGAAATTTGTAACTCTGCTCAAAGATTTGAGGGATGTTTTGAATACTGATTTGGAGGAAATTGTGACTCTCAAAGATATTGAGGAGTGTACTCAGATACTAGCAAATATAATTTCCAAAGCTATCAACAAGTCTCTTGGTGTTGACGCATTAAACTAATACATTTTTCATAAAATAATTTTATGAAGAGGACATTTAGGATTTTGGCAATATTTTTTGCAATTGCACTGATTGCAATTCTTTTTGTTGTCTTTAGATATCCGACCAAATACAAAAGCATTATAGACAAGTATAGTGCCGAGTACGGTGTAGATAATTCTTTGGTGGCAAGTGTTATAAACATCGAAAGTAATTATGACAAAAATTCGGTTTCAAGTGTTGGAGCAGTGGGGCTTATGCAACTTATGCCTAGTACGGCCTATGATGTTGCAAAAAGACTAAATCTAAAAATTGAATATGGCGATTTGTTTGATGAAAATATCAATATTAGGCTCGGCACTTATTATTTGAGATATTTGTTGGACATGTTTGACGGCAACGAAATTAATGCTCTATCTGCTTACAATTGGGGATTTAGCAATGTAAAAATGTGGATGTCTTATGGGAATATTAATAAGTTTGGAGAGATAGACAATCTGCCGGTAAAAGAGACTGAAAATTACTTGAAAAAATACAAAATTTCTAAGTTTATGTACAAAAATATTTTGAATTACAGATAATCTTTTTATTGACAATGAATGATTGCTTTGTTAATATATTATAGTAAAATATAAGTAATATAGTATGCCCTCATACACAATGTTTTGGTGAGGGATAATAAGGACGGACAAAATGCAAGAAGAAAATCTATACAAAGAAGTAGATATTAGAGCAAAAAAAATAAGTGATCTCAAAGCTATGGGAATTAATCCTTATGCAGATAAATATGATGTAACACATACGCTACTTGAGGCCAGAAGTTTGCCTATGGATAGCAAAGTTAGAGTAGCTGGTAGAATAACTTTTCGTAGAGCTTTTGGTAAATTTATGTTTATCCAACTTAGCGACATATACGCCAAAATACAAGTGTCTCTATCTGTAAACGAAATTCCTGAGGATAAGTACAAATTCTTTAAGGATTTTGTGGATATTGCTGACTTTGTTGGTATTGAGGGTGAGATGTATGCAACTCAAACAGGTGAGATTACTGTAAGGGCACTTGATTACAAATTACTTAGCAAAGCAATGCTACCTTTGCCAGAGAAATTTCATGGACTTACTGACATTGAGACTAGATATAGACAAAGATATCTTGACCTTATAACAAACGAAGATACTCGAAAAGTTTTCCTTGGCAGAAGCAAGGTTGTTTCTACTATTCGTAGATATTTGGAAGATAATGGCTTTATGGAAATTGAGTCTCCAATTTTGCAAACAGCAGTTTCTGGAGCTTCGGCAAAACCTTTCTTTACTCATCACAATGCACTTGACCTTGATTGCAATCTTAGAATTGCATTTGAGACTTGGCTAAAACAAGCAGTTGCTGGTGGAATTACTAAGGTTTTTGAACTTGGCAAAGATTTTAGAAACGAGGGTATGGATGCAACTCACTTGCAAGAGTTTACTCAGGTTGAGTGGTATGCTGGATACTGGAATTACGAGCAAAATATTGTATTTTTCAAAAACTTGGTTCAAAAACTACTTATGGATACACTTGGAACACTCAAAATTACTTATCAAGGTCAAGAGATAGATTTTGGTGGCGAGTGGCAAAGAGTCAATTATGTTGAGGAAATGAAAAAGATTTTGGGCTTTGATTTTCTTGATATCGAGGAATTGGACGAGTTTAAGCAAAAAGTTATTGACCGAGGGCTCTTTACAAAAACTGATTTGGAAGAGTGTAAATCTGTAAGAACACTTATTGATTATATTTACAAGAGAAAAATAAGAGAGGGAATGGTTGGGCCTACAATACTATATAACTACCCAGCAGTTCTCAAAACTCTAGCTCGTCGTAACGATAACGACAAAAGAGTTACAGATGTATTCCAAGTTGTAGTGTGTGGTGCAGAAATTTGTAATGCATACTCTGAACTTGTTGACCCAGTTATTCAAAGAGAGACTTTGATGCAACAATTGATTGAAAAAGCTAATGGGGACGAAGAGACTATGGATTTGGATGAGGATTTCCTAAAGTCCATGGAACATGGTATGCCTCCAATGAGCGGACTTGGGTTTGGAATAGATAGATTTATTATGCTTATCTATGATTTGCCAAATATTAGAGATACAGTTTTGTTCCCTATAATGAAATAATGGAGAAAGTATGAGTTTGTTTTTTGTAGATAGTGCAAGTGACTTGTGCACTAGTGATGCCAAAAAATTGGGTGTTGAAATAATTAATTTGCCTTTCAAAAAAGAAAGTGAAACATGTCAGTATATTGAGGATTTTGACATGGTTAAGTTTTATTCCAAGCACAAAAAAGGTTTGGATATAGCAAATGTTCAGTTGAGCAAAAAGAAATACAGAGATATATTTGAGCCATGTCTAAAACAGGGCGACGATATCGTTTATATTCACTCAAGTGAGGAGATTGTTGACCTCAAAAATTTGCATAGTGCTCACGAAGAGCTATGCAACGAATATCCTGAGAGAGTATTTAAACTAATTGACTCAAAAAATATATCTATAGGGCAAGGTCTCGTATCATACGCATGTGCAATGTGCTATAGAAAAGGTGACGATTCAAATAAGATTTTTGAGAGTTCTTTTGACATTGCAAATGAATACGAGACATACTTTGCGTGCGATAGTCTACAAAAAATGGCAGATAACCAACTGATTGATCATAGTCTTGTCACAACGGGCACAGCACTAAATATTAAGCCGATACTAGCAATTAATTTGGACGGCAAGCTTGAACTTTGTGACAAAGTTAGTGGCAAGAAAAAATCTATAGCAAAACTACTTGAAGTTCTTAGACAAACAGGGGAAAATGTAGCAGATTATCCTATTGGTGTTGTATACACAAATGATGAGTCGCAAGCAGATGAACTTTGTCAAAAGATCAAAGAGTATTACGGTGAGGATATTCAACTTTTCAAAAAAAGAATGACACCTAGCAATGTTGGACTTCTTGGTGGCGGAATACTTGGAATATCTTTTCATGTACATCGAAAAATTCATTAAGAGAGCAAGTCAATGGAAAATGCAAAAGAAAAATTTTTGGAAATTTATAATAACAATATAACTAGGGAAGGCTCAAAGGAATTACTAGAATTTTTGCAAAAATCAGATTTTTTTGTAGCTCCTGCCAGCACTCAGTTTCATAATGCGTACGAGGGTGGACTTTGTGAGCACTCGATAAATGTATACAATAGATTTTTGAACGCTGTAAAAAATGAGTTTGGCGAAAATTATTTGGAAAAAGTCTCTAATGAGACAATTGCTATATGTGGATTACTTCATGATATATGCAAAGTTGAAACATTTAAGGTTGATACTCGTAACAAAAAAGTGGACGGCAATTGGGTTCAAGTGCCATATTATACTGTAGATGATAGTTTGCCATATGGACACGGTGAAAAGTCTGTATATATTATCTCTGGATTTATGCGACTTTCTCGCGAAGAGGCAATGATAATCAATTGGCACATGGGTGGATTTGATGCTAGAGTAAGAGGTGGAGCATATGGTCTTAGTGATGCCTATTACAAATATCCGCTTGCACCATTATTCCATACCTGCGATATGCTAGCAACATACTTAGATGAGGTTAGATATAGTAATAACTAGAGGATAGTTTAATTTAGTATTTTAATTGAATAAATAAAAAATTTCAAAGAATCTAGTCTTTGAAGTTATGGAAAAGATATTAATAAAAAACATTAATATCTTTTTTGTTTACTTGGTGCCGAAGGTGGAGATATGTCAATATGAGTGAAAGCGAATATTTGTCGTGAGTGGGAGGGCTTGCACTCGTGGAAGCTCACGACTACCGGGTTCAAACGAATAACAAAGTTATTCGAGTGGGCGAGTAGCCCACAATCCCACCAAGACAACAAAAAAGCAAGTCATGTCGACTTGCAATTTTTTGGTGCCGAAGGTGGAGATATGTCAATATGAGTGAAAGCGAATATTTGTCGTGA
>JAEDFU010000013.1 GCA_016297915.1 Clostridia bacterium | reverse complement strand
CCTTGGTAAGGCGGAGGTCGGCAGTTCAAGTCTGCTCAACAACTCCAAAACAACAATTTTATTGAATGAGTATTGCCTTATCAGATGATTCTCATTTATTTTATTTTTACGACTTTCACTGCTTCGCTGTACTCGTGACAAGCACGAGAGACGATCTGAGCATGGATTTGGACGAATAAATTATTAATATATGTAAGGAGTATCAATTGGATCAAAAAGAAAAAATCAAAATTGTAGAAAGGCTTGAAGATAAAAGTTACAGAAAAAGAAAATTCTTAGATATCCTTACGGCAATTATTGGCATTTTGGTCATACTATCTGGTGTAGTTCTAATTGCTCTAAACAATACAACTCTTATGATCATCGGTGCTATTCTCAGCGGACTAGGCGTAATTACTGTAATTGTTGCCGCAATCAAAAGTTCCAAAAATCCAGATTTATAAATCTAAGTTACTACAATAAAATTATCTTGTTTACAACAAATTGACCAAAATTAAAAAGACCGATAGTCAAAAAATCAACTATCGGTCTTTTTGTTTCTAAAAAATGACAGTAGTCGCAACTGTCATTTTTTTAATCAAGGAGATAAATAAATTTATCTTCTACTTGCCTCCTTTTTTAAATTTTCACTTAAATTTGTATAAACATAGTTGTATTCATAATATCTTTCGTTAGTACACTCTATTTTTTCTTTTGCTTCCGAATTTATTACTACGAGTTCATTAACCCGTAAAGAATTAGAAAAATCATTTTCACTAGCATTTTCTATTTCATTGGTTATTTCTTTGTCATTTATATACATTTCTTCTTTTTCTTTAAAATTATCAACTCTGAATATAATTTCATAGTTTGATGTAATATCTTTTTCTTTAAAATAACTACCCAAATATGTATTCAGTACTACACATTTATTTAGCATTTCACTTATATCTTCCTTCAAAGGCATGTCATAATTTTTCAGTAAGATTGTAGTAGTTGTATTATAATAATTTCCTTTTACATTGAATGATATGTTTTCTTCATCAAATAGTTTTTCAACAAAGTCTATTAATGCTGTATTCTCTACATTTTCTAACTTCACAAAGACTGAACCTACAAATCTAGGCTTGTTTTGAATTCCTTTTAAGTTTTTAAACAATCTTATACCACTTGCAGAATCCAAAAAATTTGTTCCTTCACTTTGCTTTACATCTTTGACATTGGATAAATTTTTTATCTCGTAATGATTTTGGACCTTTATTATTTCAAAGTTTTGCTTGTTTGCCGTAAAACAAGGAAATTTATCCGCTTTCTCATCATTGGTTAAAATATGACAAACAATTAAGTTGGAGTCGTTCGTTGCTCCACCTTTACTTTGTGGATAGATGTGGTCCACATTCCACGCAAACTCGCTATTGCGGTCATTGTAAGCACCTTTTACAATCTTCCTTCCAGAAAAATCAAACACTGATGTTTCCTTTCCAAAAGTCTTACTCCAAAGTCGCATAGCTGTTTCTCTGTTTAATTCCATAAAACTCGCCATTATATTATTTTCAAAGAAATAATATATCTCCTTTGATTATATTTATCAAATAATGCATTGATTAATCATAGTGCGACTGACTATTGCTATAACCTCAAAGGGTAATCCTCTTAATAGCTTCAATGAAGATTAATTAATCCACTTTCTGGGAAAGTTGTTAGATTATTTGACATAATCATTATATAACATTTCAATCATATTTTGTCAAGCTCGCTAACAAATATTTATTTTTTATATTCGGTGATTTAATTTTAAAAAATTACTAAAACTATATAAAAGTTTAGTCAGTTTTACCCCGTTTTAGACCACTCAAGTGGGCTAAAAAAGTGGCTATAGGCACAGTAAGATACAGTAATTTTAAAAATTTTTGTACCTAATAAATATCCACCAGCTAGGCTGGTAGTTTTTCATTTCGGGGTATAACCCCATGTTACTAGCATAGCGAAATCGCTCACTCTCGGTCTGCCACTTGCGAAGCGAACCTCTTAGTTTTCGAATGAATTATTTATTTTCTGTATCGTCATTTGTTCTACCAACTTATCTTCTTTCAGTTGGTTCGCTATGTACTCCTTAATTTTTATATCGTTCTTTCCTGCTGTATCTACATAATACCCTCTACACCAGAACTATCTATTTCTATATTTGAATTTCATATTCGCATATTTTTGATATATTAAAATACTACTCTTACCTTTTAAAAATCCCACAAAACTCGCTACGCTTAGTGTTGGTGGAATTTTAACAAACATATGTATATGATCTGGGCAAACTTCTGCTTCTATTATTTCTACTTATTTCCATTCACACAACGACCTTAGAATTGCTCCTATTTCTTTTCTCTTCTGACCGAAGAATACTCTCCTTCTATACTTTGGTGCAAACACAATATGGTACTTGCAATTCCAAGTCGTTGCAATCTGAACTATTTGTGTCATTCATATACTTTTATCTCCTTATGTTAAATTTTGGTTGGCAGACCAAAAATATTTTAACATAAGGGGATATTTTGTTCAACGGTAAACCTCCACTGAACCCCCAGACTATCTAGGGGGTTTAGAAAAAAAGACGACTAATTAAAGCCGTCTTGTTTCTTTGTAAATTGGTGTGAATAGGCAGATTTGAACTGCCGAACTATCGCTTAGGAGCAATGGAAAATTATTAAAATAACCTTTCTATCTCTCACTTTATCAATTATCATCAAAATTATAGTCAATTTGACAGGAATTCTCAATCAAATTAACTATCTTTTAATCAATCCCACCCAAAATCGCGGTGACGATTTGGTGCACTTTTGAGCAATTCTACCGTTTGGGTGCAGTTCTACTTTATAAGCCAATTATGAATGTTGTTTAAATATTTGAAATCTTCTTCAGAAACACTTCTATTATGGTCTACATTATTTCTTATTCTATTTAAATTTACCAGCCATTCGGTTTTATCTTTTTTTGAACGTCCTTTAACGAAAGGATCGGAATAATCCTTATCAAAAAAGTTTTGCCAATTATTTATCATAATGTCTCTATAGTCTATAAGGTGCAAACAATCCCACTCATCTATTTCAATATCTGGCTCTTCATATTCTTTTTCCGTTTTTAAATCTCTGATTTTTTGCATAACAGCTTTAGGTATGCCATTTATCATCCATTTTTTACCAAATTCAGAAACTAATTTTTCTTTTACTTTTTCATTTAAATATGATTCGACATCACTTATTAAAGAAAATGCTTGGGTATTAAATTGTTTTGTATTATTTTTTTGCCACTCCTCATATCCATCAAAAATAATATTTGGGAATTTACTTAAAATAAAACCTTGTAATGTTCTCCAATACTTAATTCGGCCTCCGCCACCATAAGAAGTTTTTAAATCTTTCTTCTGCTCGTCATTCAAATCATTTACACCTTGAATTATTGCATCTAGATAAGGTATAAAATCTTCAAAATGTTCATTAATTTTGTCTTGATTATATAGGTTAGTTGTTAATAAGATATTAGATATGTCAGAAATAATTCTTATAATTCCGTAAATTGAAATATTGTATACCCATTTGTTTTCATCTTCTGATTTATTCCAATTTTCAATGTCATTTTGTTTAATATATTTAAAAGAACTAACTAATAAAGCAAATATATTGTCAAAGTTTTTATCATTATTATTTAAATCACAAATACCAGAACGCTCAATTTCTGTTCCTTTATATTTATTAAACAGACCAGATTTATCCAAAGCATCCCTAATTGTATCTAATGTAATACAACATTTGTCTGTTTTATTATTTTCACCAATAATAACTCTATCAAATAAAGGAGACTCTGTATTTTCTCCTAATTCCTGAGCAATTCTTGAGAAAAGAGCAGTGTTTCTTTCTGTTGGATTTTCAGAATCCCATAATAGATCCGCATTTAGTGTTGTTCTAAGATTTTTCGATACTGATTTTTGATTTTCATTAATCTCCATAAAAAGCTTTATCTGATCATTTTTAGCAAGATCCAAAAAGGCAACTACAGGTATGGTGTTTGTCTCTTTATATTGTGTGTTTGCATAACCATAAAGACGATGTTGTCCATCAATAATATAAATAGACTTATATCTTTGAGGTAGTTTTAGTAGACCTATTTTTGAGATTGAAGTTTCGTCTTGCAAACTAGAAAGAGAGAAATTTAACCCTTTTTTATTTGTATCAATGCTTATAATAACAGAGTTAGGAAAGAAACCACCATTATTAATAAAAGTTTCTATTTGTTTTAATCTTGATTTTCTAATAAGTCTTTGATATGTTGGCATATCATTTCTATTTGCATCTGTCCTATGAAGTATGTATCCTATTTTTAATAGTTTTTCTGGTTCTATAGAAAAAGAATAATATGTTAATCCTCCCATTTTGCCTTGTATGGCAGGTATTACTTCATCTAAGTTTGCAATCTTTTGTCCTGAGAACAGATTTCCCAATAATTGATACTTTGATGCGTTGCCGAGATGCTTGTTTAAATTGTTATAATATTCTAATCTATCATCATCGATATAAAAATATTTCTGTTCACCAATAAAGGAAATATCACTATTAGAAATGGCGTAGTTTTTTGTACAAATGATAACCTTAAATTTTTTATTGCAAGTAAATATCTTTCTAAGTTCTTTTAATAATTCTCCATAATTTGATTTGATATTTTCTAAAACTTGTTCAAAACAACTTATTTCTTTTTTTGCATAAGAATATAAGTAATAGCAAATTAAAATACATTCATTATCTTCTGCGATAAAACTAAAATCAGATATATCTTTTGTCTCATCATTAAAAGAATGTGGCAAATTGGGAATAATTTTGAAACCCATTTCACAAAACAATTGAACAAACTCATAATAGCCAAGTTCAATTTCTGGTTTTAATTTTTTTACAATTGCTTTTGATTTTTGTTGTGAAGATACAACATATCCTTGCTCTTCATAATTAGAAATTTCTTCTTTTAAAATTGTTTTGCGAATAAACTTTTGTTTTACATTTGTCAATAACTTTTTTTGATCTGTACTTAAGTCTAGAGTTTGATTAATTATCACTAGAATTTCTCCTTTTAATATTAGTAAATAAATATTCTTCTATTTGTCCCCGCTTTGCATTTCTTCCACCTATAGTGCTAGATCGATTAAGGATATATTTGTAATCGCCTTTATCAAATATTTCATCAATTTTTTTGTGGGCAGCATTTGTTAATATATAATAAGCCCTTTTTTCTTTTATTTTATCTATAAATTCACTCAATCTTATTTGATCTTCTAATGAAAATAAGTTTTTATTATATTCTATAAAACCATTATTGTTGTGTGAAACAGTATATGGCGGATCTAGAAAGATTAAGTCTCCTTCTTGGATTTGATCTACAAAGCATGTAAAGTTAACTGAAGATAGAACTGAATTTTGCAACTTTTCAGAACATGTATTGAGAGATTGTTCATCGATTGTGTAGTTCTTTTTATACCCAAAAGGAACATTATATTCGCCTTTACTATTAACCCTATAAATACCATTATAGGAGGTGTGATTTAGATAGATGAATTGAGCAGCTTGCTTACTTAAACTTCTAAATCGTTTTTTTCTGATATCATAATAAAAATCTTTTTTATTCGGAAATTGTTTTAGATATTTAATAACAGAGTTCTTATTTTCTTTAACTTGTTTATAGGTTAAGATTAGCTCATTATTTATATCATTAAGATAACATTTAGTAAAAGAAGCTTTAATATTAAAAAATATTGCAGCACTACCAAGAAAAGGCTCATAATAATTATTAAATTCGTAGCCTCTTATTAAATCATTTACTTCGTTAATTAACCAGCGTTTACCACCAGCCCATCTTAAAAAGGGTGTAATCATAATTTTCTCCTAAAAAAATTATAGCACAAAAATACAATTTTTGCACTATAATCACAAATTATTATAAAATTTTTATAAATTCAACACTTTATTTGAGTAATTCTTTACAAACTTTGTAGGTAGTTTCAATAACATGGTCAATTTCAAGATTGTGAAGTTGAACTTTTTCTATGTCTAAATTAAAATACTCTCGCCATTTTTCTTTTGAAAAATCTTTTACGAACTCATCTTTTAATTCGCAAATTTTAGTTAGTTGTAGTTGTTCTTCTGCGCTGAGTTTTTCGTTTTCTAGAGTATCTTTTACTAGTTGTAAATCGTGGTTCAACTTTTTCACCTCCATTTGAAATTATAGAAACATATTTAGCATAATCTTTGCCATCGCTGTAAACCAAAAGCATAATGTCACTATGTAAACAACAAAACATAATCACATGAAAACAACCTTTGTTATCAATATACATTTAGTGCTTGTATTTAACGATATTAGGTTTTCTTCTAGCAGATGTTCTCTAAAATATATAAAATAATCTCTTGCCAAATATACCACTCTTTCAACTACATACTTAGCTACAAATTCTTCACTCCGATCAATTGTATTTCCTGCTAATCTAGCATTAGAAATATCACAAACAAATCTCGATTTCATTTTATCTCCTTTAACTCCTAAAAAGTAATCAATGGTTTGATTCATGGTGTTCACACCAATCAATGGATTGCCCGCAAGCCTCCTAAGGGTTAGGCCTATCTCGGTTTAAAAATCCCTTTGCAAATATGGTGGGTATGAATTATACGAATACGAAAATTGGTGGCAAAACCAAAAGAAGTATCTTGGTGATAGACTTGGCGATACAGATAGACTATCCTGCACAGAAGACGGCAAAGACATCTGCCCAGGACTCTTACGAGTATGGATACAAAAATCTCTTGCACGAGCAGGACTGCCAATAGTTACACTTCACTCACTTAGACATACTAACATTACTCTTCAACTGATGGCAGGTGTGGATATGAAAACAGTATCAGCCAGAGCTGGTCACAGCAAAGCAAGTACCACAAGCGACTTCTACAGCCACTTCTTAAAGAACAGCGATATCCATGCCAGCGAAGTTATAAATAAAATATTTCAATAAAATAAAAAAATAAAAATTTTGACATTATGTATACAAATTTTATATAAAGTATGCTATAATTAAATTATGGAAGCAATAGAAGAACTTGAATTAATTGATAAATCAATAGAAAAAATCTGCAATTTATACACAGTAGTTTGTAAAAAATGGAAGAAAAAACATCCAGAAGATATCTTTAATCAATCATCAACTGAAGTAAAAGATATATTTGTTAGGAATGACGATAAATCTTTAAACATATTACTTAGTGTTATAGATTATGCTGATTATTTAAATACGGAAGTAAATTTAGATTTATTGAAATTATCTCAAGAAGAAATAATTAGCCATACAAGAGTAAAACAATTAAATTCGATTCTTTACAAACTTTTCACTTATGAAACAAAAAAGAATGTAAATGGAACACCTGGTTCAATTCCAATAAATAAGTGCTTCAACGATATATTCGGCATGAGAATAATTACAGAGAACAAATTTGATTTTAATTTTATATATCAACACATTTCGGAAAAATTCCCAAGTCTAAAATGCATTAAATCGGATAAACTAAATTATAAAGCAACACACATATATTTTAAAGTTGATAATTTTAATTATCAATGGGAACTGCAATTATGGTATAAAAAAGATGAAGAATCAAATTATGAATCACACAAAAAACACAAACAAAAATATACTATTTGGGAAAAACAATTTAAAGAATTATTAAAAGGAGGGAAAAAATGATAAAACACATAATTATCTTAGGTAGTTCATATTCTACTGGGAAAAGAATCGCCCTTGATTATTGCAACAACAATTTAGAATATGAGAAAACAATTTATGAATTAAATAAATTAAAAGACAAGCAATTTTCAATTGCAACACATGCTATTCTTGCTCAATCAGAAAAATGGTCAGATGTTATAAAAACAGATTCCTTCTTTGAGGGGGTAAAATTAGTAAATGATAAAGACACATTTATCAGTTTATTATCAAACGATAAAGAAATAACCGCTCTTGATATTGCAAATTACATTTTGACAAAACTTAAATGTACTCATACTAGGCTTGAAAAATTGACATATTTTTGCTATGCAGATTATTTATGTAAATACAATAAAAAACTTTTCACTGATAAAATATTTGCTTTTAAATATGGACCTGTAATAGAATCAATATATGAAAAATATAAACGCAGTAATTGCGAAATAATAGAACCGCCATTAGAAACGCCATTAGAAACGCCATTTAATAAAGATAATCAAATGTCAGTCAAAAGCAGGATCATGATAAGTCTTGACGGAATTAAAAAAATTAATTCAATAGATGAAACATTGGAAAAATATAAAAACTATAACACTAATACTTTAATTGCATTAACGCATCAAAATGGAACGCCATGGGAAATTAATGATCAAGGGCAAAAATCTTATAAAGAAATCTCTGATGCAGATATTTTGAAGCATCACAAATATGAAGTAATTTAAATTTAAAAAAGACGACTAATTATGAAGCGACCCCTACGGGGTTCACTTCAATTAAAGCCGTCTTTTTCTTTGGAAATTGGTGTGAATAGGCAGATTTGAACTGCCGACCTATCGCTTAGGAGGCGATTGCTCTATCCAGCTGAGCTATATCCACATAATAAATTTTTGCAAAATTTTAAGTGAAAATGAAGAGTGAAAAGTGAAGAATTTGGTGGTCGCATTTTATGCTTCGGTGAACTTTGGGTTTTGTAGATGTTTTGAGTGGTTGTAAATTGTCCGTATTTTAGGGACGAATTGAGATTTTCATCAAGTTCCAAGTCGATACTTATATCCCTTTTACTATGGGGTCGTGGATTTGTTAAAATTGCGGAAAGTATTTTTGTTGATACTATAATCCGTTTAACTGGGCTATAAAATCTTGTTATTTTACAGAGGTAATTATACCACAAAAGTTGAAATTGTACAATATTTTGCAGAGAATTATGTTTTATTATTATTTGACTTGTGATAACTTTTGTAATATAATTATCTGTGATTTTGCAGGTGTAGTTCAATGGCAGAATATCGGCTTCCCAAGCCGACTACGAGGGTTCGATTCCCTTCACCTGCTCCAACTGAACAAATAAGAAAAGTCAATAGGCTTTTCTTTTTGTTTACAATGAGATTGAGCCTTGCGGTTCAATGGTATTTGCAAATGCAAATGATATTGCTATGCAATGATATTATCGAAAGTTTTGTCTGAAAGCGACGAAGTCATTTTCAAGCAAAACTGATGATAATTCAAACAAGGAAGTGCAAAATTTTAATTTTGCGAGTGCGATAGCACAAATTTTGAACTTGCTTCAAAATTCACTTCCGATAGTTTATATTTTTGCTCACGCAAAAATAAAAGTTGTATTTTATATTTTTATTTACTGAACCCAATGAGCAATAGTTAAAGCAAAATAAACCTGACCCTGATAAATATATTATATTTGGAAGATGAAAATGAAGTAAAAGAAATTAAAGTTTAATCAATTAATTTAATTTTGAGAGAATTATGTCGAGCAAAGAGTATAGAGACTTTGTATTAGAACAATTGGCAATCCTAAACCCCACATCTAGGGCATGATGGGTGAATTTTTGATATATGCAAGAGGGATATATTTTGGCGGAATTTTTGACGACAGGTTTATGTCCCAAATAACCAAAACAAACAGCAGTTACAATTTGCCAAAGGAATTGCCTTATGCAAATGCAAAACCCATGTACTTGGTTGAAAATATCGACGATAGAGATTACCTAGAAAAACTAGTAAATGACACGATACGGGGATTACAGGGTGAGTAAATATTTAAAGCTTTGGAACTGCATAAAATGTTGCGACAAAGATTAGTTTGTTTTGAGTTTTGAAAATATTAAAAATATTTGCAGACTTACAATCGACCATTCGTTTTTGGCTTGCAAAAAAGAGTTTGAAGACTTTGGCTATGAAGTAATTAAAATTTCTTTGAAGGACAAAAAGATAATTTTTGGCAAGATTAAATAGTCTTAATAGAAAAAAGATGATGAATTGTATTGTACTGCTTCGTGGAATAGACATCTTTTTTTTGTAAACTCAATTATTTGAGTCTTTCGTCCAAAAGTGCTAGACCCTTGGTTGGGTCGTAATTTTTGGTGAAAGTATTAAGCAGTTCGTCCTCGTTAACTCTATATTGGGTGGTAGGAGTAATTGTCTTGTATTTTTCCTTGTAATAATCCAAGACTTTGGACTCATCGTGATGTTTGAATAGTCCTAGTTGACCGTTTTGATGAGCACGCACAATGTTTTCGAAAGTGGCTAGTTTGTCGTGCTCGGCGTACATGTCTAGTTCGCCTATTTTTTGCATAATTTTTTGCTGTGTGCCACTATATGTATATCCCACTGGATTGAATACTGGAGACCACATGCCATTAGGAATATACCCTAGTCCCTCGAGATACACACCCTTGCAAAACTCAGGAGGAAGCTTAGTAAGTCCTTTGTTAAATCTTGCGTAGTTGCCAGCCTCACCATTTTCCTCAAACTTAACAGGTGCAGACTCGGTTACTCTATATACATTTTTGAACATTTTCAAAAATGGCAAAGGTAGAGCGTTTTGGCTATCTGGCAAATTCCCCTTGGCATAAGCGTCTGGAAATTGGATATGATAGAGAGGCACAGGTTCGTCCTTGTAACTCTTGATTATATACTTTTGGCGATACTTGTATTTGTCCGAAAAATATTTGAATGTATCTTCTATTCCGACCAAGTCTAGAGCGTCACCGTCTAAGTATTGAGCTCTGCCTGAGAATATATCGTTTGCCACATCCACGCCAGCGTTAAGATTTGCAACAATTGAACCAAGCCCCTTGGCCTTGTGAGAGTCGTCATTACTAAAGTACGCCCAGTCTGGAATTATGTAATTTTGATATTTAACTTTCATACTACATTGTCCTCTCTGTTAATATTTCTATCTTTCTCTTTTCGGCATCGGCTTTGATGCTATCTTTTTCTAGTATAGTTCTAATCTTAAACTTGGACATATTGTTTCTAAAATCCAAAAGTTGATCTTTGAGATAAGTCTCGTTTATTTCGCTGATTTTTTCTTTGTTGAGATAGCCATTTGGGAGGTCTTTGTTATTTTCGTGCAAAGCACAAGCGTCAAAGTCATACTGTGAGCCAAGTAGTAGTCTATTTGATGCGTCAAAATTTGTGGCATCTGTGTTGCGACTAAGAGACGCTAATTCCTCTTGCTTGGTTGACAAAACAAGTCCACTGTATATTGTGCTTAGTGGCATGCATTTTTCGTTGATAATCCTGCGACAGTCCGGGAAATTTAGATACACTCTATCTACATAGTTAGAGGCAATACCCTCAACAACCACGCCGTCAATCTTGGCGATTCTGTTGACTGGCAACAAAAATCCCTTGGAGATACTACGCTCGCCCAAAGTAAACTTGGAACTGCTTGCATACTCATCCTCGCCATAAACGAATGTTGGGATTTTGAGAACCCAAAGAGCGTAAGGAAGAGAGCCTATATTCCTCTGAATATTTGCACATAGCCTATCTAATCCATAAGCGTCAGCGGTTGAACTGCTAATTCGTATAGGCTTAGGGTCGGTTGGTTTGTTTGGCAGACAAATATTAAAGGCTCTGTCCACCATGTCTATAATGTTTTCTTCTTTTTGGTGAAGCCATTTGGACTCTTTTTCAACGAGTTTGTCGCTATCGTACTGCTCACGAACTTGAAACCTTTCGTACACAGATACTAGTTGGTCGTTTGGAATTCGCTTTGGGCAAACCAAATAAAAATAATCTTTGCTTGTATTCATTTTCCACCATCCTTGGATACATGTATCCATTTCCCCATTAATATTACTTAAGATTTTAGCATAATTATTTGAGCTTTTCAATACTAAAAGGAAAAATTTTTGGGCTAAAATCCACCTCAAACGCCAAAAGTTACTTACATAATCTCAAAAAATTTGGTTAGTTAAGATAGTTTGAACTTGGTAATCTAGGATTTTTGTGTTATACTACAATGAAAAAATATTAAAAGGCACGACAATGAATCTTCCTTATGAATTTATAACCAAAATGGAAAAACTGCTTGGAAAAGATGCCAAGGATTTTTTTGAGTCCTTAGACGAGCCGTCGCAAAAAGCAATTACTGTTAACTTCAGTCGTTTGGAAAAATCCAAGTTCGAAAAAAGCTGTGACTTTGAAATCTCACCTATTTCTCTTGTGGACAATGGCTACTATGCAATTATACCTAAGTTTAGCCAAAATATTTTTAATCATTTGGGCGTGATTTACTCACAAGAGCCAAGCGCTATGTATCCAGTTGAGATTTTGGGAGTTTCACCAAATGACTGGGTGCTTGATGTTTGCGCCTCCCCTGGTGGCAAGTCTATCCAAATTCTTGAAAAACTAAAAAATACTGGACTGCTTGTGTCCAACGAAATTGTTTTTGGCAGAGCCAAGATTTTGGAAGAGAACTTGACCAGAATGGGGTTTGAAAATTCGATTATTACTTGCAACACGCCTTACGAGCTTGGTCAAAGCGGACTGCTCTTTGACAAAATTATTGTTGATGCGCCGTGTGGCGGAGAGGGAATGATTAGAAAAAACAATTTTGATATTAACTTTTATAATCCCTCAAGCATAGACAGCAACGCCCAAAGACAACTAGATATACTCGAAAATGTTGAGGGGATACTAAAAGATGGCGGAACTCTCGTGTACTCTACTTGTACTTACGATCCAAGGGAGAACGAAGAGGTCATATCCAAATTTTTGGACGCTCATCCTAACTACCAAGTACTTAATTGCTCCAAGTATCTAAAGATTGCCGATGCTGGACTTAGAGTATCTGGGCATCCACTTGAATTGTCTTTGCGCAGATACCCTCATAGATTTAGAGGCGAGGGGCAGTTTATGGTGGCACTTACCAAAACCACCGCAACCAATACAGAAAGCAAATCTACCAAACAAACCACTTGCAAAAACTACGCCAAGGTCACTCAAAAAGAACATGACATTATTAACTCTACTCTCAAAAATGTTTTGCCAAAACAAAATTGGGAGTATCTAAAAAAAGGTGATGAGGTCTACATTATCCCCAGCCAAAAAGTAAATTTGTCCAGTCTAAATGTTATATCTATTGGTGTACACCTTGGCACTATCCAAAAAAACATTCTCAAACTTGCACACGAATTTTACCACACATTCGGATGTATGTTTTTTAACCAACTAGAACTAGACAAGATAAGTGCACTCAAATACTTGCATGGAGATGAGCTAGACATAGACATGCCTAATGGGATTTTTGCAGTGAACTATCTTGGAGTCCCACTTGGAGGCGGAAAGATTGCTCAAGGCAAACTCAAAAACTATTACAAAAAAGAATTAAGAATTTGAAAGGAATATTATGAAAACACTACTTATTACACACAAGGCCGATCCAGACGGCATAAGCCCTGTAATCTTTCTCAAGATGATTAGAGACAACTTAGATTACATTTTGCTTAACGCAAATGATGTCATCCCCAAGACTCAAGAAATCTTGAAAAACAAAAGTTATCTAAACTACGATGAGATATTTATAACCGACCTCACTCTAGACAAGCAAACTTGCGAGATGATAATGGCTACAGGAAGGTCGGAGATGTTTCATGTATTTGATCATCACGCCTTTAATTTGATTGCAAACAACTATCCTTTTGGAACTGCAATTAGCACTAACAAGGACGGCATTAATGAGTGCGCAACATCGCTACTATATAAATACTTATTGACAACAAACCCTGAGGTTTTTGACACAAACTGTATACGAGACTATACCGAACTCATAAGACTTAGTGATACATGGGACTGGGCAAAAACAAATAATCTTGACGCAAAAAAACTAGACGACTTGCACGACATTTTAGGGAGAGATGGTTATATAAATTACTATGTCAAGTTCCTCAGAGAAAACAAGGAATTTTACTTTTCGCCAGAACAGAACTACTTGCTTGAGATTGAGCAAGGAAGAATCCAAAGATACCTAGAAGAATCCGAGAAGACTATGTTTCATGCGACATTACAAGGCAAGAGATGTGGCATAGTATTTGCCGAGAACAACCGCAGTCTACTTGGAAACTACTTGGCTCAAAAGTATTCTTATTGTCTCGATTTTGTTGTTATTATTAATATGCAACAAGGATTGTCCTTTAGATGTGTCAAAGACGATGTCAATATGGCGGAGATTGCTTCAGTATATGGCGGAGGCGGTCATATCAAGGCGTCTGGTGCTCCTATGGACAACGCACTCAAAAAAGAAGTCATTAGCCTTATTCTTAGAGACCAAAACATGTTTAATAATTAATTTGTTAATTATTGACCTTAGGAAATAATTAATTTGTCAAATACAACTTTAGGAAATATTATTTTAGAAAATATTTATTTATGGAATATTTAATTTAGGGAAAAATTATGGAATTAAAAAAATATTTGAAAGAAGGAATTTATAGTTTTTGTTTTGGCGCTTTTCCAACTTACGAGTTACTAAAAAACAAACCAACACTCGCAACGGAAATAATCGTCCACGAAAAACTTGAAGAAAGTAACGACATCAAAAAGATACTTGACCTTGCAAGAAAAAACAGAATCCCTATCCACAAAAACGGCAAACTTATCGAAAAGCTTAGTGGCAAGGGAAACATATACATCATGGGAGTTTTCAAAAAGTATGAAATGAGGGTTGACAACTCAAAGTCGCAAGTTCTCTTAGTGAACCCCAGCGATATGGGAAACTTGGGGACTATAATTAGAGTAATGCTTGGCTTTGGCTACGAAAACTTGAGTATTATCAAGCCTTGTATAGATATCTTTGACCCAAAAGTTATAAGAGCAAGCATGGGCTCAATTTTTGGAATGAATATAGAACTATTTGATAGTTTTGACGACTACCAAAAAGTCAATAGCAATGCTAAATACCCATTTATGCTCAAAGCCAAAACCAGACTAGACCAAGTTTCCAACAAAGCAAAACCACACACACTAATTTTTGGAAATGAAGCAAGCGGACTTGACGATAGCTATCTTAATGTTGGAACACCGCTTATTATTAAACACTCAAACAAAATAGACTCGCTCAATCTGTCTATGTCAGTGGGCATTGCTCTGTACGAGTTTAGTAAGTAATCTACAAAAAATAGTCTACAAAAAAAGTAAGTGAAACATCACTTTCACTTACTCAAACTTAAGACTATTTTTTTTGTAACAACTTGGCAAACTCATCAAGTGCCCAATTGATTTCGTCAAAGACAACTTTGTATGCACTATCTGAGAGCAAATCTACGCCGGCGTCTTTGAGGATATTATAACTGTAATCGCAAGTTCCGCTCTTCAAAAAACCCAGATATTTATCTAGAGCATTTTTGTCTCCACTGTAAATTTTGCTTGCAAAGTTGATTGCACTAGACATACCTGTAGCGTATTTGTAAACATAGTACGCTCTATAAAAGTGTGGAATCCTCATCCAAGTTTCGCCAATATCTTCTTTTGGGAATTTGACAGATTTGCCATAGTATTTGGCATTAAGCTCCTTGTATTTGGCATTAAGTATGTCTTTGGACACTGGCTCACCCTTTTCAACTAGCGTATGTGCGTAATACTCAAACTCACTATACATTGTCTGAACATAGATTGTTGCAATGATATTGCTGATGTATTTTTCGAGATGAGATAATTTTTCGGACTTGGTCTTAGACGCATTATACAAGTACTTAAATAACAAAACCTCGTTGACTGTGCTTGCAATCTCCGCAAGGAAAATTGTGTGGTCGTGAGTTTGATAAGGCTGATTTTTGGCGCTCAAATATCCATGCATAGCATGACCAAGCTCGTGAGCGAGAGTATATATTCCCCTACTATCATCGACTGTATTAAGCAGGATGTATGGGTGAGGAGTATACATGTTACAACAAAAACCGCCTGTGGTTTTTTTCTCGCAAGGATACACATCAATCCAGCGATTGTCTCTTGCAGTTTTTAGCCCCTCTACATACTCGTCACCTAGTATCGACATCGCAGAGATAACATGCTCATATGCATCCTCGTATTTAATCTTTTCGTTTAGGTTTGTAATCTTGACTGATCTATCATAGATATAGAATGGGTCGAGCTTTAATGCTTGCTTTTTTAGTTTGTAAAATTTATGCATTAGTGACAAATTATTATTAACATTCTCAAGTAGTTTGTCATAAACTTTGGCATCAATATTTGTACTAAACAAAGACATCTCTAGAGTGGACTTAAATCTATAAACATCTGCAACAAACCAATCACCCTCAACGCTTGAAATATAGTTTGTAGCAATTGTGTTGCTAAGTCCATGGTAGCCCTTTAGATAAGACTCGTATGCGTTTTTGCGCAAAGTTCTATCCTTGCTCTCCATAAGCTCGGAGTAATTGTGTTGATTGACCTCATGGGTTTTGCCCTTGCTGTCTTTGACGCTCTCAAACTTAAGATCAAGAGTGTCTATATTATCATACACATCCGAAAATCCGCCTAGCGACTTCATGGCTTTGCTTAGCATTATCTCTTCGTTTTCGGCTAGGATATGGTCTTTTTCTCTAATAAAGTTTTTGATACTCATTCTGTAGTCTTTGAATCTTGGGTCTTTGAGTAGTTTGTTTAGATATTTTTCGCCAAGTCTTACAAGTTCTGGTTCTTCAAAAGAGCCTGCCACAGACAAGTTTTTGGAGATATTTGAGACTATGCTACTAAGTTCAATATACTTATTGTCCTCTAGATTTTCGGAAAGCTTGAGGGAGATATACACCTCAACTTTGTCCGAAATTTTGCCGATTTCAGTACACAACTCAAAGTACTCAAAGCACTTATTTATATTTTTTAATTTTCCTTTGTAACTAGCAACTATCTCTGGATACTTGGCTAGTTTTGCAATATCTTCCTTTAGTTCTCTTTCGTCAGCGTAAATATCGCTCAAATTCCATTTGTATTTTTGCTCAATTTGACTTCGTTTTTTCATATAGTCTCCCTTTTTTTGACTTAGTAATTCCTGCCCTAGTACAAATATTTTGTGGATGTTTGATTCAAACTAAAAATAGGGCGAATTGAATATTTAGATATATTTTAAGAACTTTGGTTGCCACTTGTCAAATTAATTTGAACAAAATATTGCCAAAGCATATTGACAATAGACATAATTCGTTGTAAAATGTATATAACAAAAATATTTGTGCAAGAAGGTAAAAAGGAGAAAGCTTATGACTAAGAAAAAAATTAATGTTTTGATAACAATAATGATTTGTTTTATTGTACTTTTTCTTGCTGGGTCATTTGCATACGAAAACTACCTAATTAATAAACAGGACCAAAAGTACGAAGAATCCTTGAAGGATTTGGACAACAAGCAACAAGAAAGTTCTAGCGGAAAAACAAACGAAGAAAGCAAATAATCAAAAAAGCCACGGAAAAATCCGTGACTTTTTTTCATTTTTGTAAGTAGTTTAGCAACGATACTTGTGTTGTATGGTTGCTTTTTCAAGCAATATCCAAAAATTTGATAGAAAAATTTCTTAGTTCAATACCCAAAGGCGAATGTTGAGAGTGGTGGCAATGGAGAGCCAAATTGGATAGAAGATATATTAGTAAGTAGTATTTTGTTTTGGATTAGCATCACCCAGAGCAACCAACTGGCAATTAGATTTATGATTACAATTATGTTGACGATAAGTATTAGCCCAGGTGCAAAGAATATCAAACACCACAAAACATTAAGTATTTCGCTTAAGATTTTCTACCTGTGGCATTAAACTTGGATATTTCAAGGAGTTTGTCAAAGTCATCATCTGGAGCTGATTTGTTTTTGACAATACTTCCACACTTTTGGCATCTAAAGACTATGACATAGCCTTTTTTGGGATTATTCTCAATTGCTATTGGAACAAGCAAGCCCTTGCATGTATTTGCCCTATCTCCCGGGATAATATCTACATGGAGAGAGTGCAGACAATATGGGCAATGATTTCGAGATGTGATGCCTAGTTTTTCGACTTGTTTGCCACAATTGGCGCATACAAAACCATTATCATTCTTGACCAATGTCGTACCTCGCTTCGGGCTTAGACTTAACATGAGATAGCCCTATGATATTGCTTACTTCATTGGAATATTCGACAATCTTATTTTTCATCTTGTAACTATAAAACTCGTCACCTGCTATTATCATGTGGTCGGTCAAATGACTGCCAGAGATTGCAAGTGCATAAACCAACGCTTTGGTTATTTTGTCGTCTTCGCCAGACGGCTGGGCTACACCCTCAGGATGATTGTGCAAAAGTATTATATTTGCAACCTTTCTGGATGCCATAATATCAGTGATTGCTCTTATGCTACAATTTGCCTGATTAATCGTTCCCTCAGCTATTTTGTCTACACCTGCAATCTTGTTGGATGCAAGCAGACTTATTACATAAATCTCTTCCTTGCGTTTGCCTGCAAAAAGATTTTTGGCGTAGTCAAAAGTCTCTTGGGTGTTGGAGATAAAGTCTATACAGTTATTCTTTTGTTTTTGGTAAAAACTAAATATTAGTCTTAGTGTCGCCAAAAAACTTGCTGATACTTCGCCCATGCCTTTGACTGAGGCAATGTCCTCGATATTAGCCTCCAACACTTTGTCAAAAGAACCAAATTTGTTTATAAGCATATGTGCAGTAGGATTGGTGTCTTTGTAAGGCAAAACAAAAGATAGGACATATTCCAAAACTTGATAATCCTGAAAATTCTCTATGCCCTCTTTTTTGACTCTTTCTCGTAGTCTTGCTCGATGACCATAATGCAGATGCTTTTGTTCGTCCATTAAAAGTTTTGACCTTTTTTAAATACTTCTACGATAGTTTACATCTTTTGCGATATTTTTGCAAGTAATAATTGTTGCATTTATTTGACTGAAAACTATAATTGTTGATATAATAAGGAAACAAATACAATATTTGGAGATTACTATGAAATACAAAATAACATGCGAGAGCAGTGCTGACTTAAATGATGATATGTACAAAAAATTAGGAGTTCCTGTAATTCCTTTTAGAATAACAATTGGTGACGAAGATTATTATGACGGCAAGACAATTACTAACTCTCAATTATTTGAATATCTTGCTACTTGTCAAAAGTTGCCTAAAACATCCGCTCTAAACGAGCTAGAATACTCGGAATTTTTTGAGGAACAACTCAAGGACTGTGACGGAATTATACATATTTGTATCTCTAGCCTAATTAGTTCGACTTACAACAATGCAATAACTGCAGCCAAAAAATTTGACAATGTTTATGTTATAGATAGTTTGTCACTATCTAGCGGAATTGGCTTGCAAGTAATGTATGCATGTTCTCTTAGAGACAGGGATGTGGATATCAAAAAAGCTGTAGAGCTTATCGAAAAGCGTAGATCGGCAGTTCAAATAAGTTTTGTTGTGGACAAACTTACTTATTTGCACAAGGGCGGTCGTTGTTCTGCACTATCTTTGCTAGGTGCAAATCTACTTAATATCAAGCCTTGTATCGTTGTCAAAAATGGCAGAATGATGGTCAACAGAAAGTATATTGGCAAGCTCAACAAAGTGCTAGACAAATATGTTATCGAGACTCTTGCGGAATACAACAATCCAGACCCAACAATGTGCTTTATAACATACAGTAGTGCTACGGACGAGATGCTAGAGATTACTCGCAAGACTCTCAAAGAAAAAGCAACTTTCAAAAAAGTTCAAGAGACTATTGCTGGATGTACAGTTTCTACTCATTGTGGTCCAAATACGCTTGGCATTATATACTATAATGACGGCAAAGAACCAGAGATAACCGATTAATAAATCAAAAAGACAAACACTAAATATTTTTTCATTAAATCAATATTTTGGTATATCAAAAAAAAGTTTGCAGATATAATTTTGCAAACTTTTTTGCTATTTAATTCTCTTGATTTTTTATTTTTAGACTTTGCCAGTAACCGATGATTTTGAAAAAACTACTTTTTGTCTATAAATTTGGTGACGGTTTTTTTGCGTTTTTGGAATACAACCACCAAATACAAGATAGATGTTATCGAGAATAATGAGAGGATTGTTATTGCTATAATGATTGGGACATTGGTCTCGATATTATCCTTTTCGTAAACGATAACAATGCTATCGTCGACATTTGCAGAGAACTTGAGTGTATTGTTAACTGCTTGGAAGTCAATCTCTTGTAGGCTATCGCTATTTGACCTAAAAATCCTTATGTACTTGGAGTTGAGGGTGCGATTGTGGACTTTGTAGCTAACAGATATTTCTTGTTTGGAGGTATCCCCCTTGACACCAAGCTTGAATGCATCGTAGTCCTTGGTGTTGACTCCCATTGAGTCGAGTACACCTTGAACATAACTTTTGTTTAAATCATCAACTTGGATATTTGACTCGTGGGAAAATCCCTCGCCTTTAATTTTAATCTCAAAATCTTTGTCTACATAAGACTTGATACTAGTTAGTATCTCAAACTCCAAAACATTTGAATTAAGAAGAGTATAGTTACAGTTTTGATTAAGCGAAACTGTTATGGTATAAACACCGCTCTTAATTGGAGTATCGCTATAAGCAACTTGATAGTCATCAAACTTATCCTCTATTAGTCCTATAAAGCTAACGCCAATATTTTTGCGTAAACCGTCCTCAACTAGGCCGGAGCAACCACTAAAATCTATAAGGATTGGTTTTTTGAGAATAGTCACAGTACAAGTTAGTTTTTCGGGAGTGATGTAATTTGAATTGTGGTTTTTGAACTCGATAAAGCATGTATAAGTTCCAGCATTTATCATCTTACTTGCAACCATTGTAGGCAAAATCCCTGTTGGCAAGTTACCCTTGAAAGTTGGCAGATGCTCATGACCGTCGTATGTCGCTACTACATCGTCAAAAGACACATCAGACATATCCACAGCCACAGGATTTATATAATAAGTAAGTGATGATGTCTTGCTCTCGTAGTCCGGATTGTCTAGGCTAAGATATGTTATGTATCTGCCTGCATTGACATTATTGTTGTTAGATAGAATTACATTAATAGTATCACCCTGCAAAATTTGACTGCCGTCGTCGTTTGGAACAATGGCTTGGACTACAATCTCATTGCCTGTATAGTCAAACTGGGTTTGGACAAGTTTGACAGTTACTTTGAGAGGTGTAATCTTGATTTTGCAAGTCATTGGATTTGGAACATTATAGTTTGGATTTGCTGTATCAAAGTAGACTTTGGCAATCTGATAGCCTGATGCATTACCTGTTACATGCGTGTGTTTGTTATTTTCGTAAGCCTTGATAATTAGTCCACTATCCAAGGTTGTACCTGCGGATAGATTTCTATTATTCAAAGTAACCAAGGCCTCCGTCTCTTGTTTGTCATACTGCTTAGTGATGTCTTTGAATTTGAATTTGGAGATATCATAGTCGGCCTTGGTGATAGTAAGTGTGGCATGGCGGTGCTTGTCACCAATCACCTGAAAGTTGCGGTCGTTATACTTTGGCACTACTGTTATCTCATATACTCCACAGTCAACCAAATCCTGCTTGGACAACTCGAACTCTATCTCAGTTGGAGCATTTTTGATTGTAACATTATGTGGTTTGCCATTGTAAACAACCTTGCAGTCTAGTACCTCAAGTGAGGTTAGGTCAATGACCTTAGGAGTGATTGTAAGAGTAGCATAGTAGTACTCTGTATCGTCCCTGAAATACTCATGGTCGACTATATCCATAGTAACTTTTACTTGATACTCACCTGCCTCGGTTACATTTGTTGTACTAACAAGTTCTCCTAGGTAGTAGTACTCATAACTTACAACTGCACCTGAAATTGCATTTTGCAAAGTAACATGATGTTCTCTGCCGTCATACTCATGAGTATAATCTGACAAGCATACATTATCTAAATTTGCATTGGTCTTAGTGATTTTGAGAACTTTGGTCATACTCACAAATCCGTTGTAGTCCCAATAATAGTTGACGGTATCTTTGAGATAAATTCTGGCTTCGCAATTGTAAATACCAACATCGCATTGTGCAGAATAATATGTTGATACCTTGAGTACTTCTGGTCTTTTTGAATAACACTCTAGTCTGTGATAATTTCCGTCAAACTCCACGGTATCATTATCAAATACAATCGAATCAGATACCAACTCTTCAGACACATAAAACTGCGCTATAGTAAGAGTTGCACTTCTTGTAGTCACACGATTTTTGAATACATAATTCTTGTAATCATTGAGCGAAAAGACTGCTGTAATATTGTATGTGCCTGCGTTTGTTTGGACATCGTTTTCGACTCTATTTGAGTTTTTGGTTGTTATGTATTCAATTGATTTGATATATTCTGGCATATCGCCTTGGACTTTGATTGTATGCGGGTTTGTGTCATAAACTACAGTCTTGTTGTCAAAACTAAACTCGTATATGTCAACAACTGCTTTCGTTATAGTTAAACTTGCATACTTTGTTCCTGCATTTGCAAGTGTGTATAGACTATCGTCTGCAGGCTTAAATGAGCATGATACCGAATATGCTCTGACAACACCGTTTGCATCAAGATTGACATTGGTTTGATTGTTCCCTGTATAAATTACATTCACCAAATCTTTGTAAATATCTGGCATGCCAGTAATACTTAGACTTCGCACTACGCCCTTTTGATATACATACGAGGCACTAGTAAACTTGACCGAACTTAGGTCAAGCACTTTTTTGTTAATAACAAGACTAACACTACTTGATCTGCTATCTAGTTTGTAATTTGAATTATCTAGTGTAATTGCTTGAGGATATGTTCCAGGTAGTGTTGCACTACTGCTAAACGAAATATTAACACCGTCATCACCTATAAGCCCAGCAATTGATTTAACCTCGCACGACTTGACTGAGCCGTCATATTCGTACTCATACAAATACTCTACATAGATATCTTTTGGTTTGATTAAGACTGACTTAGTATTATTTGTAAATACAATTTTTGGATTTGTACTAATAATCTCTATAGTATACTCTCCAGCATTTTTTAGAGTACCAACTGTGTCTCCATTGTCGTCTATCAACTTATAGTCCTGTGGTGCAAGGACTACAGTTTTGCTATTTTCGTCGATATACGAAAACACCAAATCGCTTAGGTAATTTTGTTGTGAATATGTAAATTCGGTCTTATTAATATTTACATCAAAGTACTTTGGCCCACTTTTTTTGAGTGTAAACGAGATATTTGATGTAGCGCTAGCCGATGATGATATATCTAATTGTACTAGTGCAAATTCTTGATTTGAGACAAGTGTCTTGACATCTATTCCTAGTGGAACATTTAAGCTATCTATGGTCTTACCATTAAGAGGTATAAATTCAATCCAACGGCTGGAATATGTTACACCATTTATATCGAGTGGAGCGGATGTTATGATAGTCTTACTCTCCAACTCTTGACCGTCCTCGTTAAAAACTTGCATTGTAATTTTTTTGTCATTAGCACCCTTGACAACATAGTTTGTATACTCGTCAAGCTGTTCGGTCTTGGATATAATGCCATTTAATTTTGGATTACCAGCAAGCATTGTGCAATTATCCATAAGCAAGTGGTTTAGATATGATGTACTAATTGTGTTTGCGTCAACATAATACGAATTATTGTTTGTATACTTCAAAAATAGTCTAGAGGTTACAAATTTGCCAGCCACATAAACTTTCCCGTTCGTCTGATATTCTGACTCACTATCTCTTAGCCAAACATTGAGTTTTGTTATTATTATGTCTCCAGAATTGACTGTACTTACCTTACTAGTTTCAGTATTATTGGTCTCTTTATAGTAAGTGTCAAAGGTCTCATAGTCTTCAAAATTATCTCCAATGAGTCCTACATAGTCTAGATAATAGTTGTTTTGGAATATAGATAGGGCATCCTCTGTGGTAACTTTGATACTACTCTCAACTGGAGCACCGATTAGTCTAAAGTTGTCTAGATAGTATCCTGCAAAAGATTTGTATGACTTGACTACAGCTAGACCTATCATTTTGTCTGTGATATCACTATAGTTTTGAGTTACTTGAACATTTATGTATGAACTATCTTCAAAGTGTGTCTCTTCACCTACATATAAAGCTCCCTGATTTAGATAAACACAAGCTATCTGATTTACCCCTACACTTTTTAGCAAAATTGCATTTTGAGATGTTGAGTCATTGTAAATGCTATACTTGCAATTAAGAATAGGAAACTGAGTGTTATTAATCTCAATTCTGCCTTGATTAAAGATTGCCTGTGTAACACTTTCGTTTGTAGTAATTGTAACATTGTCCAAAATTAAATAACTATTTGGGGCTACAGATATTAATGTTGTAACAGGGGCGTTACAAATAATATTAATGTTTTTGAGTGTTACTTTGCCAGTAATTTGAATAGCCGTATCTAGGGGGTCTGTTATTACTATATCTTGGTTGACCGTTCCGTCTAGAGTTGTATTAGATATGACTTGTGTCTCAGCCAAAACAGGACTGTATTTGTAAGGCAAAATCAAAATAACACCAAATAGCAACATCAGAAGTAGTATAAATTGAGTTTTTTTCATAAGATTTTTTTCTCCACGAAAAAGTAAGCAAATTTGCATTTGTACTTTTTTATTGAATATAATTTTTTGAAAATCACTATATTCAAACATCCAAATTCAATCAAAATAATACATTTTTTGACTAGATTTGTCAATTTTATTATGTGTACTTGGTCGTACAATTATATAGTGAATATACAAAAAATATTTGGAAGCTATAGGCATAATCTCCAAATACTAATTGTAAATAGATGTAAAAGGGTTTTACAATCTATATATTTACTTTTTGCTATTTTCAAAATCGTCTGTAATGCTATCTTTGCTTGCATTTTCGTATTTTGCTTTTTCAAATTCGTATATATCCTTAAGAGGATTTTTGCTTGCCAAATGCGGAAAATATGTATCAATATAATTGAGCATATTGGACATATTTAGTGAGCCGTTGACAATGTTTGTCTTGATACTATTTGAGTCTTTAAAGTACTTTGGTAAATGGGATTTGTCGTCTATAACCACAAAATTATGGTCCTCGTTTTTGCTTTGAAGATAAGACATTATCTCAAATGCTCGCTTTTTTAGGAACATTTTTGGGGTCTTATCAATCTCACCACAATACTCAAGGCCATTGTTTTTGAGCACAGATTTGGCTTTTTCGAACCATCTACGCCATGTTGTAGACAACACAAGATTTACATTATACTCACTCTTGAGAGTTTCTATTAGATAATTGAGTGCAGCAATACTCTCTGGGTTAAAGGTCTCTTTGTCCTTATCATCCACGAAAAAACCACCTAACTTCCACAAGTACGGCATGTTTTCAATATCGTTTAAAACACCGTCAAAGTCAAGAAAAATATAAAAATTTTGCTTTTGCAGATTATTTTCTTTTTCTAAATTATCCAATATAACCTCACTTTGCAAGAATTGTGATTACTCACAAATCTTCTATTATAATTAGTATATCATAAGTAGTCGACTTTTTCAATATTAAATCTATAAAATATAAAAAATATAGAAAAATGTCGAAAAATTTGTAAGTTAAACTACTAAATATAGTGTTTTTTGTGGAATTTGGATTAATTTGTTTGTCTAAAGTCACTTTTTTTGTTAAATTAAAAGTAATAAGATTTTTGGTGGAACAAAAAATTTTGGTGGGGACAATATTATGGGAAAAAAGTTAAAGCTCACTCTAAGTATAGTATTTTTGCCTATAACTATACTTTTTTTGCTGTTTAAATTTGTGTATAAGTGGATAGAAAAAAAGATTTTGCAAAAAGCTATTAGCAAAATCTCAATTATGGATATTGACGGACTAGACGGTCATGGATTTGAGGATTTTTTGTATCTATTTTTTAGGTCACTTAATATTAATGTCAAAAAGACCAAGACCTCGAGAGACTATGGTGCTGACCTTATTGTTGAGTACAAAGATAAGGTTATTGTCATTCAATGCAAACTCTACTTTAATCACTCGGTTGGTAACTCGGCAATACAGGAAATAAACACTGCCAAGAATTATTACTTGGCAGACAAAGGTGTTGTTATTACAAATTCGTACTTTACCAAATCGGCAATAAGTCTATCTAATAGCAATGATATTACTCTTATTGATAGACTTGGCATGTCAAACTTACTTTCGTCAAGTAGAGCAGATGTAAATAATCTACTTAAACTATACTTTGAGTAATTAATATGACTCTAGCAAAACCCACTTAGCGTACAAGACCATGTTACGAGATACTGTGTCTGTTTCAAATTTCCAAACATACTCAAAACTTAGACTTGGGTCGCTATACCAACCGTTTAGATAGTAAACATGACCTTGTGAGTCTCTCTTTCGCTCAGGAAAATTGACTGGCGGTCTGACTTTGCCACCCTCTTTGATTGTTTGTTTGGGAACATTAAAAAAGTCTGGATTATCGGTGTAAAAAGTTACCTCGTACTCGGTTGTGGTGGTTGTTTGAGAACTTCCACCGGTTTTGTTACAAGAACAACTACAGCCACCAAACGCAAAGACACAAGGCAGTATGAAAAATACAATAAGTAATATTTTCCATTTATTTTTCAAAACTTTTCTCCATTTTTCCATTTTTTAGTTTCTTTCAAATATTTGGTATTTTAATTAAATATTTGAATTAATTTTGCAGGAACTATAGTTCCTATTTTTTATATATTTTATTATATTTTTTCTAAACATGCAACAAAATATGCGTGTAAGGTTATTCAAAAACAACTTTGAGATAGTTCTTTTTCCCTTTGCGTACAATTACATAATTTTCGGTTAAGTCGGCTTCAGTAATTGTCTTTTTGATATCTACTATCTTTTGCTCACCAACAGATATTCCGCCATTTTCTATCATTCTACGGCTTTCGGACTTAGACGCACAAAGTTTTCCCTCGGTTACTATATCCACAAGAGGTTTGGCGTTCAAATCGCTTTTGGTCAAGATTAGGGTTGGAACATTATCCAAGTTTTGACCACCCTTAAATAGAGCATGTGTTGCCTCTCTAGCCTCGATAGCATCCTTTTCGCCTCTAATAAACTTAGTCATCTCAAAGCTTAGAGTCTCTTTGGCTTTGACGATGTCTTCCTTGATAAGACTCCTTATCTCGTTCATTGGCAAGTCTGTAAACAAAGCAAACATAAGCTCGACGCAAGCGTCTGGAGTTTGATATACGCCTTGATAAAAGTCATAAGCAGATATTTTGTCTTTATCAATCCAGATAGCGCCTTTTTCGGTCTTACCCATTTTTTTGCCTTCTGGAGTGAGTAGCAAAGGATTTGTAGCACCAATAAGTTCAACATTAGTGCCGTTTTGGAAATTTAATTTGCGTTGCAACTCAACGCCTGCAACAATATTGCCCCACTGGTCAGCTCCACCATATTGCAAAGTACAGCCATGAGTACGATTGAGATGTACAAAGTCGTATGCTTGCATAGGCATATATCCCATCTCAAAGAATGTAAGTCCACCTTGATTTAGTCTATTATCATAAATCTCAGAAGATAGCATTTTGTTTACATTGAAGTGCACACCATACTCTCTCATAAAGTCAATATAATTTAGTTTTGAAAACCAATCTGCGTTGTTGACAATCTCGGCTGGATTATCTCCGTCAAAGTCAAGAAAAACCTTGAGGGTTTGTTTGATTTTGTCGATGTTTGTATTAATTTGGTCGTAAGTTAGCATTTTTCTAAGTTCGGTTTTGCCTGATGGGTCTCCAATACTTGCAGTTGCACCACCCATTAATAAAATAACCTTGTGTCCAGCTTTTTGAAATCTACGCAAAACACAATATGGAACACAGTGTCCAATATGCAAGCTATCTGCTGTAGGGTCACTACCCTCATAAACAACAATAGGCTCGCCACTCTCGAGTTTCTTTTTTAGTGACTCCTCATCACTACATTGATAGAGTAATCCTCTATCTTTTAGTTCGTTATATAAATTTGTATCTACCATGATTATTCTCCTTTTTTGTTAAACATCGCAAGCATCTCGATTTGATTGGCTGAGTTAATTGAATAGGTGTCGCTATTGCTTGCAAAGTAAATTCTCTTGATCTTGATATTATAATTAAACTGGTTTTGATTGCAAATCTCAATGTTCTCGTTTTTGATATCATTTTTGTTGCAATAATATGGATCCCAAACATAAACCCAGTCATCGTCCATTTGAGTTATCATTATATAATGTTCAACATTCCACAAATCCTTGATTCTAAAGTTTATTACTCCGCCATCGTTTAGGATTTTTGATATATTCTCCATATCTACTTGAGCGTTTTTGAAAACTTGAGAGGAGAGCCCAAACTCGCTATGTTTATTGATATAATCACTTATCTCTTGCATAGCTTGAGTGATTATACCTCTAACGCCAATATGTCCGTCCTCGTCATTGAGATCAAGCGTTGTTTGCCAAATCATCTTGATAAGCATAGGCGGGATTTCTTTTCTATTTTTGAGATATGTTATACAGTTTATTAGACTAACTGAACCGCAATCGTATTCGGTTATTTGGTATCTTAGTGGTGTTTTCATAATTTCCTCCAAAAAAAGCATACTTACATCCTTAAATTCAAAGGACGAAGTATGCTCTCCGTGGTACCACCTTAATTTAGTAAAATCACAATTTTACCCTCATTTAGTTTGTTATCCTACAAACTTGACTAAAAAGGATTGACTCCAATTATGTATTTCAAAATATATTTTTTGCAAATCTTTCAGCGATATGACTTGCTCTCTGTATAATTAAAATATATTTTTACTATTAATCTTCATGGTCAATTATTTAATTAGCATTTTTTTCCGCAATTAGGACAGAACTTAGCCGAAGCCTTAATCTCCTCGCCACAATCAGCACAAACTTTTTTGGCAGGTGCTAATTTCTCGCCACAATTTGGGCAGAATTTTGACTTGGCAGTAATGGCCTCACCACATTTTGGACATTTGGCAACTTGAGATGCACCACACTCTGGGCAATGTTTGGCAGATTGAGGAATCTCAGCTCCGCATTTTACACAAGTTTTGGTCTTTGTTTTTGGTTTGTTTTCGGTATTTAGTGCATTACCAAATACTTGACCCATAGTTCCAGCAACACCAAGTCCAACACCAAGTCCAGCAAGATTGTTGCCGTTTGGATTGTTTGCAGCATCTCTTAGAGCAGCTGCAGCTTGATATTGAGTGTATGTTCCCATTTTGTCTTCCATAATGCCGAGTTTAGAACGCTCATCAAGAGCCTTTTCAACTTCCTCAGGAAGAGATAGATTTTCGACAACTAATTTTTCGAGTTTAAGTCCATAATTTGCAAATTCATCAGTACTATTTTTGGTTACTGACTCGCCAAATTCCTTGTAATTAGCGGCAAGGTCAAGTAGAGATATTTTGCTCTCAGCAATAGTATCTGTAATTGATTGAATAACCATTGGTCTGATTTGCTCAGCAACATCACTTGTTGTGTAGATGTTGTTTGTACCAAACATTTCGTTCATGAACTTTTTGGCGTCGATTACTCTAAATGAGTAAATACCATAGCCTCTAAGTCTAACCATGCCAAAATCTTTGTCACGCATAGCAATAGGATTTTGAGTACCCCATTTTTGACCAGTAAATTGCTTAGTATTTACATAGTAAACCTCGGCTTGAACTGGAAGTTCAAAGGCTGTTGGAAGTGCCAAAATTTTGGAAATGAAAGGAATATTTTCGGTTGCAAGTTTGTAAGTACCTGGCTCAAAAACATCGGCAACTTTTCCTTTGTAAACAAAAAGTGCAATTTGGCTCTCTCTAACAACCAAAGTAGAGCCGTTCATGATAGCATATCTATCTGGAATAGGAAAACGATAAACTACTGTATTTTTGCTATCGTCTTTCCACTCAATTACTTTGAGTAAATTCTTTTTTATAAATCCCATATGGCATTTCTCCTAGTTATATTTTCAATATTAATATATAGTTTTTGAAGTCAATTGTCAACAAAATAAAATATTTATTTAAAATTGTGCTCTATAAAGAGAACTATAAACACCATTTAATTCAAGTAATTGCTCGTGTGTTCCACTCTCTACAATTCTGCCGTCTTTCATAACCAAAATTACATCGGCATTTACAATTGTAGATAGTCTATGTGCGATAATAAATGATGTACGATTTTTGAGAAGTTTATCCATTGCTTTTTGGATAAGAATTTCTGTTCTGGTGTCCACACTACTTGTAGCCTCGTCGAGTATAAGCATTGGTGCATCGTGGAGCATCGCTCTAACGATTGTAAGGAGTTGTTTTTCGCCACCACTTAGTGATGTCTCCTCGTTGAGTATGCAATCATAACCATTTGGTTGACTCATTATCAAGTGGTGGATGCCCGCGTATTTGCATGCATTAATAATATCCTCAATAGATGCCTTTGGATTGCCATAGGCAATATTTTCCTTGATTGTTCCCTCAAATAACCATGTATCTTGCAAAACCATTCCAAAGAGTTTTCGAACATTCTCTCGCTTGAGGTCAGATATCTTTGTTCCGTCAATTAGTATGTCACCCGAATTTGGTTCATAAAACCTCATAAGTAGATTGACAAGAGTCGTTTTGCCAGCACCAGTAGAGCCTACGATTGCTATCTTTTGCCCTGCCTTTATCTTGGTGTTGAGATCAAAGAGAATTTGTTTTTCGGGAGTGTAGCCAAAGTTAAGATTTTTGAATTCAATATTACCTTTGACAGTCTTGACATCGAGTTTGAGTTTTTTGTTACTTTCGTCCTCTTGTTCGACAGCTTCCAAAAATTCAAATATTCTCTCGCTAGATGCTACAGTTGTCTGCAGTGTACTAAAGATATTTGCAACCTGGCTGACCTCATTATTAAACATTCTATAATAAGTAACAAAAGCAATTACTACTGGTACGAAAGTTATATCTTTTATGGACATTATTCCGCCCCAAATAATAATTATGGCATAACCCAAATTTCCAAAGAAATTCATGATTGGGTGCATAAGTCCAGACAAAATATTTGCTTTGTAACTAGACGAAAACAATTTTCCGTTGATTTTATCAAACTTTTCCTCGACTTTGTCCTCAGCGTTGTATGCAGTAATTACATTGTGCCCAGCATATATCTCCTCGATATGTCCATTAATAAGTCCGAGTTCGTCTTGTTGGAGTTTGAAGTACTTTTGGCTAGACTTAAATATTAGAGATATAACTATTACACTAATAGGAACTATAGCAAGTGCTACAAGGGATAATTTCCAAGAGTAACTGAACATCATAATAATTGAACCAATTACTGTAGCAATTGATGTAACTGAGTAAGATAGCGAAGTATTGAGAGTATCACCTAGAGTATCTACATCGTTTGTTACTCTAGATAGTACATCACCAGTTGGAGTAGTATCAATATAGCTGAGAGGTAAGTTATTTATCTTTTGGCTAAGTTTGCTTCTAAAATTTTTGCTAATCTTGGCTGTAACTTTGTTTATAAGTATTCCTTGGATAAACGAAAATACAAAACTCATGCCATAGATTATAAGCAAGCTTATTGCAATCTTGGTTACTTCGTTTAATTCTACTGGTTTTTGCAATATTAGTGTGCCAATTTTTTTGATTTGGTCTGGGCCAATTATTGCTAAAACTGTACTAATTCCAGCACAGATTAGTCCAATTATTATTTGCCATGCTGAGTCTTTGAGACTAACAAGCAGTTTGCCAAAAGTCTTTTTGAAGTGTTTTGGCTTGTTATTATTATTTTTTGGAGGATTATGCATAATTACATTACCTCCTTTTTGGTTTGTGAATCCACAATTTCTTTGTAAACTTTGTTACTGCTTACAAGTTCATCGTGAGTGCCAATTCCAACTATTTTGCCATTGTCTAGCACGACTATTTGATTGGCATCTCTAATAGTGCTGATTCTTTGTGCTACGATTAGGCAAGTAGCATCTTTTGTATATTTTTTGAGTGCAGATCTAAGTGCCTTATCTGTCTTGAAGTCTAGTGCCGAAAAACTATCGTCAAAGATATAAATCTCTGGATTTTTGGCAATAGCACGAGCAATGGACAAACGCTGTTTTTGACCGCCAGAAAAATTTTTGCCACCAGCAGAAACTGGTTGAGTAAATCCGTCGTCGACTTTTTCGATAAACGAACATTGAGCAATATCCAAAGCGGTTTGGATTTCGTCGTCGGTTATATTTTCCTTGGACATTTGCATATTGGATGTAATATCTCCGCTAAACAAATTAGCCTTTTGTGGAACATATCCAATTTTGTCGTGCAGAGTACTTTTTTTGTAAGCTTTGACATTAATTCCGTCAACCAAAATCTCACCAGATGTTACATCAAAAAATCTAGGGATTAGATTTATAAGCGTACTTTTGCCACTGCCAGTACTGCCTATAAAAGCTACAGTCTGACCTTTTTCTACTTTGAAAGTGATATTTTGGAGCACTGGTTCTTCGGCATCAGCATAGCTAAAACTAACATCTCTAAACTCAATAGTTCCAAGATTTGGGCTACTATCCACTGTTCCGTCCTTGATAGAAACATCTGTATCCAAAATTTCATTAATACGCTTAAGAGATACAAGTCCTCTTGGAATCATAACAAACATAAGAGTAATAAACATAAAGCTCATAATTATATGCATACTATATTGACTAAATGTTGCAAGTGTTGGATAGTCTATTTTGTCTAGGTTTATAAGGCTTGCACCAACCCAATATAGAGTCAAAGTCATAGTAGACATAATAAGACTCATAAATGGATTAAGAAGAGACATCATTTTGTTTAGAAACAAAGTGGTCTTAGTTAAATCCTCGTTTGCTTTGTCGAACTTTTTTTCTTGAATTTTTTCGCCATTGTATGCTCTAACAACTCTTATACCTGTTAGATTTTCTCTAGTTACTAGATTGAGTCTATCTGTTTGTTTTTGCATGACATTAAATTTAGGCAAAACAAAGAACAAAAGTGTAATTATAACTATCAAAGTAGCAACAACAAATCCTACAGACACCCAAGTAAGTTCAAAACTACTCAAGGTTATTTTTCTTATTGCAAAAAATGCCATACAAGGAGCTGTGAATAACATTCTTACAGTCATCAGCAATGTTCTTTGAACTTGCGTTACATCGTTTGTACTACGCGTAATCAAACTTGCTGTTGAAAACCTATTAATCTCAGTACTTGAAAAACTATTAACCTTAGTAAACACCATTTTTCTTAGTTCTTTTGAAATTCTACTTGAGAAGAACGATGTCAAAATATTTTTGATAATTATTGATGCCAAGATAATTAGTGCCACGCCAACCATTTTGTAGCCAACATTAAGATAAACTTTTGTATCAGCTGAAAAACCAACTAAGCTTAGCATTTCTTGTGTAAAGCCTATAAACTCCATTTCAAAGTATGTTTGGAGTACAATAAGACCCAGTACAACAAAAAGAATTATATAATCGTAAAATTTAAAAATCTTGAAAAGTCGTTTCATGTAAATTTTCCTTTTTGTTTAAATTTTGGTTATCCACCAAAGTTGTGACATTTGAGTTTTTTGTGTGAAAATTAATTTGCGGATGTAATTTTTTAGCGTCGAAAAAATTTCTTGGCAAACAGATTTGAAAATATTACAAACTAAGGCGTCGGCTGAGTCCTCGAAAAAAAAATTTGCTAAGGCTTCGGCTACGCCTGCAGAAGTCGCAAAAATTCTTTTTCTGTAGCTTTCCTCCGCTCTCCAAATTTAATTAAGTGTTTTTGGTAAATTTTTTGTCAGGACGCAAAAATTAGTTTTTGCTACACATTAATGTTACATATAAGTAATGTATATATATAAATAAATACATATGCTTAAATATTTATCATATTTTACAAATTAAATCAATTGATTTTTTAAGCTTAAATATTTTGACTATTTAAAATCTTATATTTTGTATTTAGTTAGATTATAGATATTTAAAAGTTTTTTCATAGAATGTATGAATTATTACTTTTTTGGGAATAATTAAAAAATAGATTTTTTTTAAGAGGCACAACAATATATTTTATTATTTATTAATTATTGTTGTTGTTATTGTTAATGTTGATAAGTGGATAAGTCGACCAAAACACTACATATTGATTTTCAACTCACCAAATTTCGTATACTTAACCCCTAAATATTGTGTTGGGCAGTGTTTATAACTTACAAAAGTTGTCCATAAAACTATCCACATAGGCTCAAAGTTATGCACACTAATTATATTTTAAGGC
>JAEDFU010000012.1 GCA_016297915.1 Clostridia bacterium | reverse complement strand
CACCAAAATGATACCTTAATAGGTATCTTTTTTTGTGCAACTGGACTTGAGTGTGCTTTTGCACACAAGTCTCTTTGAGACTTACCAGCACTTTCGTGCTTTGTACTCGGGTCCCCGTCAGACACTTTACCTTGTCTGCCACCCGAGATATATGATTGCATCATATAGACAAGTCCTCTCATCCGCACCAAAATGATACCTTAATAGGTATCTTTTTTTGTGCAACTGGACTTGAGTGTGTTTTTGCACACAAGTCTCTTTGAGACTTACCAGCACTTTCGTGCTTTGTACTAGGGTTCCCGTCAGACACTTTACCTTGTCTGCCACCCAAGATATATGATTGCATCATATAGACAAGTCCAGTTATCCGCACCAAAAAAGCACTTTGCAAGTTGTTTTTTTTGTTTTAGTTCCTTTATGTAAAAATGAAATAAACTATCAGCAAATATCAATAATTAATTATACACATTTCAAATTTTGTTTAAATAAAAATATATTATTGGTTTTGCAAAATAAAATTTAATTGATATAATACAAAGTATAAATTTTGGGCAAGCAAATGCAGATATTTACATATTTTCATATGTTCATTTAGGCATTTTACACAAAATAAATGTAAGTTTTTTTTAGATGATTATTCTTATGGGGGAAAAGATGATTCAAATTAAGAACATAACAAAAAATTATTTGTCTGGTGAAAACCAAGTTCATGCGCTCAAAAATGTAAGCATAAACTTTAGAAATAATGAGTTTGTTTCAATTTTGGGGCCATCAGGTTGTGGAAAAACTACTATGCTTAATATAATCGGTGGACTAGATAAATACACAGCAGGAGATATTGTTATTAATGGTGTCTCGACCAAACAATACAAAGATAGAGATTGGGATGCTTACCGAAATCATTATATAGGTTTTATATTTCAATCCTACAATTTAATTGGGCACTTAAGTATCTTAGAAAATGTAGAGTTGGCACTTAGTATTGCAGGAATTAGCAAAACAGAAAAACGAAAAAGGGCGATAAAAGCACTCAAAGAGGTTGGGCTGGAAAACCAGATAAAGAAAAGACCAAATCAATTGTCTGGTGGTCAAATGCAAAGAGTTGCAATAGCTAGAGCTATAGTCAATGAGCCAAAGATTATTCTTGCTGACGAGCCAACCGGTGCTTTGGATAGCGAAACTAGTGTTCAAGTTATGGATTTGCTCAAAAAAATTTCGAGTAAATACTTGATTATTATGGTTACTCACAATGAAGATTTGGCAAAAACATATTCAACTAGAATAATTAATATATTGGACGGTGAGGTGCAAGGAGATAGTAATCCATATAATCCAGACGAGCAAGAGATTTCTGATGATACGATAACTATCCACAAGTCTTTGGACAAAGAAAACGCCAAAAAGAAAAAGAATAAAATTAAATCTGCTATGAGCTATGGAACTGCTTTTAATTTGTCTCTCAAAAATTTGTGGTCAAAGAGGGGCAAAACTTTTATTGAAAGTTTGGCAGGCTCGATAGGAATTATTGGAATTGCGCTAGTGTTAGCGGTTTCTACTGGTATGAATAACTACATTGCCAAGGTTCAATCGGACGCACTTGGTAACTATCCAATTACAATTTCGGCAATTAGTGTGGATATGAACAAATTTAGTAGCTTTGAAAGAGACGAAGAGCATCCTGAGGATGTTGACGACGATGTCCTAATTCCTTACAATCCGGTTGCACAGTATATAACTTATGGTCACTACAATAATTTGACAAGCGGATTTGTTGACAAAGTAAAAGAGTTTGAGAAAAAAGAATCTTCAAGTAAAAATCCTAGTATTAATATGATTGACTATAATTATTATGTCCCTGTCAAAATGCTAGTGAAAGACGATACTGGCGATATAAAATTTGTTCAGCGAAAGAATAATACAAGCATACTTACAGGTGATGTTAGTAGTGCTATTTATCCTATGAACAAAAATTTGGACTTTGTTATGGAACAATATGATTTAATATATGGTTCGCTCCCAAAGACAAATAGCGGAGAATTGTATAGTCGAGAAATGATACTCGTAATAGGTGAGGGCAACAAAATATCTGAGAAAACACTAACAGATATTGGTCTCAAACCTAACAAAAATTCGCTTGGCGAGTATGAACATATCGCTTTTGAAGATATTTGTAACAAAGAATACAAGGTTTTGTTTAATGATGACTACTACAAGGCAAATTCAAGTGATTTTGATAGCATTACGGCCTTTGACAAACTTGATGTAAATAATCAATCTCAACTAGCAACAGCTTTTGAAAATGCTGAGGTCACCCTCAAAATTAGTGGTGTTGTTAGGGTCAAAAAAGATGCAACTAGCGAAATATTGAACTCAGGGCTTGCATATATGGCTAACTTTGAGGAGTATTATTCCCAGAATTGTCGAAATTCAGAAATATCTCGCAAACAACTTGATGTCAAAGACACACTTAGTTTTTTTGATAACTATGTATTATCTGTAAGTGAACTTGCTACAATTTTGCCAACTGAGGGCTTTGCCAATGTAGCTCAGATTAATTATTTTTTGAATACTCAATATGGATACACATTATCTGATGACGATGCCTTTGATGTAGCGATGCAACAGATTGGTATAAGTTCAATACCAGTAAGTATCAAGTTTTATCCAAAAAATTTTGATGCCAAAGATAGAATTATTGCAATGATTGGCGAATATAATTCTACAGTGGATACCGAGTCAGAAAAAATTATTTACTCGGATACAACTGGATTTTTGACAACTACGCTAGGATCGCTAGTAAATATTGTGTCTTATGTGTTAATTGCTTTTGCTGGAATTTCTTTGGTGGTATCGTCTGTAATGATTGGAATTATAACTTATACCTCGGTTATTGAACGAACCAAAGAAATAGGCGTCCTCAGAAGTATTGGTGCAAGAAAGAAAGACATCTCTCGAATATTTAATAGTGAAACAATACTTATAGGATTGCTTGCAGGACTGCTTGGAGTTACTCTAAGTTGGATACTTACAATACCTCTAAGTGCAATCATAAAGGCGATTGCAGGCGGAACGATACAAACAAATATTGCAACGCTAAAATTCTCGCATGCTGCTATTTTGGTTGCTGTTAGCACAATTCTTACAACAATTGCAGGAACAATACCTGCTCGAATTGCCTCCAAAAAAGACCCAGTTATATGTTTGAGAACTGAGTAATTTTATATGTATTTTTAAATGGGGAAATATTAGTTTAACCGAATAAAAAAGCACTCTAAGGGTTGTCCCTTTTGAAACTAGTGAAATATAAAATGCTTTATCATTAATTTGATAAAGTATTTTTATTATTAACCATTGAAATTTATATATGTATATGATATAATACAAGCATGAAAACATTAAATTTAAGTTCAACAGAGTTATCCAACATAATAAACAATAATGAGTTTATTGGAAATGGAAGTTATGGTTTGGTTGTAAAATTAAATGATGAGTATTTATTTAAGTTTAAATATAAAGATTTTATAGACGCATTCGGCGTTGATAACAATGGCATTAATTTACAGAAACTTGGTGATATAACTAAAATCATTAAAGACAGAAAACAAATCAATCAAATTGTTTATGGTGGTATAGAAACAACCATAGTAAAAATGATTAAACTTGCAATGACAAAACAAAAAAATTTAAAACACACAACTTTAACTCAGGGACTAGTATATGTTGATGATTTTTGTGTTGGTTATATTCTTAAAAACCATAAGAATATGATAAGCTTATACCAATATCAAAAAGAAAATGATATTTCTTCTGCTGAAAAAGATGTTATTATGGACAAAATAAAAGTTTCTATGGAAGAAATGATTAAAAATTATATATATTTGAGTGATTTTACAACTCACAATATTCTTTATAATCCAGAAAACAAGCAACTAGAAATTATAGATTTTGAAGATTCTTTAACATGCTATACTAAAAGAAATGTATTTTCTGAAAAAACAATGTTGGAACGATTTGATAAAATACGACAATCTTTTAATCAAAATGAATTAAATGAAAACATATTAAATTTATAAATTTGGCATTTAGGCGTGTGCTTGTCATATACAAGTGTTCTCGCTTCGCTCGAACAGACAAACACACGCCTAAAAAATAAATTAAAGCAGACAAAAAGCGAAAGTGTTGGTGAATGTAACACACTTTCGCTTTTTGCTGTTATATGTTATGGCTAATTTATTCCATGGTGCACTTGACAAGAGTCTCTGAAATGAGTTTTCTTTTTGCTGGTTAAGACAGAGAAACTATATTTATGCTTATGGCTTTGCCTTTTCGTTTCTCTGTCTTTTGATATCGTGTTTTCATTTCTTCTCTTGTCAAGTACCTTTCACGGCATAAAGTAGCCAATAAAAAAGAGAACTAGATTTTTCTAATTCTCTTAATTATTACACTAGTTTCAAAAGTTAGTGACTAACCAGAGTGCTATTTTGTTTATAAATCATCTGCATCTTGAACAGGGGCGTCGTATTTGTCCTCGCAAACTCCTGTATAACTTCCTAATGGATCATTTTTTTTGTAGCGTTTGTTTGCCTTGTTGTCTTTGTTATTCATATTCTCTCCTTAAACTTTTATCTAAAAATATTTTTTGAAAATTGTGAGAAATTATTCAGTTCAAAAAAATAAAATATTTTATTAATAAATCTTGACAGAAACAAAAAATAGGGGTATACTTACAAAGTAATTTTTTGAAAATGCTTCCTTAGCTCAGTTGGTAGAGCAACTGACTCTTAATCAGTGGGTCCGGGGTTCGAGTCCCCGAGGGAGCACCAAACAAAGCACTCTTTTGAGAGTGCTTTTTTGTTGCGTACTCGTGGGCTCAAATATTCGCTAACGCTCATCAAATATCTAACGATATTTTCCCCGGACGCCACTGTGTAGCATTGGGTCCAACAGTGATTGTGGTCATACATGCTTAGTATGGGTTCACCGTCCCCGAGGGAGCACCAAACAAAGCACTCTTTTGAGAGTGCTTTTTTGTTGCGTACTCGTGGGCTCAAATATTCGCTAACGCTCATCAAATATCTAACGATATTTTCCCCGGACGCCACTGTGTAGCATTGGGTCCAACAGTGATTGTGGTCATACATGCTTAGTATGGGTTCACCGTCCCCGAGGGAGCACCAAACAAAGCACTCTTTTGAGAGTGCTTTTTTGTTGCGTACTCGTGGGCTCAAATATTCGCTAACGCTCATCAAATATCTAACGATATTTTCCCCGGACGCCACTGAAGCCCTTTATTTATAAGGGCTTTTTTAATGTCCAAATTTCAAAAGTGTCTAATAAAATTTGTAAAAAGTATTTAAAAAATGACATTATTGTTTTATTTTTAATTATTTAACAATTTGTATTTATGAAAATAAATTTTATTGTGATTTTTTATTTAATATGATATAATTTATTCATAATATTACATAAGGGAGAAAATATGAAATTTTTTAGAGGTTTAAAGGCAACGATTGAAGCTATCGGAAAACTTTGGAGAATAGAAAGAAAAAGAGATACCGAAATCAATCGCAATCCAACAGAAGAAGAATTAAAAGATAACAAAAAAGGGAAATTATCTATTGTTGTAACTATTGTCAGCACCATTGTTTATTTGATTGCATTCATATTGGTTGCTAGTTCATGGCAGGTAAATATTGGCTTGGGTATTTTTGTTTTAGTTTTGGTTTTGATTTTTACACTTTCAATTCAAATAAAAGCAATCAATTTAGCCAAACAACAAAGAAAAATCAATGGGAAAGGCACTACAGCATTGATTCTTGCAAATGTTTTACCAACCATTGCATTGGTTGGTGGTGTGCTATTCTTTGCATTTGGTGGAATGTATATTTTCTTTAAATAAGAAAACAAAATACAAAAAAATACAACCTTGCTCGGTTGTATTTTTTTTGCTCTCATAAAGAGTTGTTGTATTGTTAGTTATTCTTATATATTGAAACAAGTACATCTGTCTAAAATTAGACACCAAAAACTTAAATAAAATTATGTGATTTAGTATAAAACGAAATAAAATTATATAACACGAATTTGCTAGGTAAATAAGGGAATAAAGGAGTTTTTAAGTCATAAAATAAACCATTTAACAAGTTTTGTTCATACCTCTTAAATGTAATATTGAAAGTTTTTTTCAAAACATTGAATAACTAACAAAAACATTTGTTCTCTAACTTGCAAATTTGATTGTAATTTGATATAATATTTTTAGTTAAATTAACACTTAAAAGTGTTATAATAGGAGAAAATTATGAGAAAATTTGAAGTTGTTAGAGATGATGCAATAATGTACGGACAAAAGGATGTTATAATGCCTAAGCGTGCAACTATTAACTCTGCTGGCTATGATATTTGTAGCCCAACAGACATTGTCATTCCAGCAGGCGAAATTGTGACTGTTTGGACAAATATTAAGGCTTGTTGTAATGACAATGAATTTATTTTGCTTTGTGTAAGAAGCAGTATGGGCAGAAAGGATATTTGTCTTGCAAATGACATCGGTGTTATTGACGGAGATTATTATTCTAATCCTGACAATGATGGAAATATAGGTGTTGCTCTCAAAAATAGAGGCTCAAAAGATTTTGTTATTCACAAAAATGATAAAATTGCCCAAATACTATTTATGCCTTATCTAAAAGTTGATAACGAGGAAACTGTGACTGGTGTTAGGGGCGGTGGATACGGCTCAACTACTAAGTAAAAATTTTTTTAAACATCGCTAGTATTTTGCGGTGTTTTTTTGTTGGCTAAAGAATTTTTGTTTGTAATGAGTTATGCGTTCAATATTTATTGCCAGAGTTGCTTTGTGGGATAGTGATTTAATTATTTTACAAAAGTTTTGAAAAGTATAAATATTCATATATGTTCAATGAATTTTTATTATAAAAATACAACATGAAGAGTAAATATACAATTTACTATTTATGTCTTATCTAATTCAATTAGATAAAATGTATAAGACTTGGTTATGACGGAGTATATGTGTATACATCTGACATTATGAACAAAAAATCAAGATAGTATCATAAATAGTATTATGAAAAGTTTTAATGATTTTATTATTGATACTAGGGTTCTTAAATCAAACGCAATTAATATAAAAAAGCATATAGGCAAAGATGTCAAACTATGCGCTGTCGTCAAAGCTGACGCATATGGATTGGGTGCTAGGGCGATTTGTTCTACTATTGCTGGAATAGTTGATTTTTTTGCTGTTGCAAGTGTGTGTGAGGGAATAAATATTAGAGTCTTTGACAAAACTACCAAGATTGTGGTTTTGGGTGTTTGTAGTGTTGATGATATTGGCATAGCATGCGAAAATAACATTTCAATCAGTGTGTCAAATTTGCAAAAACTATATGAAATATGTAAGTTTTGTAGCGAAAATGAATTGAATTGCAACATTCATTTGCAAGTTAATAGTGGTCTCAATAGATATGGTTTTTGCAAAATTTCGGAGTTTATTAAGGCTCTCAAAATTATTGAGCTTTGTGATTATGTAAACCTGGAGGGTGTGTATAGTCACTTTGCAACCAAAAGCCAAGATATTAGGTTTATAAAAAAGCAATATCTTAGATTTTTGCAGTATAAAAAATACATAAAGAACAAACATATTATCTGTCATATAGCAAATTCTTTTGCGACTACATACGACTCAAAATTTGCACTTAACATGGTTAGAAATGGCTTTTTGTTGTATGGTGGAACTCACAACACAATTGGCAATAAATTGGTACTAACAATCAAATCTCAAATTGTAAATGTCCTTGAAGTAGGTAAGGGATCGTCAATTGGGTACGACCGCACTTTTGTTGCAAAAAAACGAATGAAAATCGCTGTTGTTCCAATGGGGTATGCTGACGGAATGGATAGAAGATTGTCTAATGGTTTCAAGGTTTTGATTTCTGGACAAAAGTGTCCAATTGTAGGGTTGGTTTGCATGGATGTATTCATGGTTGACATTTCAAATGTTAATGCAAAAATTGGCGATAGTGTTGTAATCCTTGGGACGCAAGGTGATCACAAAATAACTCTTGATGATTTTGCCAAAAAGATGAATACATCGCCATACGAAGTATTGTTACACTTTAATTACAAGAGAATGAATTATGTTGTTAAATAATGTAATTTTATTCATTGAAATAACGGTATAAACATGCACTAAAATGTATAATATGCAGTTTTAATAAAAATAATAATAAAAAAATCAAATGATTGAGTTTGCATTTGATTTTTTTTGTTATATAATCTAAAAAAGTTTACATATAAGTTTTTGAAACCAATTTTAACTTTTAGTTGGAATAAAAAAGCATTTTTATTTTTAAAAAATTTGGAAGGTGATACATGCGAATAATAGCTGGCAAGTATAGAGGCTTAAAACTCGAAGAATTTGATTTGAAAAACATTAGACCGACTCTTGATAGAGCAAGAGAGGGTATTTTTAACAAAATTCAATTTGATATTCCAAATTCGAAATGTTTAGATTTATTTGGTGGAACTGGTGCTTTTAGCTTGGAATTTTTGAGCAGGGGTGCAAATGAAGTTATTACTTGTGATAGTAACTTTGATAGTTGCAAGTTAATAGAAAAAAATTTTTCTCTAGCAAAAATAAAACCTAATCTTAAAAATATGGATTACATGGACTGTTTAAATAAATTGAAAGATGATAAATTTGATATAATCTTTGTAGACCCACCTTTTGCAAGCGACTTTGGTCTTAATGCAATTAAATTTATTGACGATAGCCAAATGCTTACAAGTGAGGGTGTACTTATCTTTGAACATTCATCTGACTTGAACTTGAGTGGTTCAACAGATATTAAGGGCTTGAAAAATCTAAAAATTATTGATACCAAAAAGTACGGTTACATTACCGTTGATTATCTTGTGAGGGTATAGATGAGAGTAATAAATATCAAACAAGACAATCCAAATGCCGACTATGCACTCTATCTTATAGATCAGGAAATCAAGTATTCACAGGCTATAGGAAATAAGGTTATTGTGGTTATTCATGGTTATGGCTCGCATGGAATGGGTGGAGTCATAAAAAATGAGGTAAAAAAGTATTTACCTCATCTCAAAAAAGAAAAAATTATATCCGACTTTGTTTTTGGTGAAAATTGGGGAGACCTAAATCCAACAAAACAACTAATCGAAAAAATTGATCCAGAAACAATACTTAATCAAAATCTTTTTCAAATAAATAGTGGGGTTTCGGTCATATTGATATAGTCTTACAAAAAATCTTTGAGGGACTCTACAAAATCTTCTTCGGCATTTACGATGCTATTAGTAATTTTTTTGACGCTATCTACATTGCATGGATACTCGTTTTGAGCTTTGATCATTTCAGTTATTCCCATAGTTGTTCCGTCGATTAGCATTGTTGCAAGCTTGGTAGTATCATTATTAAGCATAGTTTTGACCTTGATTGCAGCAAAACTTGTGCCTTTCAAAAAAATGTTTATATCCGCAGGTTTATGCTTAAATTCCTCGGATATTTTTTCTATCTTTTTGGTGGTTTTGAGATAAAACTCATTTTGTTTTCGGAGTAAGTTTTCAAGATCTGGGTTTTCGATTTTTGTAATTATAGAGTCGATTGCAAAACTTGCCATTCTAACATTTTTGTAAGCTTCGTCAAGCAAATTAGTTGTAAGTTCAAATTCTTCTTTTTTCATGCTCTTGTCCTTGTTTTTAATTTTTATTTATTTTGGCAAATTCAAGCTTAAATATTCATATCAAATAGTGCAATTTGCAAAATTTAAAAAATGTCCAACCAGGCTTTTTGGTTTAAAAATCATCTCTAGAAAATGCTTAAGTTTCAATATTCGAATTTAAACAAGTTTTTGGATATCTCAATAATCGACTATTGCTTATAATACTCTATATACATAAAATAAAAAACATAATAATTTTCTGACTTTTTTATTGACAAAAGACTCGCATTGTGGTAAATTTATCTTGTACCACATGGAATAGGTTTCCAAATCAGTGTTTTTGCTGTGCCTATACAGTGAGTTTGGTTAGAGGAGGTTTCTTAAATGTACGCTATAGTTACAACAGGAGGCAAACAATATAAGGTTTGCGAAAACGATATCATTACTGTTGAGAAGTTAGACGCAAAAGTTGGCGATAAGGTTAACTTGGATGTTCTAATGTTGGTTGACGGCGAAAAAGTTACTAATGGTAGTCCACTAGTAAAAGGCGCTGAAGTTGTTGCTGAAGTAGTTGAACAAGGAAAAGAAGAAAAAGTTGTTGTATTCAAATACAAAGCTAAAAAGAACTACCGCAGAAAACAAGGTCATAGACAACCATTTACAGCATTAAAAATAATTTCGGTTAAATAATTTATGACGAAAATTAAATTTTTCAAAAATAAAGACAACTTGGTCGGAGTAGAGTGTTCGGGTCATACTGGGTACGCTAGCTTTGGCAAAGATGTCTTGTGTGCCACATTATCTGGACTTGTTCAATCATGTTACTTAGGACTAACAAAAGTTGTAGGTATCAAGATGACTTGTACGATAGATGATGAGAATGGTTACATCAAGTATGAGTTACCCCAAGATATTGACAGTGTCAAATTAAGTAGTTCACAAATTTTGCTTGAGACTTTGAAAACAAGCATAATTGATTTGATAGAGGGGTACTCCAAGTATATTTCAATGGAGGTAATAGAGTATGTTTATTAATATTCAACTGTTTGCTCACAAAAAGGGTCAAGGTACATCTAAGAACGGCCGTGACAGTAAGAGCAAGCGTCTAGGTGTTAAATGTGCAGACGGACAAGTTGTTTCCGCTGGTTCTATTATCGTTAGACAAAGAGGAACTAAAATTAATGCTGGCAATAATGTCGGTGTAGGTAGAGATTATACCTTGTTTGCTTTGACTGACGGTAAGGTCGCATTTGAGAATGAAACCAAGGATAAGAAGAGAGTAAGTGTTTATCCTCAAAAATAATTGGTTTATTTTGCCAACTAATCTTAATTAGTTGGTTTTTGCTTTTTTAAGGGGAAAGTGACCCCAAAAACTTATTTTACAAAAACTATTTTGAGGCAAGTTTTAAAATGGATTACCTTGAATTTGATGATTATATAGAGGTTTTAAGTGCATCCGATTTTGATATCAAACAGACCTTGGAATGTGGTCAAGTGTTTAGATACAAAGTACGAGATTTTGGCTATACGGTATATAGTTCTAACCAGAAAGCGGATATCTATTGTCAGAATGGGTGTACAAAAATTTTTTGCAAAGATAAAAAATATTTCATTAATTACTTTGATTTTTGTACAAACTATGCTAAAATAAAATCAAGTTTAAGTGTATATCCTTACCTTAAACCTGCAATTGAATATGGCAATGGCATTAGAATTTTGAAAGGTGACTTGCTTGAAATTATAATTGAGTTTATAATTTCACAAAATAATAATATCCCAAGGATTAAGACTATCATCGAAAAAATTTGTGAGTCTTATGGCAAAGACATGGGAGATTATTATGCATTTCCAACACTGGAGGCACTCAAATCTATTCCGCTTGAGTTCTTTACGAATATCAAATGTGGATATAGAGACAAATATTTGTTTGATACCATTGCAATGCTCAATGATGACTACTTAGATAATTTGAAAAAACTAAGTACTGCAGAGGCTAGGGCATGTTTGTTGAGACTCAAAGGTGTGGGCAAAAAAGTCGCAGATTGTATCTTGTTATTTGGGTTAGGAAAAACTAATGTCTTTCCAACAGATACATGGATAGTCAAGGCTTATGGTTCACTGTTTGACTCAAGCATGACCGATGCAAAAAAGATATCTATAGTACTCGAAAAACAATTTGGAAAATTATCTGGATATGCACAACAATATTTATTTTATCAAATGAGAGAAAATAGTTAGGAGAAAAATTATGAAAGAGAAAAAAATTGCATTACTTTTGGATGTAGATAATGTAAAAATCGGTGCTGATGCTTTTGACGAGTTGTACCAAAAATTATTAAATATGGGTGATGTTGTATACTGTAAGTTTTATGGTTACAATGATAGAAAACATATTTATCTATCTGAAGTTATATCTCAATATGGTTATGAGACAGCTCCATTTATGAGATTCAAAAAGAGATTTAGCCAATTGGATACAAGAATTATCGTTGATGCTGTTAGACTTTGCTATACAAAGCCTGAGATTGACACATACTGTATCGTAGCTGGAGAGGGGGATTTGATTCCACTTCTTGTAGAGCTTAAGAGCAGTGGCAAGACAGTTGTTGATGTTAACACAGAGTACCAAGAGATGAACACTCACATGTTTGACGAGCACATCACACTTACTAAGATTAATTCTAGTAATGATGCTTATTCTTCAAAGGCTAAAAAAGTTATAACAACTAAGACTAAGACTACAAAAACTAAGTCTACAACACCAAGCAAAGTAACTACAACAACTACAACCAAAACTTATACAAAACAAGCACCTGCCAAAGAGGACTACTACGAAGAAACAGTTTATGATAACGATCAACTAAGCGATATGCTTAAGGACATCACTGATAGATATAGTGAACTTGACTTTAGCGATAATAGTGATATCGACAAAAAAGTTGAACTTATCAAGGACATCGAAGTTCTTATTGATGATGAGACCAAGAAAGGTGAAGGTCTTAACTCCAAAAATGCAGATATTCGTCAAATCTTTGTTGAACTTCAAAACATTGTTGATGATATGAAAAACGCTTTGTAATTAGTTTTCAAAAATTATGCCTCAAACGAGGCATTTTTTTGTATAAAAATAATTTCAATTAGTTTGCTAAAATCAATATTATTGGCGATATTTCGTTACTAAAATAAACGCGATAATCATATTTATAAGTATATTTGAATAAATATTCATTTTTGAAAAAGGTATTTATTTTTTTTGTTTTATATGATACAATACATATGTAGTATTATATAATTTCGCTATATATAGCAAAGTTGTATTACATAAGTTACAAATTAATTTGCACAAAAACTCATAGGGGGTTTGTATGAATTTACTTTTGGGTGTAGGACTTTGGGTAACGGTTGGGGTATTGCTTGCAATAGTTATTGCGGTTGCAATCTTTTTTGCAATCGTTCCTGTGAATGTTTGGACAAAAACTCTACTTAGTAATGCATACATCCCTGCAAGAAAGCTTGTAGGAATGAAATTGCGAAATGTAGATGTTGGATTGATTGTTGGGTGTTATATCAATGCCAAAAAGGCTGGTGTTAATATCTCTATCTCTGATTTGGAGACTCACTACATGGCTGGGGGAAATGTGGATAGAGTTGTCGAAGCGCTAATTGTTGCTCATGGCGCTAAGATAAACTTGTCTGTAGATAATGCCAAGGCAATTGACCTAGCTAATAGAGATATCCTTCTTGCAGTACAAAACTGTGTAACACCAGTTGTTATTACAACTCCGCCAATTTCGGCAGTTGCGTGTGACGGTATTGAACTTATTTGCAAAGTTAGAATTACACTTCAGAGCAATATCGAAAAATTAATTGGTGGTGCAGGTGAAGAGACAATTTTGGCCAGAGTTGGTGAGGGTGTTGTAACTGTTGTTGGTTCTGCCAAAACTCATCAATTGGTACTTGAAAATCCCGATGCAATAAGCAAGACTGTTTTGGCAAAGGGTCTTGACAATGGAACTGCTTTTCAGATACTTAGTATTGATATTGCAGATATTGATGTTGGCAGAAATATTGGAGCAAAACTTCAAGCCGAACAAGCCGAGGCAGATGTTCAAATTGCAAATGCCAAAGCCGAAGAGCGAAAAGCTATGGCTATAGCTTGTGAACAAGAAATGCGTGCAAAAACTCAGGAAATGAGGGCAAAACTAGTTAGCGCAGAGTCCGAAGTTCCTAAGGCAATTAGTCATGCCTTTCGAAATGGAAATTTGGGAGTAATGGATTATTATCGCATACAGAATATCAAAGCAGATACTCAAATGCGTAATTCAATTGGGGATAATGGTGGAAATAACTCTTGAGGTGAGTAAATGATTATTTTGGAACATCCCTTAATGTCGTTGATAATAGCCTTGTTAGTTTTAATTTTCTTTTTGGTTCTTTTCAAAATTTTGAATTATCTTGACAAAGTCAAAGAAAAATCCAAGCCAAAAGAAAAAAAATCTGATACTAAGGTTGAATCAAGCGAAAAATCAAGTAGTGAGAAATCCGATAGTTCAGTTAAAGATGCAGGTTCTAGTTCAAATAGTTTAGCTCAAGACAAATCAAAAGTATCAGGCGACACTAACTACTTGTACGATAGATTTGTTGTATCTCCAACCATTGACGACAAACAGGTGATTGATGCAAATATTTGTAGTGCATTTTTGGACATCAAAAAAGCTGACGAAATAAAAAACAAAAAACTAGATATTCATGTTGAGCCTGTAGTTAATTTGGACAAAGAAGAAATACAAAAAAACAATGAAAAGCAAAAATTATTAAATGAAATCTCAAATATGTCAAAAGAAATGAAACTTTTGATGCTAGAGGACATCTTAAAAAGAATGTAAAAAATAAAGCATACTAGCAAGTGTTCACATAGGACTACTTGAAAGTGTATGCTTTATTTTTTTGTACTCGTAAGTCATTAAAAGAGGTTTTTACTCATATAAATAGGCAAGAGTAATGTGTTTTTGTGAGGGTATACAATGAACAATCTTATATCTGAGCTAATTGATATAGCCAAACTACCTTTTAACGAAGTTTCGAGTGACTTTAAAATTATTATGATTTCTAACAAAGTTTTGCATATTTCCAACTTTACAAAGTTACTTGATTATACAAATCAAAAGATTGTAATCAAGGTTAACAAAAAACAAAATGTTATAATTAACGGAGAAGACCTAAAGATTTGTCAAATAAACAAAAGAGAACTTGCTATCAAAGGTAAAATTTTAACTTGCGATTTGGGTGATATTAATGAAAAAAAATGATATTGAATATTACTGCAAAATAAGTGTAGATGGGATTAATCTTAATAATCTGATTAACTCTTGTGTAAATGCTGGAATTGATTTGAAAAATATTGTAAAAGTTGAGCCAAAAAAAATCGAATTTTCACTCAGTGACGGCGATCTCAAAAAGTTCAAGAACATAAATACTCAAGGACTTGAAATTAAGATTTTGCGTCAAAGCATGTTAAGACGATTTTTGCATTTTTTGCTCTATAGAATTGGTCTTATTGTGGGGTTAGTTGTTAGTTTTGCACTTATACTTTTTATGCAAAATAGACTATTTTCTATCCAGATTTTGGGGCTAAATAACATATCTCAAACTGAGGTCGAAAAAGTTCTAAAGGATTATGGGATAAATAAGTTTTCACTTATGAACTTTGACAAAATAGATCTTGAAAATTATTTGGCAAAAAGCCTTAATTTTTCTTTTGTGAGTGTTGTGACAGAAGGGAATGTTTTGATTATTAGCGTCAAAGAAGAATTACCAGATTTAGACAAATTTTACGAACCAATTACTAGCAGTTACAATATGATTATCAAAGACATTTGTGTTTACTCAGGCACTACTAACAAAAAATCTGGGGACATTGTTTTCAAAGGAGAAACTCTAGTTGAACCGTATCAAGTAATAAATGGCGAAAAAATAGACATAGTTCCTTGTGCTGAGATTTCTTGTGAGGTTATTCTTAGCGATAAGTATGAATTTTTTGCAACAGAGACCAAAACTGTCATGACAGGCAAAAGCAAGGTTATCTCCACAAACTATATGCTTGGCAAAATTAAGCTCTTTGGCAAAACATACAAAAACAACTTTGGAACTTTTGAAATTAAAGAGTATTCCAAAGAGATTTCAAATTACTTTTTGCCAATAAGGATGACTAAGACAATCGCATATGAGACAAAAACAGTCGAAATCGAGAATAACTTTGAAAAATCCAAAGAAAAAATCATAAACGACCTCAAGCAGAAGGTATACTCCAAAGTGACAAGTGAGATGAATGTAGAAAGCGAGGATATTCAAATAAATTCAACAAATTATGGGAATATCGTTACCATTTATTTGAAAAGTAGTGTATACTTAAAGTACGGAAAGTAAAAATTAGATATACAAAGGATTCATATTTATGATTATCAATTTTAACAAAAGACTTTTTAACAAAAAATATATCGAAAAAATTTCGTCAGCATATGACGAGGCTTTGAAAATCCTCAAAGTTAAGTGCAAAGATTTGGAGGTCAATATAAGCTTTGTCTCTAAGTCCGAAATCAAAAAACTAAATGATAAGTTTAGACAAAAGGATGCTGTGACTGATGTCCTTTCTTTTCCAAATTTGCTAGAACCAGGTAGAACCAATATGCAATTAATAACAGACAAACTTGACAAAATTACTTTTGCAAGTGAAATCAATCCAGAAAACGGAACAATTTTTGTAGGCGATATTTGCATATGCAAAAGTGTAGTATTCAAGCAAGCAAAAGAGTATGGAAATACCAAGTTGCGTGAAATTGTGTACATGGCAGTTCACGGACTTTTACATCTTTTGGGCTATGACCATATGACCGATGACGACAAGGCCGTTATGCGTGAAATGGAAGAAAAAATCATGAAAAAAGTACATTTGGAGAGGGAGTAATGAAATCAGGATTTGTTGCAATTTTGGGAGAACCAAATGTTGGCAAAAGTACGCTACTAAATGCTATTTTAAATGAAAAAGTCTCAATAGTATCTCCAAAACCACAAACTACTCGAAACAAGATTTTGGGTATTTATAATGATGATGACGGACAGATAGTCTTTATAGATACTCCTGGAATTCACAAAGCAAAAAACAAACTTGATGAATATATGTCTAAGGCTATAAATACCGCCAAAACTGATGTTGACGCAATCTTGTATGTAATCGACGCAACCAAAAAGATCACAGACAAAACAATAGAAAATTTGAATAAATATTCACAAAACGCCAATGTTGTTTTGGTTGTCAACAAAATGGATGACACAACTTACGAAAAAATATATCCCGAACTTACTAAGTGTAATAGTCTAAGCTCAATTAAGGATATAGTTCCTGTATCTGCCAAAAAATCCAAAAATCTGGACGAACTTATCAAAGTTATTAAGTCGTATTTGCACGAAGATATTAAGTATTTTGATGACGATATCTACACAGACCAGTCAATCAAACAAATGGTTGCTGAAATCATAAGAGAAAAAGCCCTCTGGTTACTACAGGATGAATTGCCTCATGGAATCGCTATAGAAATTGCTAGATTTGACGAAAATAACCCAATAACCGAGATAGATGCAGACATTATTCTCGAAAAAGCAAGCCACAAATCTATTGTTATTGGCAAAAATGGCTCAATGCTCAAAAACATCGGAACTAAAGCAAGACAGGATATCGAAAAACTCTTAGGTGCGCAAGTTATGCTCAAACTATTTGTAAAAGTAAGAGAAGATTGGCGTAACTCAACTAGCACTGTCAAATCTTTAGGCTATAATTCAGATAACCTTTGATTATATTTTTGTGTGGTTATCTATATCAATAACATGGTCATAATTTTGTGGGCAAGGTGTAGTGTGGCCTACATTCGACATTGAGAATATTTATAAATCATTGCTTATAAATATGCATTAATAAAAAATTGGTAATTTAAAATAACTATTCAAATTAGCATAAAACAAGATACGACACATAAAATATAAAAAAGATATGTGGAGGGATTATGACTGAGGATTTGTGCTGGAAGTTATTTGAACAAACAGGGCAAATTAACTATTATTTGCTGTACTCTGCTCTAAAAAAGGAAAAATAATTGGAAGAACTTACTGTTACAGGCATAGTGCTTTCGTCTATGCCATACAAGGACAAAGATAAATTAATACATATTTTTACTGTTGAATTGGGAGTTGTCACCGGCATATTAAAGGGTGTGGCAGCTGCTAATTCAAAATTAAAGTTTGCTGGACAACCATTTTGCTTTGGTTCTTTTGACATAGTTAAGTCTAGCGATTTTTATGTTGTCAAGGGAGTTGATCTTATTGACACTTTTTTTGATTTAACTAGTGATTATGAAAATTTTAGACTTTGCAATTTTATGCTTGAAGTATGCAAAATTATAATGAAACCAAATATCATATCTGAGAGTTTATTTTTGACACTCCTAAAGACACTACAAAATGTTGTTTATACTGAGGATATAAATACCAAGCTTTGTGTTGTCAAATTTATGACGACCGTGCTTGAAATTATTGGATACAAACTCAACTTTGACACTTGCGATAATTGTGGAATGAAATTTGTGGGGGATATTAAGATAGATATTTATTCTGGAACTTTTAGATGTGCTAATTGTTCGGGTGGTGAGCTAATATCCAAACAAGATTTTGTTACACTCAAAATAATCCAAAATACTCCTCTAGACAAACTAAAAACTGTCAAAGTTTCAACCGATTGCTTGAATAGAATATTTGACTTGTGTGTGTTAGATTTGTCTAATAGACTTAATTGCAAATTTAAGTCGCTCAAAGAGTAATGTGTAGATGTAGGATTACATATGAAAAAACTATTAAATAATAATGCGCTCAAAATAATAGCTGTAATATCTATGTTTGTAGATCATTTGGGATTTATTATTTTCCCAAATGCTATTTTTCTTAGAGTCATAGGACGAGTCGCTTTTCCAATCTTTGCATTTTGTGTTGCAGAGGGATTGCATTATACCAAAAGTCGCAAAAAATATGTTTTAACGCTCCTTTTGTTTGCGTTAATATCTCAAATACCTTATTACTTTATATTCAATACATTTTTCAAGTTCAATGTTTTATTTACTTTTTTAATTGCAATTATTGTCATTATTTTGATTGAGCAGTACTCAAAAAGTCTCAAAGACTCAAAAACTTTCATCTCAATTGGTTATCTATTAGTCCTTTTGATAATACTGTTTGGTCTTGTAATAATCACGCCATTTAGGATGTTGGAGTATGATATTTTTGGTGTCGCAACTGTAATGATTTTTTATTTCTTGCGAGAAAAGCCACTATGGAAATACTTGCTTTTTGCATTGACAATGATATTGCTTACTCTGTTTGGTGTATATTTATCTAATGAATTTACTTTTGCTACAACATACCAATTCTTCAGTATTCTTGCAATTATACCGCTTTTGTTATATAACTCAAGTAGGGGAAAACTCAATCTTAAATACTTTTTCTATATTTTTTATCCAACACACCTAATGTTGCTTTGGTTAATTGGTCGTTTTTTATAATTATAAGCCATTTTGAATATTTATACAAAATGGCTTTTTCGTGCATATTTTTAATATTTTTTTAAATTTATTCAATCAATCACTTGCAAGATTTGACCGAAAAATATATACTAGTAAGGTAGCTTTACATAAAGGAGAAAATATGCAAAAGAAATATGTTTATTTATTTAGCGAAGGTAACGCTAAAATGAGAGAACTACTTGGCGGAAAAGGCGCTAACTTGGCAGAAATGACCAATTTAGGACTTCCTGTTCCACAAGGTTTCACTATTTCTACTGAGGCCTGCACACAATACTACGAAGATGGTAGACAAATTAATGCAGACATCCAAAGAGAAATATTGGAAAATATCGAAAAAATGGAAAAAATCACTGGCAAAAAGTTCGGTGACAAAGAAAATCCACTTCTAGTTTCTGTTAGATCTGGTGCTAGAGCATCTATGCCAGGTATGATGGATACAATCCTAAACTTGGGTCTTAACGAAGATGTTGTAGAAGTTATTTCTGCCAAATCTGGTAATCCTAGATGGGCTTGGGACTGCTACAGAAGATTTATCCAAATGTTTAGTGATGTTGTTATGGAAGTTGGCAAAAAATACTTCGAAAAACTTATCGACCAAATGAAAGAAAGAAAGGGTGTAGTTTACGATGTAGATTTGACTGCTGACGATCTAAAAGAACTAGCTAAAGAATTCAAACAAGAATACAAAAATCAATTGGGCAAAGACTTTCCAACTGATCCTAAGGAACAATTGTTTGAGGCTATCAAAGCCGTATTCCGTTCTTGGGATAACCCTCGTGCTAATATCTATCGTATGGACCACGATATTCCATATTCTTGGGGTACTGCTGTTAATGTTCAAATGATGGCTTTTGGTAACATGGGTGAAACTTCTGGTACTGGTGTTGCGTTTACTCGTAATCCTGCTACTGGTGAAAAAGGTCTTATGGGTGAGTTCTTGATGAATGCACAAGGCGAAGATGTTGTTGCTGGTGTTAGAACCCCAATGCCTATTTCAAAAATGGCTGAAATTATGCCTGATGTTTATGATCAATTCTTGGAAATCTGCAATACTCTAGAGAATCACTATAGAGATATGCAAGATATGGAATTTACAATCGAAGATAGACATCTATACATGCTTCAAACCAGAAATGGTAAGAGAACAGCAGCTGCTGCTATCCGTATTGCATGTGATTTGATTGACGAGGGAATGATTACTGAGCAAGAGGCTTTGATGCAAATCGACGCTAAATCTCTAGACATGCTACTTCACCCTCAATTTGATACAGTTGCTCTTAAAAATGCCGACAAAGAAAATGTTGTAGGCAAGGGTATTGCTGCATCTCCAGGTGCTGCTACTGGCAAAATTGTGTTCACAGCTGAAGATGCTGTTGTTCATGGCAAAAACAAAGAAAAAGTTGTTCTAGTTAGACTAGAGACTAGCCCAGAAGATATCGAGGGTATGAAATATGCCCAAGGTATCCTAACTGTTCGTGGTGGTCAAACATCTCACGCTGCCGTTGTTGCTCGTGGTATGGGTACTTGCTGCGTATCTGGTTGTGGCGATATCAAAATGGACGAGGAAAACAAACAATTCACACTTGCTGGTCAAACTTTCCACGAGGGAGATTATATTTCTCTTGACGGTACAACAGGCAAAATCTACAATTGCGAAATTAAGACTGTTCCTGCTGATCCTAACAGTGGTTACTTTGGCAGAATTATGAAACTTGCTGACAAGTACAAAAAACTTGGCGTAAGAACTAACGCTGATACTCCAAATGACGCTAAGCGTGCTGAGGAGCTAGGTGCTCAAGGTATTGGTCTATGCCGTACAGAGCATATGTTCTTTGACCCTGAGAGAATTGGTGCATTTAGAGAAATGATTTGTTCTGATACTAAGGAAGAAAGAGAAGTTGCTCTAAACAAAATTGAGCCTATGCAACAAGCAGACTTTGAAGCTTTGATGGAAGCACTAAAAGGCATGCCTGTATGTATCAGATTCCTAGACCCACCTCTACATGAGTTCGTTCCAACTGAAGCTCAAGATATTGAGGCTTTGGCAAAAGCAAAAGGCAAAACTGTTGCTCAAATTAAACAATACATTACTGACCTACACGAAGTTAACCCAATGATGGGTCACCGTGGATGCAGACTAACTGTGACATATCCAGAAATTGCAGTTATGCAAACCAAGGCTGTAATTAAGGCTGCTATCAATGTTCAAAAGAATCATCCAGATTGGAAAGTTGTTCCAGAAATCATGATTCCACTTGTTGGCGAAGTAAAGGAACTTGCATTTGTCAAAAAGATTGTAGTTGAAACTGCTGACGCTATTATCAAAGCAAGTGGTGTTGATCTAAAATACCAAGTTGGTACAATGATCGAAATCCCTCGTGCAGCTCTTACTGCAGACGCTATTGCTACTGAGGCTGAATTCTTCTGCTTTGGCACAAACGACTTGACTCAAATGACATTTGGCTTCAGCCGTGATGACGCTGGCAAGTTCTTGCCATCTTACTATGCAAACAAGATTTATGAGTCTGATCCATTTGCTAGACTTGACACAACTGGTGTTGGCAAACTTATGGATATGGCTGTTCGTCTTGGCAAAGAGACAAGACCAGAACTTCACTGTGGTATTTGTGGTGAACACGGTGGTGATCCAAGCTCAATCGAGTTCTGTCATAAGATTGGTCTTGACTATGTAAGTTGCTCTCCTTATAGAGTACCTATCGCAAGACTTGCAGCCGCTCAAGCAGCAATCAGAAATAAATAATTAATATAAATAGTCAAGCTTTTGCTTGGCTATTTTTTACTCAATTTATTAATATATTTCAAGAACAGATATAGCAAATTAAATATTCAAATCTAATGCAAATTATTTGTTAAACAAATTTTTATTTGATATAATATATTTAATTACTAGGGGGAAAAGTGTTATGTACAAAAAGTCTAAAGCGCAAATTATTTGTGATGCTGTTTGTGGAGTTTTGATGTTGGCATCAGTTTTGGTATTTATCTTGGTGGGAATTTTTGCTAATATTTGGCACCCAACTTGGATTGTTATTCCTTGCAGTGGCATTGTTTGTGGAATTGTATCAATTTGTATAAATACATATGCAAATTTGCATACTGAAACACCAAAAACTGACGACAAAAAAGACGATACAAAAGAAGCTAAATCAAGTAAATAGAAAGTAAAAAACTTAACTAGCAGATGCTAGTTAATTTTTTTGTGTAAAATGCCAAAAAATTTTACAAAAAAAAGAGGAAAAATCATAGTTTTAGCGTATATATTAGTAGAATTTTTGTGAGGTGAGTAGTGAATAAGGGTTTTTCGCAAGATTTTATCGAAAAGTTAAAGCAAAATAACGATATTGTGTCTACCGCTAGCAAGTACATAAATTTAACTCGCAAGGGTAAAACATGGTGGGCATGCTGTCCTTTTCATTTTGAAAAAACACCGTCTTTTGCCATAAATGAGATAGAACAATATTATCATTGTTTTGGATGTGGAGCTAGTGGAGATGTAATTAGTTTTGTTAGCAAGTATGAGTCACTAGATTTTTATGACGCATGCAAAAAACTTGCTGAATATGCAAATATGGAACTTCCTGCTTATCAAAATGACGAAAATTTGATAAAAATCAAAAAGAAAAGAGACAGAATATTTAGTTTACTTGTTGATGCAGCCAAGTTTTATTACAACAATCTCAAAAAACCTGAGGCAACTCCAGCACTAGAGTATTTGGCATCACGAAAATTAGATATGTCAATTATCAAAGAATATGGAATTGGCTATAGCACAGGCTGGAATGAGGTTGTGGGCTACTTAAGAGGGCTAGGCTATACTGACGAGGAATTATTAGATAGTGGAGTTTGTGACAAGCATGACGGCAAGCTCATTGACGCTTACGCCAAGCGAATTATATTTCCGATATTTAATCTTATGGGCAATGTCGTTGGTTTTAGCGGAAGGGTTATTGGCAAAGCAGATTTTGCTAAGTACAAAAATACTGCTCAAACTCTTGTCTTTGATAAAAGTAGTCTAATTTATGGAATTAATCAAATCAAAAAAGCCAAAAAGATAGGTAATTTGTCAGAGATTGTTATTGTTGAAGGGCAAATGGATGTTATATCTTTGTTCAAAAGTGGGGTGTCCAATGCGGTTGCTTGTATGGGTACTGCATTGACAGCCAATCATGCCAAAAATCTCAAGAAATTTGCAGACAAAGTAATTCTTTGTTTTGACGGTGATAGTGCAGGGAAAAAGGCAACACTCCGAAGCATTGAGATACTTGTCAACGCTGGACTTCAAGTTTATGTAGTGACAATCCCGGACGGAAGAGATCCTGATGAATTTGTCAATGCCTTTGGCAAATCAGCTTGGGAGGAAATGCTTAAATCTGCTTTGTATTGGGTTGAGTTTTTGATTAAGGACTTTGCAAGTAATTACGACCTTAGCAAGCCCGAGCAAAAGACCAAGTTTATTGGTGATGCACTCAATGTAATTAGGTCGCTAGATAGCGAAAGTGAGCAAGAGATATATCTCAAGATGGTACAACAAATGACAAATGTTACTATGAATGTACTCAAAAGTGATTTGGGTAAGTTTGTATCTGATACTGTCAAACAAGAGGATATTGTCGAAAATGTTGATACTAAAATTAATCTAAAAGAGAATTCTTATGTCAAAGCAGTTAAATTTATAATTGCGTCACTGCTTTACAAAAAAGATTATGCCAAACTAAATGATAGCATAAAACCAAATCTCAAAAATCCTGATTATGTCAAAATTTATGATTATATCGAAAACGAATACAAAAATGGCAAAAAACCAATTGTAAGCAAAATATTTGATATGTTTGACGATATTGAAAATACTGCCGATTTGTCAGATATTGTTAATTATAACTTTGTATCTGGAGAGGACAACGAAAAATACTATAGCGATTGTTTGCAAGTGCTTATTAATACAGGCTCTGCAAATACAATGGACATGCTACTAAGTAGACTTGCTAAGTGCAAGGACGAGAATGAAAAACGAGAAATCATGTTAGAGTTAAGTAAATTGTCAAAAGAAAAGAATAAAAGAGGAAAATAATGGATAATTTAGAGCAAGAAATATCAAAAATTATAAAGTATGCCAGCAAAGATGGCAATTCAATAACTGAGGAAGAACTTGGTGCTAGGCTTATAAATTACGAACTAAGTGCTGACGAACTCAAAGATGTCAAGGAGAGACTTGAGGATGAGGGAATTACAGTTGAACCTTCAGTTGACGAAGTTATTAAGGACGAGGAACTAAAAAATCTTATTAGTGATGTCAAGGTAGGCGATCCAGTTAAGATGTACCTCAAAGACATTGGACAAGCACAACTACTAACTCCAGAACAAGAGGTTGAACTTGCCAAAAAGATAATTGAAGGCGACGAAAGAGCCAAAAAAGAATTGTCTGAGCGTAATCTAAAACTTGTTGTAAGTATAGCCAAAAAATATGTCAATCGTAGTTCTATGCAATTTTTGGATCTTATTCAAGAGGGCAATTTAGGACTGCTCAAAGCCGTAGAAAAATTTGATTATACCAAGGGATTTAGATTTTCGACTTATGCTACTTGGTGGATTAGACAATCTATAACAAGAGCAATAGCCGATCAAGCAAGAACTATTAGAATTCCAGTACATATGGTTGAGACAATTCATAGACTCTCTCGCGTAAGCAAACAACTTATGCAGGAACTTGGCAGAGATCCAACAAACGCCGAGATTGCTGAGCGTATGGGACTTAGCGAAAATAGAGTAATCGAAATCCAAAAGATTGCCCAAGACCCAGTATCTTTGGAGAGTCCAGTAGGCGAAGAAGACGAGAGTAGAATTAGTGATTTCGTTGAGGATGAGAGTGTTAAGTCTCCAACAGACAACGCCGCTCAAGATATTCTCAAAGCACAACTTTTGCAAGTAATTGAGACTCTTACTCCAAGAGAGCAAAAGGTAATAAGACTTAGATATGGTCTTGATGATAGCCACCCAAGAACATTGGAGGAAGTTGGCAAAGAGTTTAATGTAACAAGAGAGAGAATTCGTCAAATCGAAGCTAAGGCTTTGCGTAAACTAAGACATCCAAATAGAAGTAAAAAGTTGCAAGATTTTTATGAATAAACTATCCAAAAGATTAACCGTATTAAGTGATTTGGTTGATGGCAAGATTGTGGCTGATGTGGGCTGTGATCATGGCAAACTTGTAAGACACTTATTTGATGAGCAAAAAATAGACTTTGCATATGTGTCAGATATAAGCCAAGACAGTCTAAACAAAGCAATAATCCTTTTGCAAAAGTATCAAGGCAAATTCAAAGCAATTTGCTGTGACGGACTAACAAAATATGGTGATGCAAAAATCGATCAGTGTGTCATTGCTGGAATGGGCGGGTTTGAGATATTGAATATTATAGATAAATCAAATGTCAAAATCCCAAGCTATGTTTTGTCTCCACAACACGACCAAATTGAGCTAAAAAAATACTTAGTATCTCACAATTTCAAAATAACCTTTGACATAATAATAAGTGACAAAGGCAAATTTTATAACATAATTAAATGTGAAAAATCCAAAGAAACTAGCTCTTATACTGAGTTTGATTTGATGTTTGGAAAATCAAACTTTGAAAGTCCCTTGAGTGATATCAAAGATTATATTGACTATAATTTAAAGATGTTATATCAAATCAAAAATAATCAAAAAACAACTGATGACAAAGTTGAAAAAAATATAAGGCTCTTTGAAAAAGCCAAAAAGGAATTAAACTATGAACAAAATACTTGAATATCAAAAATTAGACTTTGAGTTGAATAAACTAAAAAAATCAAATCTCAATAGTGTTGAAAAAAGCAACATGATTAAACTCAAAGGTTATATAGTTGAGGCTCATGACAAAGGCATGCAACTTGAAAATGGTGCTAATGCTCTTCTTGAAGAATATAATAATCTCAAAAAACAATACGAGGCTAATTTAAAAAAAATCCAAAAGCTCACAAACACAAATTTAAGCACAGTTGAACTTGATGATGTTGATGGCATGCTTTCGACAATCAATTCGCTTAGCAGTGAATTATTTTTGCTAGAAAGAAATATAAATATAATTATAACCAAAATAAAAAACAGCCTCAAAGACTTTGAGGTGACCAAAAACAACATGATTAAAGCTAGATCAAAGTATAACGAATTCAAAGCTGCTTACGAAAAATCAATGAAACTTGTTGAGCCAAAAATCAAAGAAGTCGAAGACAAAATGAAAGTGCTAGAATCTGAGATTGAGCCAAGTTTACTTAATAAGTACAAAGCAATGAAAGCAGACAAAATATTCCCAGTTTATGTTGCATTTGATAATGGTCACTGCTCAGGTTGTCGTGTAGAAATTCCTACAGCCAAGGCAAACAAACTCAAAACAGAAGGCACAATTATTTGCGAACAGTGCCACCGAATTATTTACTTGAAATAGTCTAAAATATAAATTGCCAAAAAAATATATATTTGTTAAAATACTATCAAGAGTTTTAACAAAAAAGGATCAAAATGCTATTTTTTATTAATTCCTATCAAGGGTGGAACTTTGCAATAGTTTCGCTAGCTTATATACTAGTGGTTTTGATAACTCTAAGTCTCCACGAATTTGCTCACGCGTGGACTGCATTTAAGTGTGGGGATATGACACCTAAAATGCAAGGGCGTGTAAGTATCAATCCATTCAAACATATTGACACAATTGGTTTTTTGTGTTGTGCTATTTTTGGATTTGGCTGGGCAAAACCTGTGCAATATAATTCAGACAATTTTCGCAATATCAAAAAAGGCATTGGACTTACAAGCGTAGCTGGGGTACTAATGAATCTAATTCTTGGATTTTTGGGATGCGGATTTTTCTATTTGACACTGCTAATTCCGTCAACTAGTTTGATTGTATTGTTTTTGCAACGATTTTTTTATTTTTTGTTCTTCATCAATATTAGTCTTGCTGTATTTAATGTCCTTCCAATATATCCACTTGATGGATTTAAACTTGTAGAAAATTACACCAAATATGACAATGGCTATGTAAGATTTATGTATAGATATGGTTCATTTATATTGCTACTTGTATTACTTCTTGCAGACAGACTACTTTATAGTCTCATAACTTATGTTGCACTTCCAATTGAATTGTTTTGGGGATTATTCTTTAAATAAACAAAATATCTACTATCTAAGCCAAAAACTTGGAATATGCGTAGTAGTATGCAAAATTAAAAATAAAACTAAATATCGGATAAATAATGATAGAAAATAATGAAAATTTGACAAACGAAACTGATGTCAAAAATGAACAACTTAATACAAATGAAAATGTAGAATCAAGCGTTGATACTTTAGTTGAAGAGTCCGAAAAGGACAGCCAAAAACTTACATTCAAACTAGAAAATTTTAGTGGCCCACTTGACTTGCTACTTACACTTATCAAAAAGAGCAAACTCGATATCGAGGATATACAAATTTCCGACTTGACTGAGCAGTATTTGGATATTATGAAAGATATCTCACAAGTTGACCTTGAGGTTGCAAGTGAGTTTATTGAGTATGCCGCTTTGCTAATTGAAATTAAGAGCAAAAAGTTGCTACCAAAAATTGTTGAAAATGACGAGGACGAACTTGATCCAGAATATATACTCAAACTTAGACTTAGAGAGTATCAAATGTTCAAGGAAGTCAACGAAAAACTTGGCAAACTTGAGAGTAATGACAAATTTTATAAGACTCCTGAAAAAGAAGCTAATAAGTTTAGAATAGTCATCAAAGACATGGAACTCGACAAACTCCTTGATGCTTTTGTTGGGATTATGCATAAGGTCAACAAAATCGAAAAGAGCAAAGAAAGCAAGGAAATCGTCAAAGAGACTTTTACTGTCGAGCAAAAGATATCATCAATCAAGGATACTTTGATTTCACGAAACAAACTCAAATTTAGTGAACTATTTTTGGAAACATCAAGCAAAGACGAAGTTATTACAACTTTTATGGCATTACTTGAGCTTATCAAAATGCAAGTTATTAGAGTATCCCAAGATGATTTGTTTTCGGATATACAAATAGAAAAAACAGGAGATGAAATTAATGGAGAACTTATCTAAGATAATAGAGGGAATTCTCTTTGTCGCTGGAGAGGGAGTATCCTTTTTGGATATAGCCGAAAAATTAGAGATAGAAAAATCTGAGGTTGAAGAGGCAGTCAAGGAACTTCAAAAGCAAAAACAAGATAATCACGACGGTGTTCAAGTAATAATTTTTAACGAAAAAGCACAACTTTGCTCCAACAAAGAATATGCTGAGACTATATCTGTAGTACTCAATCCTATCAAGGAAAAAATGCTCACTAAGATAGTACTTGAGGTATGTGGAATTATAGCTTACAAACAACCAATTACAAGACTTGAGATTGAAAACATAAGGGGTGGAGCTAATTGTGATTATGCAATCAACACACTTCTTGAAAATAATCTTATCGAGGTTGTTGGCAGAAAGGATGCTGTGGGAAAACCATTGCTATTTGGAACTACCGACACATTCCTCAAAAAGTTTAATATAAGCTCAATCTCCGACCTTCCTGACTACGACCAATTACTTGAGAGAATTAAGGTGTTGCATGAGGAAAGTAATAATTCATTATTTGACTTTAGAGAAATTCCTGAGGAAGAAGATATTGCCAAAGACATGTCTGACGAAGAAGCCGAACAGATAATCAAGGGCATCAAGGAAACCAAGGAAGAGATAATAGAAGACAGAAATAGACTAGATGATATTTTGGGCAAGTTTACAGATGACTTATCAAATATTCCTTTGATTGATATAAATGCTCAGGACGAAAATTAAAATAAAAATATTAGTACATAACACATTATAAAATTAAATAAATTGCAAAAAGTAATAGTATGAGTAGTACTATTATTTTTTTGTCTTTTTTTATATTGTTTTTGAGTTTGATGCTAGTAATTAGAATAACTATTAATCTAGATTTATATCAAAACCTTGTTTGCATCAATATCCGACTTTTTGGAATAAAAATTCTCAAAATCAAAATCAGCATAATTGGACTATATATTCAAATAAATAATCACAAAAAAATCAAATCACTAAGTATTATTCTTAGCAAAAAAGATGAGTACTTGCTTATGCAAATAAAACAAAATATACTCGACAAATTATATTTTGACGATATCCAAGTTGTATCCAATATTGGAATTTCAAATTCTAGTACTAGCGCATTACTTATTGCTTTTTTAAATAATATTTGCGATTTCGCAGAATATAAACTAAAAGAAAATAATAGAGATATTAGTTTTTCTTATGCAAATGGCGTAGATTTTTTGAATAAAGTAATTGATATTACACTTGATATCAAGGTGTACTTTACGCTGTTTGATTTGGCTTTTGCAATTATTATTAGTTTTTATAGGAGAAATAAATATGTCAAAAAATGATAAAGAAAAAAAAGAAACTGGCATTGACAATGTTATAGAAAACGCATTTTCGCACATCAAGGAAATTGTTGATGCAAATACAGTTGTTGGCAAAATGATTGATCTTGGAGGCAAAATGTTTTTGATTCCAGTAAGCAAAATAAGCGTTGGACTTATCTCTGGTGGTGGTTCAAATTCCAAGGATAAATCTGGAAACTTAAGTGCAGGAAGTGGAACGGGGTTTAATATTGTGCCAATCGGTTTTATTGCAATATCTAATTTAGACTTTAAGTTTTTGCCAGTGAATACAACTGGCGATATGTCAAAAAAGATATTAGATATGCTATTTGAGTTTTACGAGAATTATATTGCAAAAAAAGGTGACAAGCAAGATGAAAAAGAATAGTCTAATACTAATATTGATTGCAATTGTAATGTTAATGATATCTTTGATAAGTCCAAAGGTTGTTATGGCAAGAGAAATTCCTTCGAGTGCCAAAGGTATGGTTGTAATTGAAGGGAATAGCAACGAAATTTTGTATAGTTACAATCACGAAGCCGAATTGCCAATGGCTAGTACTACCAAAATTGTAACAGCAATCTTAGCAATAGAAAATACTCCAAATTTGGACGAAAAATTTGAAGTAAGCGAAAAGTCAATAGGCATTGAGGGAACTAGTATTTATCTAAAAAGTGGCGAAAAGTTAAGCATGAGAGAACTTCTATATGGATTAATATTAGCGAGCGGAAATGATTGTGCGGTAGCAATTGCAGAGCATATTGGCGGAGAAGAATACTTTGTAGAACTCATGAATAACTTTGCATCCGATTTGGGACTAGAACACACTCATTTTGCAAATCCACATGGACTAGATGGGGAAGGACATTTCACATCAGCTTATGATTTGGCAATAATGACATCATATGCACTCAAAAATCCAGTTTTTAGAGAGATTGTTGCAACCGAACGAATGGTTATTGAAAAAAATGATATCTATCAAGCAAGATATCTAAAACACAAAAATAGACTTATGTTTACAGACAAATATTGCATTGGCGTCAAGACTGGTTTTACGGATAATGCAGGAAGATGCTTGGTTAATGCTCACGAAGAAAACGGTCTTCAAATAATCTCAGTTGTCCTTAATTGTCAGCCAATGTTTGAGGAGAGTGATAGACTCACAAAACTTGCAATGAGCGAGTATATGATGAAAGAATTTGTTTTGCCATATAATTTTGTTAGTAATGTTGAGATAGAAAAATCTCACAAATCCGAAATAGGAATAATCACTGTCAAAGGCTATAGCAAGCCAATACTCAAGTCTGAGGAAATGGATTATGATGTCAAATACATTTTGCCAGATAGCCTAACAGCACCAATTGAGCTTAACCAAGGTGTTGGCAAAGTCCAAGTTTTGTACAAAGGTCAAGTGATTTACGAGGACGATTTGATAACTATTGAGGGTGCAAAAAATAACGATATGAAATATCTATTTGATAATATTATAGATAAGTGGTTTTGATATTAAATTGTTTATATTGTAATAAAATTTTTGAATTTGATTTAAATAATTCAATAAAGAGCGAACAAGAAGATAGCAAGTGTGTACCAAATCTTTTGGCTCGCTTTTTATTTTTGTTTTGAATATTATTTGATTGCTTATTTGTACAAAAAATAGTAGAATATATCTAAGGTGAAAATATGAGAATAAATAAGTTTTTGGCTAGTGCCGAACTAGGTAGCAGACGCCATGTGGAACAATTTGTGTTAGACGGCAAAATCTCAATCAACGGTCAAGTAAACAAGGATTTGGCTTATGATGTAAAAGACGATGATGTAGTCAAATTTAATGGCAAGATAGTCAGAGCAGTAAGTGATAAGATATATATCATGCTCAACAAGCCTAGATGTTATATTACATCCTTAAAGGACGAAAAGGATAGACATGTAGTAACTGATTTGCTAAAAGGCGTCAAACAAAAAGTTTTTCCAGTAGGCAGATTAGATTACAATACGCAAGGACTACTTTTGCTTACAAATGACGGCGATTATGCAAATAATATTATACATCCATCCAAAAATATTTGTAAGACATATGAGGTAAAAGTAAAAGTTGTACTCACCAACAAAGAGCTCAACATGATTCGAAGAGGAATGACGGTAGACGGAGTCAACTATCTTCCAGCCAAAATTGATTATGTTTATTCAGAAGATGAATTCAATTATTACAATATAACAATATTCGAGGGCAAAAACAGAGAAATTAGGCATATTTTTGAAGAACTAAAGGTGACAATTTATGCACTCAAAAGATTGTCTATAGGCGCTCTAGAACTTGGTGACCTTGCCGAGGGCAAATATAAGGTTTTATCTGAGAAAGAAAAGGATTTGGTATTTAAAGGGAAAATATGTTAACAATAGCGGTAGACGGAACATCATCTTCCGGCAAGGGAATTGTTTGCTCTAGGCTTGCTCAAAAATTGGGTGTTGTTCACTTTGATACAGGGGCAATTTATAGAGCACTAGGTGTTTATGTTTTGGATAATAATATAGACCCAAACAATCAATCACAAGTCGAAAATTCCTTAGACAAAATAAATATTGTGCTTAATCACAAGGACGGTGAACAAATCACTATTTTAAACGGTGAAGATGTGTCACAAAAAATTCGTTTAAACCAAATTAGTGACATATGTTCAATCATTGCACCATATCCTAAATGTAGAGAATATGTGCTAAATATTCAAAGGGACTCTGCCAAAAAATTTGATTTGATTATGGAAGGCAGGGATATTACATCGCATGTCTTGCCTAATGCCAAATTTAGATTTTTTTTGGATGCAGACATTGATGTGAGGGCAAATCGTCGACACTCAGAACTTTTGTCCAAAGGTCAAAACATAAGTTTGGCGGATGTCAAAGCAGACCTAATTGAGAGAGATCGTAGAGACCGAGAACGCCCAGTTTCTCCGCTTATTTTGACCGAGGGAACTATGTATATAGACAATTCAAACATGACAATAGACGAGGAAGTCGATTTGCTTTACAAAATTATCAAAGGAGAGTAATTATGTTTTATTGGATATGTTGGCTAATTGCTGTGCCAATATTGCTTATAATTTTTCCGCTAAGAATTATCGGAAAAAAATATCTAAAACTAACCAAAAAACAAGCAACGATATTTTGTGCTAATCACCAAACAAATAATGATGCAATCATATACAAAGCAAGGATAGCACCAACTGCCAAAATCATGGCAAAAAAATCGCTGTTCAAAAATAAATTAGGTGGAGCTATCCTCAAAAAATTTGGAGCTTATCCAGTAGATAGGGGTGCAAACGATATTTCCGCTGTCAAGACAACACTCAAAATACTCAAAGCAAACAAAAAACTCTTGCTGTTCCCAGAGGGAACAAGAATAAAAAATGCGGAGTCAATGGATATCAAAAATGGACTTGTGCTTTTTGCTTTGAAGTCAGACGCTTGGATAGTCCCATCATATTTCAAAAAAGTTACCAACGCTTTTGTATTTAATACTCTGCTTATAGATAAACCTTTTAAATTCTCGCAATTAGATGAGTTCAAAGACAAAAAAATAGACAAAGAACTATTAGACAAGGCTTCAAGTTACCTGCAAGAAAGATTTTTAAGACTAAAAAATATTCCAATCAAGGCTTTTAAAATTGAATACAAAGCTTACAAAAAGGAACTAAAACAAATCAAAAAAGCAAATAAAAATAAATAATCAAAATTTGCATTACCAAACAAACATCACAAAATCATTGGTGTTTGTTTTTTTGTTGCAATAATACACAAAACTTTTTAGTTTGGTATTGAAATTTGCGTTTTGTCGTGATATAATGTTTGATGTAAAAATTAAGACAATAAATAGTTTGTAATAAAAGTAAAAAGGGGTTTTTTATGGAAGAAGTTAAGATTAAACCAGTTGATTTGTATTTGACAGCAATAGATGGCAAATGTCGCATTGCAGTACTCAACTTGGATCATTCTCGTTGCAAATTTATAAGTAATGATAAGATTTTGGACATCACAAAAGGACTACATAGAGAGTATCAAACATCTCCTTGGCAAGATTACGCTGATGAGTATTTGTTTGTAACAACACAAGATAATAGTGGCAAAGAGATTAAACTAAGTCCGTTTGTTGTCACACAAGATGAAATGAGCAGACTTGATGACATTGTTAGAGACAAGGATTATTATTGTGCTGACCAATTTATTAGATATTATTCTTCTGTTAGCAAAGAAGAATTGGATTTGGATGTAGATAGAATCAAAAAACTATATTCGTTATTTAGAACTATTTGTGGCAAAGATGATACAATATTAGGTTTCAAAAACTATAACAGATATAGACCAATGACTCTAGAAAATGTTAGAAAAGTTGAGCAAGCAATCAATAAAATTCTTATGGAAAAGACAAACAATAACCAGAATGACATTGGCTTTTGGGAACAAGAAAACGACGAATATTTTAGGTTTTAAAAAAAAGTCTACACCAAGTACGGTGTAGTCTTTTTTCTTTATTTTGTTTTTTCTTTGCTTGCTCCACAATTAGGGCATTTATTTAATTTGGCATCAAAAGCTGATCCGCAGTGATTACATACATATGTTTCCTTGTAAAATACAAATTCTTTGTCCTTGTTGCTTATTAGTTTGTTGAGTCTTTGAGTCATAAACTCGCAATCAGGAATATCGTATAGTACAAGAACACCAGTTATTGAAGTCAAGAAGATATCGCCTACATGTAACAATTTGTCAATAGAGTCTCTAGAGAGTGTAGCATACTTCAAATCTTTGATTTCAAGTGAATTATCAACATATGGAATTTTGCCTTTGATACAAATAACTCGCTGATTTGTAATCAAATAATAGGTGTTTTTCATCTCACTTGATGACTTGAGTACCTTAAATAGCCACATCCAAAAAGGGGTTAGATGTACGATAAAAAATGGAATTAATATAGCAATCATATAAGCCTGAAAGGTGTTACCATAAACTATAATTAAAAATAAAATTATTCCAAAGTCCACTAGAGCCCAAAGTAGAGCCATAGGCATAAGTCTGAGACTTTTGCTTAATGCATAAGAACTCTTTTTTGGACATCCTTTCCACAAGACTTTTTCGTTATCATTTAAAATTTGATTTAGTGTTATCTGTGTGCTTTTGGTTTTGTCAAACCAATCTTCATTTAGTTCCACAATAGTTTCTCCTAGATTAATTACTTAATAATAACATATAATTAAATATAAGTAAAAACAATGCAGACAGTTTGTTACCTAAAATTTGAATTAAGATAGTAATTGCAAAAAAAAGATAAGTACTTGGAGTATTTCGTCCAAGTTTGAATAAACATCAGTTTTGCTTGAAAATGACTGCGTCGCTTTCAGACCAAACTTCCGATAATTTAATTTGCTTTAGCAAATATCATTACGAAGTAATATCATTGAACCGTTAGGTTCAAT